>RXJP01000127.1 GCA_003963315.1 Rhodocyclaceae bacterium | reverse complement strand
GCCGCCCAGCGCAAGGCCAGGGATGAGCTGCGCTTCACTTGGGAGTCGGAGCGGGCTTCGGGCATGGGGGAACTGATGCCGGATGAAAAAACCTGGCGCATTTCCGCCCTGGAGGCCCGCTACAACGAAAGTACGGCAGCCTTGGCACCGGAGCGCATTGTTGCCCGATTGGCGGAATGGTTGATGGATCCCAAGGAGCATCTCCGCCTGGAACCTTGCACCGCCACGGTGGATAACATGGGGGTGATGGTGGAGCCGGACAGCGAACGCAGCGACATCCATACCCTGCACTGTCCGCAGCTTATCGGCCGTGACCGGCGACACTGGATCGTGATGCTGGTGAAGCTGTCCTGCGACGAATGCCGCGAGGCGGTGGCTGCCCAGGCAAAGAACCAGGCTGCGATGCGCAGCCTCCTCCTATGATCGATGAATGGCAGGTAGATGGAAATTTTGATTAATCCCCCCGTCGCCATGGACGAGGTTATCCAAGTGATCCGGGCAGCCGGGTTGCGTCGCCCAGTGGATGATGTCGATCGCATGACCAGGATGTTCCAGTCCTCGAATCTCGTCCTGACGGCCCGCAAAGGAGATCAATTGGTGGGCGTGTGCCGGGCGCTGACGGACTTCTCCTATGCCTGTTATGTCTCAGACCTTGCGGTCAGGCTTGATTGGCAGCACCATGGTGTGGGTGCGGCGCTCCTGGCCCGGTTAGCCGCCCATCTTGGGGACCAGGTATCCCTGGTTCTGTTATCCGCACCGGAAGCGACCGGGTTTTATCCGAAGGTCGGCTTTGAGAACGTCGACAACTGTTTTCTTCGCCGTCGGGCTCGCTAAAGCGAACGGTGCTCAATCGGCGTTCGTATTTGTCTGGCTGGGATACATGAGGATGGAGATAAATTTGATCGGGCAGCCGATCAGTTTTTCCGGTCCGTGAGGCACCTCGCCCCTGAATGTCAATGAATCCCCCGGTTCCAGTTCGTAGGTGTTCTGGCCGTGGCGGTATTCCATCTTGCCTTCCAGCATGTAGATGAACTCGGTACCCGGATGTTCGAAGGTGGGGAACACCTCCGACTCGTGGTCGATGGTAATCAGGAAGGGTTCGAACTGCTTGGTCGGTCCCTGATCGTAGGAGAGCAGGTGGTAGGTGTGGCCGCGCTTGGTACCGCGACGAACCACTTCCATGCCTTCACCGTCCTTCACCAATTGGGCGCCACCACCAGGCACGTCGTAGTGGCGGAACAGGGTGGCGAGGGACACGCCCAGGGCATGGGCCAACCGCGACAGCGTTTCCAGGCTGGTGGCCGTTTGGGCGTTTTCGATCTTGGACAGCATGCCGCGGCTGATGTCTGCCCGATCCGCCACCTCGGCAATCGTCAGGCCGTGCTGCTGGCGTAATTCCTTGATGGTGTTGCCCAGATAGCGCTCCAAGCTACCCGGTTCGTCCTGTCCTGCCATGGGATTCCCCTGATTTCAAAGACTTGCGAATTGTCGCATATTTTATAGTTTCCTTTGGTGAAAAAAACATTGACACAAAGAAACTTAATGATGCACAATGCTCACAAATGTTTCTTCATGTGAATCTTCTTGTAACCGAAGGCGCATGGCGGAAATGAACAGAATCCCATTAGAGAGCGTTGTCAAAACCATGTCTTCTGCCCGTCGATACACTCTGTCTCTTTCTTGTCCGGATCGCGTCGGCATTGTGGCTGCCGTCAGCACCTTCATGGCGGAACACAAGGGCTGGATCACTGAAGCCAGCCACCATGCCGACGAACTTGCCCAACGGTTCTTCATGCGCCAGGAGTTGTTGGCCGATTCCCTTTCCGTCGATCTGGAAACCCTGAAGCGCAAGTTTGCTCCCATTGCCGCCGAATTCCAGATGGACTGGCGCATTAGCGACAGCGCCCGCAAAAAACGGGTGGTGGTCATGGTGAGCAAGCAGGAACACTGTCTCTACGACTTGTTGGCCCGCTGGCAGAGCAAGGAACTGGACATCGAGATTCCCTGTGTCATCTCCAACCACGATACTTTTCGCGGCTTTGTCGAATGGCATGGCATCCCCTTCCACCATGTGCCGGTCACGCCGGAAAACAAGGTCGAGAGCTACGCCAAAGTGATGGACTTGTTTGAAGAAGCCCAGGGCGACGTGATGCTGTTGGCCCGTTACATGCAGATTCTTTCGCCGCAAATGTGCGAGAAATATCCGGGACAGATCATCAACATCCACCACAGTTTCCTGCCCAGCTTCGTCGGTGCCAAGCCTTATCACCAGGCCTTCGCCCGGGGCGTCAAATTGATCGGCGCTACCTGTCACTACGTGACGTCGGAACTGGATCAAGGCCCCATCATCGAGCAGGATGTGATCCGTATCGACCATTCCGACTCACCGGAAGACATGGTTCGCTACGGCAAGGACATCGAGAAAACCGTCCTCGCCCGGGGGTTGCGCTACCACTTGGAAGATCGGGTGCTGACCCACGGCAACAAGACCGTGGTGTTCCGCTGAACATCAAACGTCCAAGAGCGCCGAATTTCATTAGGAGTAAGCAATGCCCTGGAGACTTCTCCGTTTCGCCTTGTCCAAGGAACATCCGGAACCCCGGATGTTCACCGCCCACGAAAAGCTCAAGCCCAGCTACGACGCGGTCATCATCGGCGCTGGCGGCCATGGCTTGGCTTCCGCCTATTACCTGGCCCGAGACCACGGTATCAAGAACGTAGCGGTGCTGGAAAAGGGTTACATCGGCGGTGGCAATACAGGTCGCAACACCACCATCATCCGCTCCAATTACCTGACGCCGGAAGGCGTCCAGTTCTACGACGAGTCCCTGCGCCTGTGGCAGGACTTGTCCCAGGACTTCGACCTCAACCTGTTCTATTCCACCCGCGGCCATTTCACCTTGGCGCATACCGATTCCGCCATCCGCACCTCCCGCTGGCGCGCCGAGGTGAACAAGCATTTCGGCATTGCTTCCGAAGTGGTGGGTCCTGATTTCATCAAGAAGGCCGTGCCCCAGATCGATATCAGTTGCGGCGGCCACGCCCCCATCATGGGTGCCCTGTACCACGCTCCCGGCTCCGTTGCCCGCCACGATGCCGTGGCCTGGGGCTACGGCCGCGGCGCCGACCAGCGCGGCGTCGAAATCCACCAACAGACTGAAGTGCTCTCCATCGATGTCCAGGGCGGCAAGATCAAGGGCGTCAAAACCAGCCGCGGTTATATCGCCACTGAAAAGGTGCTCTGCGCCGTGGCCGGTTCCACGCCGCGCATCCTGAAGATGGTGGAGATCGACTCACCGCTCTACATCCACCCGCTGCAAGCCATGGTCAGCGAGCCGGTGAAGCCCTGGCTTGATCCGATTTTGGTTTCCGGCAGCCTGCACATCTACATCAGCCAATCCGCCCGGGGCGAGCTGGTGATGGGCGCCTCCCTCGATCCCTACGAAGTGCAGTCCACCCGCTCCACGCTGGATTTCCCCGAAGGCCTCAGCGCCCACATGTTGGACATGTTCCCCTTCCTCTCCAATGTGAAGGTGATGCGCCAGTGGGCCGGCATGGCCGACATGACACCGGATTTCGCGCCCATCATGGGCAAGACCCCGGTGGAAGGCTTCTACCTGGATTCGGGCTGGGGCACCTGGGGCTTCAAGGCAACGCCCGTGTGCGGCAAGACCATGTCCTACACCCTGGCCAACGACACGAACCATCCCCTCATCACCGGCTTCACCCTCGACCGTTTCCGCAACTACGCGCTGACGGGTGAAAAGGGTGCCGCCTCCGTGGGCCATTGAGGAGAACGACATGAAAATCATGACCTGTCCCATCAACGGCCCCCGGCCTGTTTCCGAGTTCTTCTACTGGGGCGCCCTGCGGGAAATGCCCAATCCCGACACCGCCAGCGACGACGAATGGGCCGCCTATGTGTTCAACAAGAGCGGCGCTCCCGGCGTGAAAAAGGAATGGTGGTGCCACACCGCCAGCAACACCTGGTTCATCGCAGAACGCGATACGGAAAAAGATCTGGTGCTGCGCACCTATCTCTACGGGGAGGGCGAATGATGTCGCGCATGCATCAAAAAAACGGCGAATGGATAGACCGCAGCAAGGCCGTCAGCTTCAGCTTCGAGGGCAAGACTTACAGCGGCTTCGCCGGGGACACCATCTCCAGCGCCATCTATGCGTCCGGGCAGCGGGTCATGGCCCGCAGCTTCAAGTACCACCGTCCCCGTTCCATCATGTCCCTGGCGAACCACGACGCCAACCTGATCATGCAGAACGGCGCCGGCGCGCGTTTTCCCTATGCCACACCCAACGTCCGGGCCGATGTCACGCCCTTGGCGGAAGGCATGGCCCTGACTGCGGTGAATACCTTCGGCGGCCTGGCCGACGACAAGGCCAGCGTATTGGGCAAGTTCGCCCGCTTCCTCCCCGTGGGCTTCTATTACAAGGCCTTCCACAGCAAGCGCCTATTCCCTCTGTGGGAGCGGATGTTCCGCAAACTCACCGGCCTCGGCAAGGTGGATTTCGCCACTCCCCATATCCGCACGCCGAAGCAGTATGACTTCTGCGATGTGCTGGTGATCGGCGCCGGTGCCTCAGGGCTGTCCGCCGCGCTGGCGGCGGCGGACCAGGGCGCCGAGGTGGTGGTGGTGGATGAAAACGCCAGGGCGGGCGGCAGCATGAGCTACCAACCCGGAACGGAAGACTCGATCCTGGCCAAGGCCGTATCCCACCCCAGAATCCGCATTCTCACCGGCACCTATGCCGCCGGCTACTACGCCGACCACTGGGTGCCCCTGGTGGATAGCGAGAAGATGTCCAAGATGCGGGCCAAAGCCGTGGTTTTCGCTTCCGGCGCTTTTGAACAGCCCGCCGTCTTTCGCAACAACGATCTGCCCGGCATCATGCTGGCCGGCGCCGCCCAACGTCTGATTCATCGTTACGGCGTCAAGCCCATGACGCGGGCCGTGGTCCTGGCCGCCAATGCCGACGGTTACCGTGCCGCCATCGATCTGGCGGAGCAGGGCGTCACGGTAGCGGCGCTGGTGGATCTGCGCAGCAGCCATCAGGCTGGCGAACTGGAAGTCGCGGTCAAGGCCAAGGGCATTCAGGTGTTCAGCAGCGCCTGCATCTATGAAGCCGTGCCTGCCGCCGATGGGCAGAGCGTGGGTTCCGTGCGCATTGCCGCTTTCGATGACGGCGTGGTCGGTGCCGTGAGCAAGGAATTGGAATGCGACGGCGTGGTCGTTTCCATCGGTTACGCGCCAGCCGCCAATCTTCTGTATCAGGCCGGCACCCGCATGCGTTTTGACAAGGGCCTCCAGCAGTTCGTCCCCGAAGTGCTGCCCTACGGCGTCTTCGCCTGCGGCCGGGTCAACGGTGTGCATACTTTTGCCAGCCGTCTGCTCGACGGCCAGCGCGCCGGTGCCGCCGCTGCGTCCCACGTTGGCTTTGGCGATGGACCTAATGCGGTGATCCCGGCGGAAGCCGAATCTCCCAGCCATGTGTGGCCCATCGTGGATCACCCTGACGGCAAGAACTTCATCGATTTCGACGAAGACCTGCAATTCAAGGATTTCCGCAATGCCGTCCAGGAAGGCTTCGACAACATCGAGTTGCTCAAGCGCTATTCCACCAACGGCATGGGACCCAGCCAAGGCAAGCACTCCAACATGAATGGCCTGCGCATCCTCGCCCGCCTCACCGGCAAGGAACCGCAGCAGGTAGGCACCACCACGGCGCGGCCCTTCTATCATCCGGTACCCATGTCCCATCTGGCGGGCCGTGGTTTCAGCCCGGAGCGCATCACACCCATCCATGGCCGCCACGAAAAGCTCGGCGCGGTATGGATGTCCGCCGGCGTCTGGCAGCGTCCTGAGTATTACGCCCAGCCCGGTGTGGAGCGTATCGACAGTATTCGCGGCGAAGCCATGGCCGTGCGCAGCGGTGTCGGCATCATCGATGTGGGCACCCTGGGCAAGCTGGAAGTCATCGGCCCCGATGCCGCCGAGTTCCTGGAGCGGGTCTATATCTCCAAGTACGCCGGCCTCAAGGTGGGGATGACCCGTTACGCCGTGATGTGCGATGAATCCGGCGTGGTGATCGACGACGGCGTGGTGGCGCGGCTGGCCGACGACCACTTCTATTTCACCACCACCACCTCCGGTGCCGCCACCATCTACCGTGAGCTGTCCCGCCTCAATACGATGTGGAAGCTCGATTGCGGCATCGTCAACCACACCGGTTCCTTCGCCGCCGTGAATGTGGCCGGACCCAAGGCGCGCGCTGTATTGGCTACCCTGACCGACGTTGATCTGTCCGGTAGCGCCTTCCCCTATCTGGGGCTGCGCGAGGGTGTCGTGGCCGGCATTCCCGCCCGGTTGATGCGGGTCGGTTTTGTCGGCGAATGGGGCTATGAAATCCACGTTCCCGCCAATTTCGGCGGCGCCTTGTGGGATGCCTTGATGGATGCGGGCAAGAGCGAAGGCATTCGCCCCTTCGGCGTCGAAGCCCAGCGTCTGCTGCGGCTGGAGAAGGGCCACATCATCATCAGCCAGGATACCGACGGCCTCACCACGCCCAGCGAAGCCGGGCTGGATTGGGCGGTGAAGCTGGACAAGCTTTTCTTCGTCGGCAAACGCAGTCTGCAGATCATCGCCAAAAAGCCGCTGCGGCAAAAACTGGTGGGCTTCATGCTGGACAAGGACTTCACCGGCGCTGCTCCCAAGGAATGCCATCTGGTGATCCAGAACGGCAAGCTGGCCGGGCGCATCACCAGCATTGCCTGGAGCCCCAGCCTGCAACGGCACATCGGTCTGGTCCTCGTTTCCCCCGAGTTGTCCGCAGTCGGCACAACGCTCCATATCCGCCTCAGCGGGGGCGACATGGTGGCGGCCAAGGTGGTGCCCACGCCTTTCTACGATCCGGAAAATCTCAAGCAGAAGGAGGGCGCATGATGTCCGCAGCATTCAATCCCGTGCCCGTTTCTCCCCTGGCCGATGGGCTGAGCAGTGCGGTCTTCGTCAGCGGGGAAGAGGCCGCCAACCTGGCCATCGCCGATATTTCCTTGCAGCCCCGTTTCGGCTGCAAGGGACCGGGCGCCATCTCCTGGTTGACCGCCCAGGGCGTACCGGTGCCGACAGCCCCCAACAGCGCCTGCGTTTTACCCCAGGGCAAGGGCAGGGTGTTGCGCCTGGGCGTCACCGAATTCCTGGTCGAAGGGGATGCCGCCCTGGTGGCATCCTTGGCCGCGGCCCAGCGGCCCAGCGGCGTCTATCCGGTATTGCGCCAGGATGCCTGCCTGTTGTTGAGCGGCCGCAAGCTCAATGCCTTGTTGCTGCAAAGCTGCAACGTGAACTTCGCCGCCCTGGACCTGAGTACGTCGCCGGTGGTGCTGACCTCCATGGTCGGTGTCGGCGTCACCGTGCTGCCCGAAGAAAAAAACGATGTGCCCTGCTATCGGGTCTGGTGCGACGGCAGCTACGGCCTCTATCTGTGGCAAACCCTTTGCACCATTGCCGAAGAACTGGGCGGCGGCACGGTGGGTGCCGAATCCTTGGCTGTACTGCTCTGAATAACCGAATTTATTAACTGACCCCAACCCCTGGAGGCTTCCATGACTGCTGATGAAGCGAAAAAGCTGCTCAAAGACAACGACGTGAAATTCGTCCTCGCCCAGTTCGTGGACATCCACGGAACGGCCAAGACAAAGGCCGTTCCCGCCGATCACCTGGACGACGTGCTCACCGCCGGCGCCGGATTTGCCGGCTTCGCCGTGTGGGGCCTAGGCATTGAGCCCCACGGTCCCGATTACATGGCGGTTGGCGACCTCAATTGCATCTCCCTGGTGCCCTGGCAACCCGGCTACGCCCGCATCGCCTGCGACGGCCATGTGCACGGCAAGCCCTGGGAGTACGACACCCGCGTCGTGCTGAAGAAGCAGATCGCCCGGCTCAAGGAAAAGGGCTACAAGCTCTACACCGGCCTGGAGCCCGAGTTCTCCCTGCTGAAGAAAGACGCCAACGGCAAGATCGTGCCCTGCGATCCTTCCGACACCCTGACCAAGCCCTGTTATGACTACAAGGCCCTGTCCCGCGTGCGCGGCTACATGGAAGAGTTGGTCGCCAGCATGAAGGCGGTGGACATCGATGTCTACCAGGTGGACCACGAGGACGCCAACGGCCAGTTCGAAATCAACTACACCTTTGACGAGTGCCTGACCTCCGCCGACCATTACATCTTCTTCAAGATGGCGGCTTCCGAGATCGCCAACGACCACGGCCTGATCTGCTCCTTCATGCCCAAGCCCTTCGCCAACCGGCCTGGCAACGGCATGCACATGCATATGTCCCTCGGCCCCGTGGAAGGCAAGGGCAATCTGTTCGAAGACAAGTCCGATCCCAACGGTCTCAAGCTGTCCAAGCTGGCCTACCAATTCCTCGCCGGCGTGCTCAAGCACGCCCCCGCCCTGGCCGCCATCTGCGCGCCCACGGTGAATTCCTACAAGCGTCTGGTGGTGGGCCGCTCCCTCACCGGCGCCACCTGGGCTCCGGCGTATATCAGCTACGGCGACAACAACCGCTCCACCATGGTCCGCATCCCCGGCGGCCGGCTGGAACTGCGCCTGCCTGACGGCGCCTGCAATCCCTATCTGGCCACGGCCGCCGTTATCGCCGCCGGCCTTGACGGTATCGAGAACGACCTCGATCCGGGCGCACCGAAGAACGTCAATCTGTATGAGTACAGCAGCGAGCAACTGAAGGCGGAAGGCATCCAAATCCTGCCCCAGAACCTGCACGAAGCCCTGCTGGCCCTGGAAAAGGATGAAGTGCTGACCAAAGCCCTGGGGCCCATCGCCGATGAGTTCCTCAAGCTCAAGCACATGGAATGGGTGGAGTACATGCGCCATGTGTCCGACTGGGAAATCAACTCCTATCTCGAATTTTTCTGAACCTGGACTCCCGCGTAGGCGGGAACGATCGAATTTTTTAGTGAGGTAAGCACCATGTGTGGAATTGTTGGATTACTGGTGAAAAAGCCCGCGTTGCGCGAGCGGCTGGGTGAATTGATGGTGCCGATGCTGATCGGTATGACAGAGCGCGGCCCCGACTCCGCCGGCCTGGCCGTGTTCACCGACAGCCTGGCTGACAGCAGCCGCAAGATCAGCGTCTATTCCGGCCTCACCGCCGACGGCGCCGACTTCAACTGGCAGGCCCTGGGCCACGGCATCAAGACCCATCTGGGCATTGATGCCAAGGTGGACGCCAAGGGCAACCACGCCGTCATCACCGTGCAGAGCGCCGCCGAGCCGGTCAAGCATTGGATCAAGGAGCAGCACCCGATGCTGCACTTGCTCTCCACCGGCCGCAGCATTGATCTCTACAAGGACATCGGCACCCCCGCCGAAGTGGCCGACCGCTATGACTTCAAGCACCTGAAGGGCAGCCATCTGGTGGGCCATACCCGCATGGCGACCGAATCCGCCGTGACGCCCGACCGGGCCCACCCCTTCACCGCCGGTGAGGACTTCTGCCTGGTGCACAACGGCTCCCTGTCCAACCCCAACGGCATCCGTCGCATGCTGGAACCCCGGGGCATCACTTTCGAAACCGACAACGACACCGAAGCCGCCTGCCGCTTCCTGGAGTGGCGTCTGCGTGAAGGCGACGAGCTGGAAGTCGCCCTGCAAAAGGGTTTCGAGGAACTGGACGGTTTCTACACCTTCCTCATGGGCACGCCGGACAGCCTCGCCCTGATCCGCGATCCCTTCGCCTGCAAGCCCGCGGTGGTGGCCGAGACCGACGACTACGTGGCCATCGCCTCCGAATTCCGTTCCCTCGCTCATTTGCCCGGCGTGAATCACGCCAATGTGTTCGAGCCCGCACCCGAGGAGATGTACGTATGGAAAGCCTGACCTTCGATCTGGCGCAGCAAGCCCTGCGCGATCTCAACCAGTACCTGCATAACGAAGCCAAGACGGCCAGTGTGAAAAAGGTGATCGTCGCCAATCCCGACGGTGCCCACAACATCGCCGTGGGCCTGGATTGCCCGGTGGACGTGGAAGTGGTCGGCCATGCCGGCTACTACGCCGGCGGCATGAACAAGACCGCCACCGTCACCATCAACGGCAGCGCCGGCACCGGTGTGGCCGAGAACATGATGTCCGGCAAGGTGCATGTGAAAGGCTTCGCTTCCAATGGCGCCGGGGCTTCCGCCCATGGCGGCCTGCTGGTGATTGACGGTGACGCCGGCCTGCGCTGCGGCATCTCCCTCAAGGGCGGCGACATCGTGGTGGGCGGGTCCGTCGGCAGCTTCTCCGCCTTCATGGCCCAGGCCGGGCGCATGGTCATCTGCGGCGATGCCGGTGATGCCCTCGGCGACTCCCTCTACGAGGCCGTGCTCTACGTCAAGGGCAACATCAAGTCCCTCGGCGCCGATGCCCAGATCGAACCCTTGACCGAGACCGACATCAGCGCGCTGAAGGAATTGCTCTCGGCCGCCGGTCCCGCCTTTGCCGAGCACGATCCCAAGTCGTTCAAGCGCGTGGCTTCCGCCCGCAGCCTGTACCACTGGAACGCCGACGCCAACCAAGAATATTGATCGAGGACTTCATCATGGAACCGAAAAAAATCATCACCCGGGAAGAGTCCTTCGGTTACGACCGCAAGACCCTGGATTACATCCGCAATGCTTCCGCCCACGGCCTGTACGAAATTCGCGGCATGGGCGCCAAGCGCAAGCTGCCCAATTTCGACGACCTGGTATTTCTCGGCGCATCGCTCTCCCGCTATCCGCTGGAAGGCTACCGCGAGAAGTGCGTGACCAAGACCATCCTCGGCACCCGCTTCGCCAAGAAACCCATTGAACTGGAAATTCCCATCACCATCGCCGGCATGAGCTTCGGCTCCCTCTCCGCCAATGTGAAGGAAGCCCTCGGTCGCGCCGCTTCCGAAGTGGGGACATCCACCACCACCGGCGACGGCGGCATGACCCAGGAAGAACGCCAGTCCTCCAAGACCCTGGTCTATCAGTGCCTACCTTCCCGCTACGGCTTCAATCCCGACGACGTGCGCAAGGCCGACGCCATTGAAGTGGTGATCGGTCAGGGCGCCAAGCCCGGCGGCGGCGGCATGCTGCTGGGGCAGAAGGTGTCTCCCCGGGTGGCCAAGATGCGCACCCTGCCCGAGGGCATCGACCAGCGTTCCGCCTGCCGTCACCCCGACTGGACCGGCCCCGACGATCTGGCCATCAAGATCCAGGAACTGCGGGAAATGACCGACTGGGAAAAGCCCATCTACGTCAAAGTGGGCGCCACCCGTACCTTCAACGACGTCAAGCTGGCGGTGCATGCCGGCGCCGATGTGGTGGTGGTGGACGGCATGCAGGGCGGTACCGCCGCCACACAGACCTGCTTCATCGAACACATCGGCATCCCCACCCTGGCGGCGGTGCGTCAGGCCGTGAATGCCCTGGAAGACCTGGACATGAAGGGCAAAGTCCAGCTCATCGTTTCCGGCGGCATCCGTACCGGTCCCGATGTGGCCAAGGCGCTTGCCATGGGCGCTGACGCCGTGGCCATCGGCCAGGGCGTGTTGATCGGCCTCGGCTGCAATGGCGATACCTACTTCAAGGACGGTGCTCATCACTCCGCCGAAAAGGACTATGCCGCGCTGGGTACCGCCCCGGGTTTCTGCCACCACTGCCATACCGGCAAGTGCCCCGTGGGGATCACCACCCAGGACGACATCCTGTCCCAGCGCCTGAGCCCCGATGTCGGCGCCAAGCATCTGAAGAACTATCTGAAGACGCTGAACATGGAACTGACCACCATCGCCCGGGCCTGCGGCAAGCAGAACGTCCATCACCTGGAGCGGGAAGACCTGGTGGCCCTGACCGTGGAAGCCGCCGCCATGGCTGGCCTGCCTTTGGCGGGAACCAGTTGGATTCCCGGCCAAGGGTATTAAGTCGTCACCCCCTGCCGTTCCCGCCCGTCGGGAACGGCATTGTTTTTGAGGTCCCCTTTGTTAGGACGCGCTGATCAAGTCAGTACCGTTCGGGCTGAGCTTGTCGAAGCCTTTGCGTCGAATGGCGCAATGCGAATGGACTTGTTCAGCGTTTCCCGAGTTGCAAGAAAGAAAAGCACGTTCCCATGACAGCCCAAATCATCGACGGCAAGGCCCTGGCCAAATCCCTGCGGATCCAGTTCCGGCAACGGGTGGAGGTGCTGAAGACCCAGGGTGTCACCCCCGGCCTGGCGGTGATCCTGGTGGGGGACAACCCGGCTTCCCGGGTCTATGTGGGCAACAAGGTCAAGGCCTGCGAGGAATGCGGGGTGACTTCCTTCCACCATGCCGTCCCCGCCGATACCACCGAAGCCGATGTGCTGGCCCTGATCGCCCGCCTGAATCAGGACGATGCGGTGCACGGCATCCTGATCCAGCTCCCCCTGCCGCCCCATATCGACGTACGCCGGGTGCTGGAAGCCATTGCCGTGGATAAGGATGTGGACGGTTTCCATCTTTACAACGTAGGCGGCCTGGTGGTGGGCAACACCATCTTCCCGCCTTGCACCCCCTACGGTGTGCAGCTCTTGTTGGAAACCACCGGGATCGAGGTGGCGGGGCAGAACGTGGTGATCGTGGGGGCGTCCAACATCGTCGGCAAGCCCATGGCCCTGATGCTGTTGCAGAAGGAGGCCACGGTGACGGTCTGCCATGCCAAGACCAGGGACCTGGCCCAGCACACCATTCTGGCGGACATCCTGATCGTGGCGGCGGGCAAGCCCAATCTGATCGTGCCGC
>RXJP01000155.1:6060-12944 GCA_003963315.1 Rhodocyclaceae bacterium | reverse complement strand
ATGCTGTTCGTCAATGCGCCTTTCCCGGTATTGGAAGAGGATCGCCTGCCCACACCGCCCATGGTCATCGGCGAAGGCTACTGCCGAACACCTTTCACCGCCCGTTCCATCATCAATATCAGCGGCATGAGCTTTGGCGCCATTTCCAAACCGGCGGTGCAAGCTTTATCCAAGGGCGCTGCGCTGGCCGGCTGCTGGATGGATACGGGAGAGGGCGGGCTGTCGCCCTATCACCTGGAAGGCGGTTGCGACATCATCTTCCAGATTGGTACGGCCAAATACGGCGTGCGGGACAAGGACGGCCATCTGTCGGACGATCGCCTGCGGGAATTGGCAGCCCATGAACAGGTGAGGGCCTTCGAGATCAAGCTGTCCCAAGGGGCCAAGCCGGGCAAGGGCGGGGTACTGCTGGCGGCCAAGGTGACGCCGGAGATCGCCGCCATTCGCGGCATCGAGACAGGGAAGGATTCCCTATCCCCCAACCGCCACCTGGACATCGCCGACATGGACCAGTTGCTGGATAAGGTGATTCATGTACGGGAAGTGACGGGCAAGCCGGTGGGCATCAAGACCGCCATCGGCGGCTGGGAGTTCATGCATCTGCTGACCCAGGCGGTCATCCGGCGCGGTCTGGCCAGTGCGCCCGATTTCCTCATCATCGACGGCGGCGAAGGCGGTTCGGGGGCGGCGCCCCAGGCCCTGGCCGACCATATGGCCCTGTCCATCGAGGAGGCCCTGCCGCGGGTGGTGGACGCCCTGATCGAAACCGGGCTCAAGGAGCGCATCAAGGTGGTTGCCGCCGGTAAGTTGCTCACCTCCGCCCGTGCCGCGTGGGCTTTGGCTTGCGGCGCGGATTTCGTCAACATCGCCCGGGGCTTCATGTTTTCCCTGGGCTGCATCCAGGCCCTGCGCTGTCATACCAACACCTGTCCCACCGGCATCACCACCCACAACGATAAGCTGCAACGGGGCCTGGTGGTGGAGGAAAAATTCCAGCGGGTCGCCAACTACTGCAACAACGTGAACAAGGAAATCGACATGATTGCCCACAGTTGCGGCCTGCATCATGCCCGGGAATTCCGCCGCGAACATGTGCGCATCGTGCAAAGCCCCGGCCGCAGCGTGGCGCTGTCCAGCATCTATCCCTATCCCAAGCCCCGCCACGAAGCCCTTTAGTCGCTCAGGTTGCGACTTTGGCGCCACGGCGTTCCACGAGCGCCATGGCAAGGCTGGAGCCGACGATCAGCACCATGCCCAACAAAGAAGTGCCGTCGGGCCAGTGCTGGAAAATGAAACCGCCCAATAGCGTGGCCCAAAGCAGCTGGGCATAAAGCAGGGGCGAGAGGGTGGAGGCCGGCGCAAAGCGGAAGGCCCGGGTCAGCAAGAAATGTCCGCCGCCGCCAAAAACGCCGAGGCAACACAGCAACAACAGGTCGACGCCGTGGGGATGCAACGGCACCCAATAGAGCGGCAGGGCCAAGGTGGTGACGGCGGTACCGATCAATGCGGTGTAGAACAGCAGCACCCAGGTGTTTTCCGTCATAACCAGATGCCGGGTCTGGATTTGATACACCGCATAGGCCAAGGCCGTTGCCAGCCCCCACAGCAGACCCGTCAGGGCAATGCTCCCGCCGGGACGGGCGATCAGCAGCACCCCGACAAAACCCACCGTAGTGGCCAACCAGCGTGTCTTGCCGATTTTTTCCTTGAGCAGGGGGCCGGCCAACAGGGCCACCAACAGGGGCGACATGAAGATCATCGCCGTGGCTTCGGCCAAGGGCATGGCGCGTACCGCCATCATGCCGAAGATGGTGGTGAGTAGCATGGTGACGCTGCGTTTGATCAGGGATCCGGCTTTCCCCGTGCGCAACAAACCCCGCCCCATGCTTGGCCCCAAGGCAGCCAGCATCAACAGGAAGTGCACCAGATAACGCATCCAGACCAGGATGGGTACCGGAATGCGGGGGGCTAAGTATTTGACGCTGGCATCGAGGGAGGCGAAACACAGGATGGCAAGCAGCATTAGGAAGATGCCGCGTAAGGGGTGATGCTCAGGCATTAGCAATCCATCGGTTGAGTTGGGCGCGGGCGGGTTCCAGCAATTCCATGGCCGCCAAGCCCACCGGGCCTTGGCCTTGGGCAACTAGGTGGTCGGCGGCGAGGCCGTGGAGATGAACGGCCGCCGCCAGGGCCGGTGCGGCCGGCATGCCCTGGGCCAGGAAGGCGAGGGCCATGCCGCTCAGAATGTCGCCGGTACCGGCGCTGGCCAGGGCCGGGTTGCCGCTGGTGTTCACCGCCCAACTGCCCTCCGGCGAGGCGAGGACGCTGCCGACGCCTTTGAGCACCACGGCTGCCCGGAAATGCCGGGCCAGGTGTTTGGCCGCTTCGATGCGGTCGTTTTGTACCGCGGCCAGGCTTTGGTCCAGCAGGCGCGCCGCCTCCAACGGGTGGGGCGTCAGCAGGGTGGGCGCCTTGCGCTGGGCCACATGGCGATGGAGGGCGGGGTGAGCCGCCAGGAGATTGAGGCCATCGGCATCGATCAGCAGCGGCAGTTCGCTTTCAAGGGCGGGGCGCAACAGGTCCTGGGCTTCGTTGCTGCTGCCCAGACCCGGACCGAAGGCCAGGGCGCTGGCGCAGGCGAACACTTCCTTGGCGTTGCGCAGCATCAGTTCGGGGCGCATGGGGTCTACCGCCAAACGTTCCAACATGTCGACGTAGACGCGTCCGGCCCCCATGGACAAGGCAGCGCGTCCGGCCAGGAGGGCGGCGCCGGCCATGCCGGGCGCACCGCCGATGATGCCGGCGCTGCCGTGCTTGCCTTTGTGGCTGTTCCTTGCACGGCGCGGAAGGAAGGGTTTGAAGTCGTCCACCACCAGTAGTCTGCCGGCATCCTGGGTTTGGTTGCGGATGTCCAACGCCAACGAATCCACCAGCACGATGCCGGCGTGATCGGGGCCGTCCAGGGTATGCAGCCCCGGTTTGTCGGCGATGAAACTCAAGGTGTGACTGGCCCGCACTACCGCGCCAAAGCCGGCGCCCGTATCGGCGTTGAGGCCCGAGGGGCAATCGAGGGCGAGTACCGGCCCCTGGTATTGGTTCAATTCATGAATCCACTGGGCGTAAATGCCCTCAGCTGGGCGGCTCATGCCGATGCCGAACAGGCCGTCGATGGCCAGGCCGAAATGCCCTTCAGGAATCTCGGCGAATATCTCGCCGCCAACGGCAAGCCATGCCTGGTGTGCCAGGCGCGCATCCGGCGGCAGCCTGGCGGGATCGGCGCGAAATACCAGGCAAGGATCCAGCCCTTGCTGCTTCAATAGCCTGGCCGTGACAAAGGCGTCGCCGCCGTTGTTGCCGGGGCCGGCAAAGATGATGGGCCGGCCCCCCAGGCCGTTTTGCAGGCGTGCGGCAAGTCGCGCCGCCGCCGCGCCAGCCCGCTCCATGAGCGGTTCAGCGCCATGATTGAGCTCGATGCTGCGTAAAGCGGGACTGCGTAGCAGCCGCCTTTCTGGGGGCACATCGGCGATGGGGCGTTGGGTGTCCATAGGCGGGGAATCCAGACCGGGGAGGGTGGTACATTATCGCGGTAAGTGGAGGAGAAGTTTCAATGCACGCCAAGTTGCTAGAAGAACAATTTCCCGATCTGATTTCCCGTATTGCCCAAGTACGCAGGGATATCCATGCCCATCCCGAACTTGCTTTCGGCGAAACCCGTACGGCCGCGTTGGTGGCCGACTATCTGCGAGGCCTGGGATTGGAAGTGCACACGGGTATTGCCCAAACCGGCGTGGTCGCCGTATTGAAATCCGGTGAAGGCGGCCCGGCTGTGGCTTTGCGCGCGGACATGGATGCCTTGCCCCTGGACGAGCACAATCATTTTCCCCATCGTTCCAAGCAACCCGGCGTGATGCATGCCTGCGGCCACGACGGCCATACGGCCATGCTGCTGGGGGCGGCGGAAGTGCTGGGCAAGACGCGCAATTTCCGCGGCACCGTGGTATTCGTCTTCCAGCCCGCCGAAGAGCATGAAGGCGGTGGCCAACGCATGGTGGAAGAAGGCCTGTTCCGTCGCTTCCCGGTGGATATGGCTTTTGGCCTGCACAACTGGCCCGGCCTTCCCGCCGGCAGCATTGCGGTACACCAGGGCCCGGTGATGGCGGGCGCTGATCGTTTCGACATCACGATTACCGGGCGCGGCGGCCATGCCGCCATGCCCCATCAGGCGGTGGATGTGGTGCTGGCCGGCAGCGCCCTGGTGCAGGCCCTGCAAAGCCTGGTGTCGCGCAATACCGATCCGCTGGATTCCACTGTGCTCAGCGTGACCCGCTTCGAGGCCGGCCACGCCGACAATGTGCTGCCGGAAACCGCCCAGTTGGGCGGCACCGTGCGTACCTTCCGCCCCGAATTGCAGGCGGCAATGGAAGCCGGCATGCGCCGCATTTGTACCGGCATCGAAGCCACCTACGGCGTGGGCATAGACCTGGAGTACGAACGCGGCTATCCCCCCACCATCAATGCCGACGATGCCGCTTTCCTCTGTCGTGAAGTGGCGCGTCAGGTGGCGGTGGGAGGGGAAGTGCATACCCAACTCAAGCCCAGCATGGGCGCCGAGGATTTCGCCTTCATGGCGCGGGAGGTGCCCGCTTGCTATGTCTGGTTGGGCAATGGCCCGGGGGAGGGGGGCTGCATGCTCCACAGTCCCCATTACGATTTCAACGATGACGTGCTTGCCACGGGCATCCGTTATTGGGTACGCCTTGCAGAGAGGGCCTTGCCCAATGATGCCTGAGACGAGCCCCGCCGCCGTCCGCGAGGGACACCGTATCTCCTCCACCCGCCAAGCGCTGAAGATAGCGCTGCCGTTCGGCATCGTGGGCACCCTGTGGATTGCCATTACCAGCGGCATGCCGGTGCTGCTGTTTTCCAATGAAGTGAAATGGGGCGACTTGCCTTGGGCGCAGATGTTCTCCGGCATCACCGTAGTGCTGGCGTCCAGCGTCCTGCTCTTCCTGTTGGTGAAGGAAAAACTTGAGCAGGCCCGGGCCGCGGCGTCCCAGTTGCGGCTGCGGGATCAGGCCATCGAGGCCAGCATCAATTCCGTCATCATCACCACCCATGAAGGCAACCAGCACCCCATCGTCTACGTGAATCCCGCCTTTGAAAGCATTACGGGCTACACGCGGGAGGAAGTGCTGGGCCAGGACTGCCGTTTCCTGTTGGGGCAGGATAGGGAGCAGGCCCCCTTGGACGCGCTGCGCGCCGCTTTGCGGGAAGGCAAGGAAGGGCGCGCGCTGCTACGCAATTACCGCAAGGACGGCACCTTGTTCTGGAACGACCTGCATATCGCCCCCGTGGTCGGCGACGAGGGCGTGGTGACCCACTATGTGGGCATACAAAACGACGTTACCGAAAACGTCCGTTACCAGCAGGAACTGGAATACCAAGCCAACCATGACACGCTCACCGGCCTGCCCAACCGCAACCTGCTGCGCGACCGCCTGGAGCAGGCCATGGCCTACGCGGTGCGCTACCAGCGCAAGGTGGCGGTGGCCTTCATCGACCTGGATAATTTCAAGTTCGTCAACGACAGCCAGGGCCATCAGACCGGCGATGCGCTGTTGAAAATGGTGGCGGAGCGGCTCAATACCTGCGTTCGTGCCAGCGATACCGTGTCCCGCCTAGGGGGCGATGAATTCGTTCTGCTGATGTCCGACGAGGGGGACAGCAATACGATTGTCCAGGCCCTGGACCGAGCATTGGCAACCATCGCCCAACCCTACCGCATCGGCGAGAGCGAGTTCAACCTGTCCTGTAGCATCGGCTATGCCCTCTATCCCATCCACGGCGACAGCGCCGGGGTGCTGTTGCAGCGGGCGGATATCGCCATGTACCACGCCAAGGATTCCGGGCGGAACAACGTCCAGATCTACACGCCGGAACTGGACTCCCGCTTCCTCCAGCGCATGGCCCTGGAAACGGATATGCGCGCCGGCCTGGAAAGGGAGGAGTTCTTCCTCTGCTACCAGCCGCAGATAGGGGCCGTAGATAAAAAGATTGTGGGCGTGGAGGCCCTCGTACGTTGGCGTCATCCCCAGCGGGGCTTGATACCGCCCGCCCATTTCATTCCCATTGCCGAGGAAACCGGGCTCATCGTGCCGCTCGGGGATTGGATCCTGCACCGCGCTTGTTCCGACGCCATGGATTGGATCAAGGCCGGGCTGCCGCCGACGCGGGTATCGGTGAATTTGTCGGTGCGACAGTTCCTGAAAAAGGATCTGATTGACTCGGTCCGCCGCGTGTTGGCGGAAACCGGGCTGCCCCATCACCTGCTGGAGCTGGAATTGACGGAAAGCCTCATCATGCACAACGCAGAGCTCTTCATTTCCACCCTGCGGGAACTCAAGGCCCTGGGCATTGAGCTGGCGGTGGACGATTTCGGCACGGGCTATTCCAGCCTCAGCTATCTCAAGCGTTTTCCCATCGACCGTCTCAAGATCGACCAATCCTTCGTCCGCGACCTGTCGGTGGACCAGGACAGCGCCGCCATTTCCCAGGCCGTGATCCAGTTGGGCCACAGCCTCGGCCTGAAGGTCATTGCCGAAGGGGTGGAAAACCAGGCCCAGTTCGATTACCTGGCCACCCAACGTTGCGACGAGATCCAGGGTTACTTGTTCAGCAAACCCATCCCCAATGACGAATTGATGGGCTTTGTTCGCGCTTGGAAATAAGTACTCGACTTGCCAAACAAAACGGCAGCCCGCGGGCTGCCGTTTTGTTTGATAGCGCGAAAAGCGTCAGGCCAGGCCTTCTGCCTTGAGTACGCTTTGCACGGCCGGCCGTGCGGCAACGCGACCCAGGTAGGCCGCCACATTGGGCCAACGGGT
>RXJP01000155.1:0-6010 GCA_003963315.1 Rhodocyclaceae bacterium | reverse complement strand
AACATATAGGCATCGGCCACGGAGAAGTCTTCGCCCATCAGATAGGACTTGCCGGCCAGTTGCTGGTCCACATAGGCAATGCGTTTTTCCAGGTTGGCCATGGCGGCAGCCTTCCAATCCTCGCCGGCGGCGGGATTGAAGAAAGGGCTGAAGGACTTGTGCAGCTCGGTACCCGTGTAGGTCAGCCAGCTTTGCAGGCGGTAGCGTTCCAGGGTGCCGTTGGCCGGGGCCAGTTTCTTGGCGGGTACTTGGTCGGCCAGGTATTGGACGATGGCGGGGCCTTCGGTCAGCAATTCACCGCTGTCCAGTTGCAGGGCGGGCACGTAACCCTTGGGATTGATCGCCCAGTAATCGGCGCCGCTGGCGGTCACCTTGGTTTTCAGGTCCACCACTTCGGTGTCGTAGGGAAGGCCGGTTTCTTCCAGGACGATGTGGGGAGAAAGGGAACAGGCGCCGGGTTTCATAAAGAGTTTCAAGAGTGTTCTCCTAGTGTTTGTTATGGACTAGCGATTATGCATTAAGTGGATGGACCATAACATCCATTCATGGAATCCTTCAGAGTGCCAGGCCGCTTGGCAGTCCGGCCAGGGTGGGCAGTAGATTGAGGCCTGTTTCCTTGCGCAGCGCAAGCGCCCGCGCCTTGAGGTCTGCCGGGGTGGCGGCTAATGGAGCGCCCACTGCCGCGAAGGCAATGGCGTTGCCGCTGGCGCAACTGGGTAGCGCCACGGCGCGGCCTGCGAATGCCTCCTTGATCCGGGCGACGCTGGTGCGGAAATCCTTGCGCCGGGAGAGCAGATTGGCCACCAGCAATCCCCGGTCGGAGAGCCGGGCCTTGGCGTTGAGATAGAAGGGCAGGGTGTCCAGGGCGCCGGTCTTGGCGTCGGCGTCGAAACCGTCCACCAGGATCAGGTCGTAGGCGGGTCCCGGTTTCATGACGTGATCGGCGCCGTCGCCAATCTCGATGCGCAGTTGGGCATCTTCTTCCGGCAGGCGGAAATGGTATCTGGCCGCCGCTACCACCTGGGGTTCGATTTCCACCACGGTCAAGCGCGCAGCGGGACGATGGCGGTGGAGGAACTTGGTCAGGGAGCCGGCCCCCAGGCCGATCAGCAATACCCGTCGCGGCCAGGATGCTTCCGGACGCAGCAGCAGGCAGGCCATCATTTCCCGGGTGTAGTCCAGCTCCAGGGCCCAGGGCCGGGCGATGCGCATGGCGCCCTGGATCCAGTCCGAGCCGAAATGCAGGTAGCGGACGCCCGCTTCCTCGCTGATATCGATGTCGAGGCCCACGGCGGTAAAACTCAGTGCAGGGTGCGCTTGATCGGCGGGTAGAGCTGGTCCAGGACCTCGGGGCCGTAGCGATAGGTGTGATTGCAGATGTCGTCGAGAATGACGATCTCCCCCTTTTCGGCAAGAAGCCCGGCCAGTTCCTCACGGCCCAGGGAGCGCAGCATGTTCAGGACTTTTTCCTCGTCCCGGGGGCAATGGTAGGTCGCCAAACTGGGAGAGAACAGCCGTACATCTTCTTCCGGGAACAGGCGTCCGAGCAGTTCCTCTGCAGGCAGGGCCAGTTCCCCTGTTTTGACCGTGTCGGCCAGCATCTGGATGCGGTTCCAGCCGTCTTCATCCTTCTTGTCCGCATCGGGCAGCTTTTGCAGGAACAGGCCGCAGGCGCGGGTGCCGTCCGCCATCAGCCAGAGACGGGAAGGCGCTTGCTCGGAGGTTTCCAGATAGTGTTCGAAGATCTCGGCCACGGTGTCCCCCTGCAGGGGCACGAAGCTTTGATAGGGCCGGTCCAGGGCGGCATTGGTCTGCAAGGTCAACACCAATTGGCCGTCCCCCAGCAGGGCGGGTATCGGGGCGGATGCCAGGTCGGTTGGGGCTTCGTCGGATAATTTCGCCAGGCCGCGCAGACGCAGCTGCTCGTCGCAATCCACCACCATCAGGCGCAGGGCGCCATGGCCCTGGACCTGGAAGGACAGGCGTCCCGGGGTCTTCAGGTTGCTGCCGATGAGGGCGGTCACCGCGGCCATCTGGCCCAACAGATCGCGGGCGGCGGGGGCATAATCGCGACCCGCCTGCATGGCCTGCCAGGCCACATCCAGATGGACCACCGCACCGCGGATGTCCAGGTTTTCCAGCAGGAAACGGCTGACGGTATCGCTCATCTCAGTTCACGAAGCTGGCAAACAGGGCGGGATCGAAGCCCACCAGCAACTGGCCGCTGGCGGTTTCCACCACGGGCCGCTTGATCAAGCTGGGATTGGCCACCATCAGCGCCACCGCCTTGCTCTGGGTGGTGATCTCCTGGTCTTCCGGAGAGAGTTTGCGGTAGGTGGTGCCCTTGGTATTCACCAGCGTCTTCCAGCCCACGGCGCGGCACCACTCCACCAGGCGTTCCCGGGGGACGCCTTCCTTTTTGTAATCATGGAAGGTGTATTCCACCTGGTTCTGTTCGCACCAGTCGAAGGCTTTCTTCATGGTGCTGCAATTCTTGATGCCGTAAATTTTCGCCATGGCGGGTTCCTGCAAAGGGGAAGGAATTTTAACAGCCCCTATCGGGCAATCCGGCTGTATCGGGCGCTGAGTTTCACCGAGACGACGAGCAACAGGCTCATGACGAAGCAGATTTTCGCCAGGGGCCAGAGCGTGCCGTCCAGGCTGATGCCTATCCAATTGGCCACCACCAGGGCGCCAAAGATGCTGAAGGCGCCGAAGAAACCTGCCGCCGCGCCGGCTTTTTGCGGGAAGGGGGCGATGGAGCCCGCCTGGGCGGCAGGGAAGATCAAGCCGTGGGAAAACATGCAGCCGAATTGGAACAGGATCAGCAGCAGCCAGTGCTGGATGCCGGCCGCCGTCGTCAGCAGAAAGGATAGGCCGGCCGCCAGCATGAGTTTGGCGCCGACATCCACGGTTTTCTCCATGCCTATCCGCGGTAGCAGGCGACGGCAGAGGAAGCTGCCGGAAAGGTAGCCGGCGCAGCCGAGGGAGAAGCAGTAGCCGTAGTTGGCGGTGGAGATGCCCAGGACCTTGATGAAACCGAAGGACGCCCCGGAGATGAAGACGAAGATCGTGCCGTAACCCAGGCTGCCCGCCAGGGCATAGGCCCAGAAGGCCGGGGTACGGGCCACATCGAGATAGGTCTTGAGCAAGGGAGGGAGGGCCGTGGCTGCGGGATTTTTGTTCCTGTTGGTTTCTTCCAGGGAATGCCAGGCGAACACCAGGGTGGCGGCGCTGAGCAGGGCGTGCAGGACAAAGGCGGCCCGCCAGCCGAAATGGGCCTGGAGCTGGGCGCCGACGATGGGGCCGGAAATCACGGCATAGCCCATGTAATTGGACACCCGGGCAATGCGTTGCGCGCCTTCGGCCGGGGTATAGCAGTCGCGGATCACCGCGCGGGATACCACTAGACCGGTACAGCACCCCACGGCCTGGAGAAAACGGGCGGCGATGAGCAGGGTGATGCTGGGGGAGAGGGCGCAGGCGAGGCTGGCGACGATATAGATGCCCAGGCCGCCGAGCAGAATGGGTCGCCGCCCAAAGCGATCCGACAGGGGGCCGCTGATGAGCTGGGCGACGCCGAAGCCGATGGTGAACAGGGAGAGGGTTTGCGCGACCACCGCCGGCGTGACCTGGAATTCCGTCACCAGGTGGGGCAGGGAGGCCAGGTAGAGGTCGGTGGAGATGGGCTGCAACATGAAGCAGCCGGTGATGAGCAGCAGGAGGATATGTTCAGGCATACGGGAGTCTAGCGCGGGAACATATTTATTCAGTGTACTGATGAATTGTGGCTTCCGTTGCCGCCCTGCCGTCGTAACGGGCAGGACGGCAACGGGATTCAGCGCTTCAGCTTGGCGAAAGCCGCCGCCATGGCTCCGCCTGCAGGGGCCTGTTGTTGCAGGCGCGCGTTGCCGCTGCGGGATATGCGGTCACCGCTGTTGCCACCTCTGTCGCCGCCGCGGGGCGCCATGCTCTTGCCCGGTTCGTCGGACATGCGCATGGACAGGGCGATGCGCTTGCGGGCTACATCCACTTCCAACACCTTGACCTTGACCACGTCGCCGGCCTTGACCACGGCGTGGGGATCCTTGACTAACTTGTCTGATAGGGCCGAGATGTGCACCAGACCGTCCTGGTGTACGCCGATGTCCACGAAAGCGCCGAAGTTGGTGACATTGGTGATGGCCCCTTCCAGGATCATGCCCGGTTGCAGGTCCTTCAAATCCTCGATGCCTTCCTTGAAGGTGGCGGTCTTGAATTCGGGACGGGGATCGCGGCCCGGCTTTTCCAGTTCCTTGAGGATGTCCTGCACCGTGGGCAGGCCGAATTTTTCGTCGGTGTACTTGGATGGATTGAGGGCTTTCACCGCGCGGCTGTCCCCCAGCACGTCCTTGGCGCTCTTCTGGATGTCGGCCAGGATGCGCTCCACCACCGGATAGGCTTCCGGGTGCACCGCTGAAGCGTCGAGGGGGTTGTCGCCGTTCATGATGCGCAGGAAGCCGGCGGCCTGCTCGAAGGTTTTATCGCCGAGGCGGGGCACGGACTTCAACTGCTCGCGACTCTTGAAGGCGCCGTGTTGGTCGCGGTAGCTGACGATGTTGGCGGCAAGGGCGCTATTGAGGCCGGAGATGCGGGTCAATAGCGGCACCGAAGCGGTGTTCACATCCACGCCGACGGAGTTCACGCAATCCTCCACCACGGCGTCCAGGGATTTGGCCAGCTTGGATTGGTTCAGGTCGTGCTGGTACTGGCCGACGCCGATGGACTTGGGATCGATCTTCACCAGCTCCGCCAGGGGGTCTTGCAGGCGGCGGGCGATGGACACGGCGCCGCGCAGGGAGACATCCAGATCGGGGAATTCCTTGGCCGCCAGTTCGGAGGCGGAGTACACCGAGGCGCCGGCTTCTGACACCACCACCTTGGTGATGTGCATGTCCGGCAGGCCCTTGATCAGGTCGGCGGCCAGCTTGTCGGTTTCGCGGCTGGCGGTGCCGTTGCCGATGGCGATCAGGTCCACGCCGTGCTTTTTACACAGCACGGCCAAGGTATGCAGGGAGCCTTCCCAGTCGCGGCGGGGCTCATGGGGGTAGATGGTGGTGGTGTCGAGCACCTTGCCGGTCTTGTCCACCACCGCCACCTTGCAGCCGGTGCGGATGCCGGGGTCCAGGCCCAGGGTGGCGCGGGGGCCGGCGGGGGCGGCCAGCAGCAGGTCGTTCAGGTTGCGGGCGAAGACGTGGATGGCCTCCTCCTCTGCGCGTTCCCGCAATTGGTTCATCAGCTCCAGTTCCAAGTGCAGGGAGAGCTTCACCATCCAGGCCCAGCGGGCGGTTTCCGACAGCCACTTGTCGCCGGGGCGGCCTTCATTGCCGATGCCGAAATGGCGGGCCACCATGGTTTCGCAGGTGGAAGCCATGGGGGGATCCTGCAATTCCGGCTCCGTCTTCAGGGCCAGGCGCAGTACGCCTTCGTTGCGGCCGCGGAACATGGCCAGGGCGCGGTGGGAGGGGATGGCATTGATGGGTTCCTTGAAATCGAACCAGTCGCGGAATTTGCTGACCTCGGCGCTTTCGTCCTTGTCCTTGCCTTCCACCACCGTGGATACCAACAGGCCGTGGTCGTTCAGGTGGCGACGCAACTTTTCCAGCAGGGCGGCATCTTCGGCAAAACGCTCCATCAAAATCTGGCGCGCGCCATCCAGGGCCGCCTTGATATCGGGCACATGCTTTTCCGGGGGCTCGGTGGCGGTGTTGACGTAGTTGGCAGCTTCGGCCTCCGGGCTCAGGGAGGGATCAGCGAAGAGGGCATCGGCCAGGGGCTCCAGGCCGGCTTCCTTGGCGATCTGGGCCTTGGTGCGGCGCTTGGGTTTGTAAGGCAGGTAGAGGTCTTCCAGGCGCTGCTTGGTGTCGGCGTTCTCCACATCGTTGCGCAGTTCGGGAGTGAGCTTGCCCTGTTCCTCGATGGAGGCCAGCACGGCGGCGCGGCGCTCTTCCAGTTCCCGCAGGTAGCCGAG
>RXJP01000084.1 GCA_003963315.1 Rhodocyclaceae bacterium | reverse complement strand
CGGCATGCCGAAGCCTTCCAGGTTCACCAGGCGGCGGATGCGTTCCGGCCGCACGCCCGCGTAGAGCATGGCCACATTGCCGCCCATGCTGTGGCCGACCAGGTCCACCGGCGTTGCCGCTGCGTAGTGGTCGAGCAGGCACTCCAGGTCGGCCAGATAATCGGGGAACCAGTAATGGTCCACCTTGCCGCCCTCGGTGAAGCCGAAGCCGCGCCAGTCGGGAGCGATGATGTGCCGCTCCGTCACCAGTGCATCCACCACGAATTGCCAGGAGGCGGCTACGTCCATCCAGCCGTGGAGCAGCACCAGGGGCGGTTGTCCGGGAGTGGCTTGGCCCCAACAACGGACGTGATAGCGCAGGTGGCGGACGGGAACGAATTCGCTGCGGGAAAGGCGTTTGATCGGGTACATGGCGATGGGAGGCTGCCTTACTTGGCTACCGCTTCGTGATAGTCGATGCTGTAGCAGGCCGTATCGTCCTGGGCTAGGGCTTCCTGGAGCACGGGCATGCATTCCTTCAGCGTGGCCTCCAGGGTCCACGGCGGATTGGCGATGAACATACTGCTGCCGTGCATGCCGAAGCCGTCCTCTGCGGGCGCGGCGACGGTGAGGCTGACGTGGAGCCAGCTCTTCATGTGCAACTTGGCGAGTTTCTCCGGCAGTTGCTTGGCGTCGCCGCGCTGGATCTGGGGAATCCATACGGCGTAGGTGCCGGTGGGGAAGCGGGCCAGGCCTTCCTTGAGGGTCATGATGGTGCGAAGGTAATCGCGTTTGTCCTCGTAGGACGGATCCATCAGGGTCAGGCCACGGCGGGGCGGCGGCGGCAATACCGACTTGAGCTGGGCGAAGCCGTCGAACTGGCCGATGGCGTAGCGGTTGTTCTGGCTGGGGAAACGGCGGGCCAGGGTGTTGGCCAGGTTCGCCACGTCGGTGCTGTGCAGTTCAAACAGGCGCAGGCGGTCGGCGTCCCGCATCAGGCGCAGGGCCAGCCAGGGGGAGCCGGGGTAGAACTTGGGGTTTGCGCTCTTGCCGTTGAGTTCTTTGACCAAGGCCACGTAATCGGCCAGGGCCGGGGGCAGGTCCTGGCGATCCCACAGGCGGCTGATACCGCTTTCGTATTCGGCATTCTTCGCCGCGTGGTCGTCCTGCAAGGCGTAGAGGCCGGCGCCGGCGTGGGTGTCCACCACCCAGTAGGGTTTGTCCTTCTGGTTGAAGTAGCGCAGCAACTGCACCAGGACGAAGTGCTTGAGGACATCGGCGTGGTTGCCGGCATGGAAGGCGTGGCGATAACTGAGCATGGCAAAGGAAATCGTGAGGTAAGAACGTCATCCCCGCGAAAGCGGGGATCCAGCATGGAGGAAGGTAAACCCAAACCCATGGATTCCCGCTTTCGCGGGAATGACGGCCTTAAAGAGGTTTGTCGTATTGGAAAATCCTGAGGCGCAACAGTACCACGGGTAAAATCCGCGGATGAATTCTTCCGACGATTCCTCCGACAAACCCGCCAAGCCGCGCCTGCGACGCATTGTGGCGGGAACTGCGGCCGCACCCGCAAGCCAAACCAAGGCCAAGCCTGCCCAAGGCATGCCTGCCGGCCAGGCGCCTCAGGGTGTGCGCATCTCCAAACTGATGGCGGAGCGGGGCCTGTGCTCCCGCCGCGAGGCCGACCTGTACATCGAACAGGGCCTGGTCTTCGTGGACGGCCAGCGCGTCACCGAGCTGGGCACCCGGGCCGATCCCTCGGCCGTGATTACCCTCGACAAGGGGGCCAAGGTGCAACAGGGGCGGCGCGTTACCGTGTTGCTCAACAAGCCCGTGGGCTACGTCTCCGGGCAGGCAGAGGACGGCCACCAGCCCGCCGTGGTGCTGATCAAGCCGGAGAATCAGTTCGGCGAGGATAGGGATCAGCGTTTCAGCCCTGCCCATCTGCGCGGCCTGGCGCCGGCCGGGCGCTTGGACATCGATTCCACTGGCCTGCTGGTGCTGACCCAGGACGGCCGGGTCGCCCGCCAATTGATTGGTGAAGAGTCCGAGGTGGAGAAGGAGTATCTGGTGCGGGTGGAAGGCAAGATCATCGAGAACGGCATGGCCCTGCTCAAGCACGGTCTCAGTCTGGACGGCAAGCCCTTGCTGCCGGCCAAGGTGTCCTGGTCCAACGAAGACCAATTGCGCTTCGTCCTGAAGGAAGGCAAGAAGCGCCAGATCCGCCGCATGTGCGAACTGGTGGGCTTGAAGGTGGTGGGGCTGAAACGGGTGCGCATTGGCCGCATACCTCTGAGCGATCTGCCCCTGGGCCAGTGGCGTTACCTGCGGGAAGGCGAGAAGTTCTGAACCTGGCGCCATGAAATCGGAAGACCTGGAACTCCTAGTGACGCGGACCCTGCCCTTCGGCAAGCACAAGGGTTGTCTGATCGCCGATCTGCCAGGCAACTACCTCAACTGGTTCGCTCGCACCGGTTTCCCGCAGGGGGAAATCGGTCGCCTGCTGGCACTGATGCAGGAGATGGACCACAACGGTTTGTCGTCCCTGCTGGATCCTTTGCGCAAGCGCTGAATGCCATCCAAAGCCGGCTCAGCCGCCGGCACGCTTTACCGTCAGCCCTTTTTGCTTCAGCGTTTCCATGATTCGCTCGCAATGGTCGCCCTGGATTTCGATCACACCGTCCTTCACCGTGCCGCCAGAACCGCAGGCGGCCTTGAGCTGCTTGGCCAGTTGCGCAAGGGCATCATCGTCCATGCCCAGCCCCTTGACGAGGGTGACGCCCTTGCCCTTGCGCCCCTTGGTTTCCAGCGAGACGCGAACGATGCCGTCTGTTATTGGCGCAGCCTTCTGCTGCTTGCAGGTGCAGGCGGCCAAGGGCTGTCGGCAGTCGCCGCACATGCGGCCGTGCTCGGTGGAATAGACCAGGCCGCTTCCCTTCCCCTGCATCGGGCTATACCTGCCAGGCGCCGTCGCGGTAGACGATGGCGTCATCCAGGGTGAAGGTGTCGGTGAGGGCGAAAACGTCCACGTGGTATTTGGTCTCGGTGCGCTTGATCTGGGGCTTGTCGTAGCTCATGTGCTTGCTGCCCAGGGAAAGATGGATGCCGCACATGCGTTCGTAAGTGCCGATGTCAGTCACCGTGCGTTCCTGGGTGAAGGCGCGGTTGAGGCCGAAGCCCAGCTCTCGCAGCCAGATCTGGCCTTCGTCGGCGCGGATGTTTTCCAGCACCTTGTCGAACTCGGGCGTCGAGTTCAGGGTGTCCACCACCCGTCCTTTTTCCACGATCAGGGTGATGGGACGTGCCGGCGTGTTGACGCAGTAGGCGGTGTCGCCGAAATGGGAAATGCGTACCCGACCGTGCACCGCCTCCAGGTCCAGGGATTCGGTGAACACTTCACCGATGGGGAATTGGCCGCCCACATTCTTCATCTGCCTGTAGTCGCCTACATTGAGCTTGGCCGGTTCCAGGGGGGAGCCCAGGATTAATTGCGCGCCGCCGGTATCGATTACGCCGCCCCGGGCCTGGTCGATGTGTGCCTTTAAGGCGGTGCCCGTGCTGCGCAGATAGACGGGGTCGTAGGCCAGGGCGTCGATATAGCGGCGCACTTCCTCGCCTTCCTTCATGCGGATCAGGTGGGGATGTTCAATCACCTTGAGGCCGCGCTTGAACAGTTCCACCCGGATGCGGAAGGCTTCCAAACGGAAGTTGGTAGATTGGATCAACACCACCAGGTCATCCGCCCCTAGGCGGCCGAAAGCGGCCAGCACCGTCTCAGGTGTGACGGCGTCGAAATCGATGAACACGCCATCGGGTAGGCAACGTCGGTAGGCCTCTGTCAGGGTGCGGGCGAGGCCGCACTGGCCATCCGCCACCACCAGGGCCTCGTGGGCCGGGGTGTGCTCGAAAGCCAGGGTGAGGATGTCGCGCACGTGCCCGGTGGCGAGGTCAGTCTCGGCGCCGGGAAAAGAAGGAATGGTGGATGAAGCAGCAGAGGACATGCGGGTGTTTGGGCAGGGAATCAGCCCAGCATCTTAGCGCCGGTGGTGATTCCGCGCCATTGGCCCGGTCACCAGATTTTCCACCAGGGCCTGGTATGGGTGCGATTGAAATGGGATTCGGAGCGGCTCAACTGGAAGTAGGGGATCAACAAGTCCTCCATGGTGAACAGTCCCGTGCGTCGCGATGGAAGGTTTTCCAAAGCGAACAGGATGCCACTTCCGAAAGCCTCCCGGGCGATGGATTCATGCTTGAGGCGCACGGTCTGGTAGGGAAAACCGAACAGGATTTCATGGGTGCCGATGATGCCGCCGGCGCGGATGGTCTTGATGGATTCGTCATCGATATCCAGATGCTTGGCGATAATCTTCGCTGTGCCCGAGACCTCGGGTTTTTTCTTGAAATGCTCCTCGATCACCTCGATGTCGGTGTCGGGTGCGATGTTCTTCAGGATTTTCGCGGCGATGAGCAGGAAGTTGATGCCTAGGGTGATGTTGGGTGAGTGCAGTACCTTGGTCCTGCGGGAAATGGACTTCAGCCGCAGAAGTACATCGCCGGGATATTGGGAAACGGCGGTCACGATACCGACACGACGTTTCATCGCGGCATCACCGTAATATTCAATGCCATCGGGGGATGAAAAATCCACGATCACGTCCACCGGGTGCTGTTCCAGCAATTCGTCGGCACTGAGCTCCTCGGCGGAAAAAATGGTACCGGCTTCATCCGATTCCACCCCCAGGAATTCCGGGACCGAGCGGTGCTCCAGGCTCCTTGATCGCCGAATGACCCATTTGAGGTTGGTCGTTTTCGATTCGAGCAGGATGCTGGCGACTGCTCGTCCTGTCTTGCCAAAACCGATGAGTCCCACGTTCATGGAGGCTCCTTTCACGCATGAGATTTCCGCCGGCGGGGCGGGAGAGGGAGGCCGTGGCGGCCGCAGGAAGCGGGGCTTCGATGTCGCCGCGCGCAAGGGCGCGGAATGACGGAGAAAAAATGGGAGAGGCTAGGCTCTCCCATTGCTCGATAAAGGGATTTGAGCGAAAGCGGTGTGCCGGCTTAGGGCATTTTCTTCATGGAGAAATCCACGCGCCGGTTTTCGGACCAGCACTTCTCCTCATGACAGGTGGCGCGGGGCTTTTCCTCCCCATAGCTGATGGCTTCCAGTTCGTTTTCGGGAACGCCCAGGAGCTTCAAGGATTGCTTCACCGCTTCGGCCCGTTTTTGGCCCAGGGCGAGGTTATATTCCGTACTGCCCCGTTCGTCGGCGTTGCCTTCTACCGTAATGGCAACTTGGGGCGCGGCCTTGATGGCCGAGGCATCCTGCTGTAACAGCGGTTGATATTGGGACTTCACGGAGAAGTTGTCGTAGTCGAAGTAGACGCTCTGCTTGCTGAGGGTTTGCGACAACTTTTCAATCTTTTGGGCGTCGGTTTCAACGGGCGCGGCAGCGGCGACTGTCGATTGGGGCATTGCGGGGCTGCTTTCCGCGATGGTGGGTTTGGGCGCGGATGCGCAGGCTGACAGCAGCAGGGCGGCGGAAATGGCAGTGAGTGGAAGGCGCAAGATGATCTCCTTATTTTTAGATTGGTATCAATATAATTTACGTAAATGTACAATGCAATCCTTGATTCGTACAAGTGCTATCGGTCTGCACCATCCTTTCCATGAAATCCTTGAAGCGCCGCGAGGTGACGCATGAGCCGTGCAGCGGGTAAGGCGCCGGCACCCCCGATGACACTCCAGGTGCTGAAAAAGTTCCGCCTGATCTACGGGTCGGTGCGCCAACATTTTCGCGATGTGGAACAGAGCGCGGGGGTTTCGGGTTCCCAATTGTGGATACTCCAGGAAGTAATGAACACGCCGGGAGTCGGCGTGTCGGAGTTGGCCGAACGGCTTTCCATCCACCAGTCCACTTGTAGCCAATTGGTGGAGAAACTGGTGGCGAGGGAATTGGTCGTAAAGTCCCGTAGCGAGACCGATCAGCGCCGGGTTGGGCTTTCCCTCGCTCCGGGCACGAAGCAGTTGTTGCGCAAAGCGCCCGGGCCAGCGGAGGGCATCCTTCCGGAAGCACTGAAGCAATTGTCGCCAGCTTCCCTGGCAACCTTGGATGCGGCATTGTCCGAGGTGATCGAACAACTCAAGCATGGCGACGAGGAATTCGCCGACAAACCCCTGGCTGATCTATGACGATGATTCAGACATTCCGCTTCAATTTCCGCGCCTGTTGTCGGGGTGCGGCGGTTACGCTCCTGGCCGCTGTCGTTGCCGCTTGCGGCTCGGCTCCCGAGCGCAAGGGGTATCCGGTGGATGACGATATCCCCGTGGCTGACAATACCGATGGCAACACCAAGGGGGCCGGCAATGCGCCGACCAGGCCACGTAATGAAAGCCGCATGCGGGACATCGCCAAATACATGGCCGGCGTGGCACAGGAACAGAATGTGTTTTTCGCGCTGGGCTCGGCCGTCCTGACTGACGAGTCCTTGCAAAAAATCCAGAAACTTACCGACAAACTGCTGGAGAACCGCGACTTGACGGTCACCCTGGTGGGCTACACCGAGAACTTCGGTAGCGACGAATATGCCGTGGCGGTGGCGGATCAGCGCATCAACGCCGTGGCCAGGGAAATCCTCAAGCGCGGCGTGCGCATGCTCCAGGTGCGCAAGCTCACTAGGGCCTACGACGCCGACCTGGTGCGCTATTGCGAGGCCGCCGCCTGCGGCAAGCTGCTGCGCCGGGTGGAAATGCAACTGAACGACAAGGGCGAGTCGTGAAGCTTGCCCGGGGGCCTTGGAGCACCCTGCGCTGGCGTACCCGCATCGTGCTCTGGTTGGCTTCCGCGCTGGCCGGTTTGGCGGTAGTGTGTTTTGCCAAAATGGCCGATGGTGCCCTGTATGTTTTTTTCTCCCTGACGAAAGCCCATCCCTGGGCGCCCCTGGTATTGGCCCCGGTCATCGGCATGGTCACGGTGTGGGCGACGCGGAAGTATTTTGCCGGCAGCCAGGGCAGCGGCATTCCCCAGGTGATTGCCGCCACCCGTAACGCCAAGTTGGGCAGGGCGGTGGACGGGCTGGTGTCGCTACGCATAGCCTGCGGGAAAATTCTGCTCGGGTGTTTCGCCCTGGTGGGCGGGTTTTCCGCTGGCAGGGAAGGGCCGTCGGTGCAGGTGGCGTCGTCCATCCTGCATTTCTCCCACCGCTTCCTGCCCCACGCCCGCGCCATCCGTGCCGAGGATCTGATCCTGGCCGGCGGCGCCGCCGGCGTTGCCGCCGCCTTCAACACGCCCCTGGCGGGCATCGTCTTCGCTGTGGAGGAACTCGGTCGACGGCTGGAGACCCGCACCAGCGGCGTGCTCATCAGCACCATCATACTGTCCGGCCTGGTATCCATCGCCTTGCTGGGCAACTACAATTATTTTGGCCGCTTCAGCGCCGCCGATGTCTCCCTCGCCATCGTGCTGCCGGTGCTCGTCTGCGGTGTGGTCTGTGGTTGGCTGGGCGGCCTGTTCAGCCAGATACTGCTGTGGCCCCAGCGCCGTCCCGGCTTCGTCTTGTGGCGCTGGCGGACAGAGCATCCGGTCAAGTTCGCCGGGCTATGCGGCCTGGCCGTGGCCCTGGTGGGCCTGGGCGCCCAGGGGCTCTCCTTCGGAAGCGGCTATGCCATCACCCAGCAGGTGGTGACGGGGGAGTTGGCACTGCCCTGGTACGCGGCGGCAGCCCGCTATCTGGCAACGCTGCTGACTTATTTCTCAGGTATTCCCGGAGGCATCTTCGCCCCTTCCTTGGCCGTGGGCGCGGCCATGGGCGCCAATCTGGCGCCCTTGTTCCCGGGGGATGGGGCGGTCATTCCTGTCATTACCCTGTGCATGACGGCCTTCCTCGCCGCCGTGACCCAGTCGCCCATCACCGCGGCCATCATCGTCATGGAAATGGTGGACGGCCACGGCATGGTGCTGAGCCTGATGGCCGTGGCGCTCATCGCCCGGGCGGTGAGTTCGCGCCTGGGGCCGGAGTTGTACCAGCAACTGGCCGTCGGTTTTCTGCGCGACGATGGGGCTGCTCCGACCGCTACGGCGATCAAGTAGGCGTTACGTCAAGCAGGGCTGCCGCGGCCCGGCAAGCCAGAGCTGCGGTGCGCCCATCGATATCTCGCGAACCATCGCATTCCGCGATTTCCAGGGCCAGGCAATCGGTCCGGCGGGCTAGGCCACGCAGGGCTGCCAGCCATTCCTCCGCAGGCAAGCCCCCGGCAACCGGCGAGTTGACCCCGGGTGCATCCGCGGAGGCGAACACATCCAGGTCCAGGGAAATACCGAATCCGGCGGCTGCGCCGCTGACGATGGTCACGGCTTCCGCCATCACCACCGCCAGCCCGCGGCGATCAATCTCCTGCTGATCGAACACCCGCACACCGTAGCGTTCCAGGCGTATTCGTTCCGGCAGTTCCCAGCTGCGGGCACCCACCAGGCAAAGATATTGCGGCCGCAGGGAAGGGTGGGCCAGGGGCGGATCGCCGTCCCCCAAGAGCAGGGCCACCGGCATGCCGTGGGGGTTGCCCGAGGCGCTGTCTTCCGGGGTATGGGCGTCCAGGTGGGCATCGATCCAGAGCAGGCCGATCGGGCCTTTCTCATGCGCCGCGATTCCGCGCCAAGTGCCCACTGCCATGGCGTGGTCGCCACCCAGCACCAGGGGGACCTGCCCCTGGAGGCGGCATGCCGCTACCCGTTGCGACAGCTCGGTGCAAAGAGTGGCCAGGGCCTGCCAGCGTGTTGCGGCGTCGCTCCCAGCCGGCAGCGGATTCACCGTTGGCTGCCATGCCGCTTTCAGTTCCATGTGTTGCAGGGTTTCCGCCAAACCGGCCCGGCGCAAGGCATCCGGCCCTTGGGCCACGCCCGGGTCTGGAGCGCCAAGGGCGGAAGGTACTGGAATCAGGTCAATGGCGCGCATGGCAATGTTTCCAGGGAGTTCGTCGACGGCGACTTTACCGGGACTTCCTTGTTCGTAGTGAAGGATGTGTCATTGCAATCTCACGGTTTGGATATTGGAATATGATGATTGATTTCCCTGGGGTTCGTTGGTGATATGTCAAAGTTCTAATTTAGAATCGACGGTCGGTCATGACCGATTCAATGCCTCGCTTTTTAGGAAATGATGATGGCAAGAAGGAAAAGCTCTCCCTTTGAGGATATGATGGACATCGCCAGCAAGTTGCCTTGGAAGGTCGGCGTGGTATCGGCGGTTGTAGCCTATGGTGTGCTGCACTATTTCGCAGTGCAACCCAATCAACTGTCCGCCACTCCGCAGAACATGGGCGCTTTTGTCGGCCATGAGATGGCAAGGGTGCTGACTTCCTTTTTGCAATACCTCATACCTGCCGCCTTGCTGCTTGGTGCCGGCATTTCCGCCTTGCATGATTTTCGTGGCAGGCAATTGCATTGGCAGGTCGGTCAATCGCCCTCCCGCAACACTTTGGAGTCCATGTTCTGGCGTGAGTTTGAAATCCTGGTGGGGGAAACTTTCCGTCAGCGGGGTTTCACGGTTCGCCATCGTGGCCGGGACGGCCCCGATGGCGGTGTGGACCTGGAGCTGAATGTGGGGCAGGACAAATATCTGGTTCAGTGCAAGCAATGGAAATCCCGTAGCGTGGGGGTTGTCGTGGTGCGGGAATTATTCGGCGTCATGACGGCGGAAGGGGCGGCGGGCGGCTTTGTCGTGGCTTCCGGCGACTTTACCGACGAGGCCAAGCGTTTTGTCGAGGGGCGCTCCATCGAACTATTGGGAACGGACGCCTTGCTGGCTTTGGTGAAGCCTGCCGGCCAGGGCACGGCGAAGCTCGGGCCAGCGAGTGCCCAACCGCAGTGCCCCCAATGCGCCGCGCCTATGAAGCTGCGTACTGCCCGAAGCGGCAGTCAGCGGGGCGACCAGTTCTGGGGCTGTACGCGATACCCGGGTTGCAAAGGCACCCGACCCGCTTGATGGGGCAAGGGCGGACCGGCAATCCTGTCCGCCCTCTATAATGCCAAGCTGATTTCCAGCGCCGTGCTGCGGCCTTATCGACCCGGACCTTCCAAGAAACGCTATGCCCCTGCTCGACTGGCTCAACAAAAAACAAGCGGTCAAGACCGCCGACAAGGTGCCCTACCGGCTGCTCAACGCCGAAGGGATTTATGGAGACAGCAGCGCAGACAACTGGTTGATCCAGGGCGACAACCTGGAAGCCCTCAAGGCCCTGCTGCCCTTCTACGCCGGCCGGGTGAAGTGCATCTACATCGACCCGCCCTACAACACCAAGAGCGCCTTCGAACATTACGACGACAACCTGGAGCACAGCCAGTGGCTGTCCATGATCTACCCGCGCCTGGAACTGCTGCGCGAACTGCTGGCCGAGGACGGCAGTATCTGGGTGTCCATCGACGACAACGAGGCCCATTATCTAAAGGTGGTGATGGACGAGGTGTTTGGGCGGGGGAATTTTGTTACCAATGTTCTTTGGCAAAAGCGCACGTCGCCAGATGCGAGATTGTTTATCGGAGACGCCCATGATCATGTTTTGCTTTATGCAAAATCACGCGAAAAATTTTCGCTTAACCGAATAGCGTTGTCTGCTGAACAAGCGGCCCAATTTAAGAATCCAGATAACGATGAACGTGGGCCGTGGTCTTCGACTGACTTTACAGCTCAGGGTTGGCGTCCTAATCAGATGTACACGATAGCAACGCCTGCCGGAATTGAATATGAACCTCCTCCAGGTAGGTGTTGGGCAAATGTCGAGAGTGAGTTCAATCGGCTTTTGCAAGAAGATCGTCTGTGGTTTGGTAAAGATAGAAATTCTCGGCCAAGGGTTAAGAATTTTTTGAGTGAGCATGACGGTGTAAGAGCGTGGTCGTGGTGGAGTAATGCAGAAGTTGGACATAACCAAGAAGCGAAGAAGGAGATAAATGATCTCTTTGGAGCTGAGAGTGCTTTTGATACGCCAAAGCCTGAACGGTTGATTAGCCGAGTTGTTTCTCTTGCCACCAACCCGGGCGACGTCGTCCTTGACTCCTTCCTCGGTTCCGGCACCACCGCAGCCGTGGCCCACAAAATGGGCCGCCGCTACATCGGTATCGAAATGGGCGAGCACGCCAAGACCCATTGCCTGCCTCGCCTGGAAAAAGTGATCGCCGGTGAACAAGGCGGCATTTCCTCGGCGGTGGGCTGGCAGGGCGGCGGCGGTTTTCGTCTCTATACCCTGGGCCAGCCGGTGTTCCTGGCGGATGGCGGCATCAACCCGGAGATTCGCTTCAATACCCTGGCGGCCTGGGTCTGGTATCAGGAAACCCGCAGCCCCTGGGTGCCGCTGAAGTCCGTGTCGCCCACGCCCTTGTTGGGCATCCATGAGGGCACGGCCTATGTGTTGCTCTACAACGGTATTCTCGGCGACCGCCGACCGCAGGGGGGCAATGTGTTGACTGCCGCCGTGCTGGCGGCGTTGAAGGCTTTGTTGCCCGACCATGATGGACGCTGGGCGATATTCGGCGAGTCGGTGCGCCTGTCGCCGCAACGCTTGGCAGCGGAAGGCATCCGCTTCAAACAGATTCCCTACGAGATCAAGGCGCGCTGACCATGAATTTGGAACTGAAGGGGTATCAGAAAGAGGCTCTGGCCACCTTGGGTCGGTTTTTCGATCTGGCCCGGGGGGCAGGTAGCGAGGCCGAACTGAATGGGGCGTTCCGCCAAAGCCTGTTGGAGCGGGAGATCGCCGCTGCGTCGATTCCGCCTTATCTGGGCCAGGGCTTCGAGACGACGCCCTATGTCTGCCTGCGCATTCCCACCGGCGGCGGCAAGACCTTGCTCGGCGCCCACGCCATCGCCACGGCGGCGCGGCACTACACGGGGGAGGATAGGCCGGTGGCCTTGTGGCTGGTGCCTACCAATACCATCCGCCAGCAGACCCTCAACGCCTTGCGTCAGCCGGGCCATCCTTATCGTCTGGCCCTTGAGGAGCACTTCGGGATGGATGGTCTGCGCGTGATCGATATTACCGAGTGCGAGCAGTTGCGGCCCCAGGATTTCGGCGGCAAGACCATTGTGGTGGTGGGCACCTTGCAGACCCTGCGGGTGGAAGATACGTCGGGGCGGGATGTGTATGCCTACAAGGAAGCCTTTGAGCCGCATTTCGAACGGGCACCGGATCTGGCGGGGTTCGAGCGCGTGGAAGAAAAAGACCTCCTGGCCCAGCCTTATTTGAGCCGGGCCGATGTGGGCAAGGTGAAACGTAGTTTCGCCAATCTGATGTATTGGCACCGGCCCGTGGTCATCATCGATGAGGCCCACAATGCCCGGGGCGCCTTGAGTTATGAAACCTTCGCCCGGCTGCGTCCGGCGGCCTTGATCGAGATGACGGCGACACCGGTGCGCAAGGGGGCGCACATGAGCAATGTGCTCTACCACGTCTCGGCGGAGGAGCTGAAGGCTGAGCAGATGATCAAGCTGCCCATTGTGCTTCAAGCCCACCCCAACTGGCAGGAGGCGGTGCGCGATGCCTTGCTGACGCGCAAGCGCCTGGCGGCGGAAGCCGTGAAGGAAGACGATTACCTGCGCCCCATCCTGTTGCTGCAAGCGGAAGACAAGGCGGGCGAGGTGACGGTGGACAAGCTGCGCACCCATTTGCTTGAGCAGGAGCATGTGCCTGAATCCGCCATTGCCGTGGCGACCGGCACCCAGCGGGAGTTGGACGGGGTGAATCTGTTCGATCCCGCCTGCCCGGTGGAGGTGGTGATTACCGTGGAGGCCCTGAAGGAAGGGTGGGATTGTTCCTTCGCTTATGTGTTTTGCTCCCTGCAAAAGATCGGGTCGAGCAAGGACATGGAGCAGTTGCTGGGCCGGGTGTTGCGCATGCCTTATGCCAAACGGCGCAAGAGCGAGTTGCTGAACCGGGCCTATGCCCATGTGGCCAGCCCGCAAACCGCCCAGGTGGCCAATGCCCTGGCGGACAAACTGGTGGCCATGGGCTTCGAGGAACTGGAGGCGGCCCAGGCGGTGTTTCCCAC
>RXJP01000158.1 GCA_003963315.1 Rhodocyclaceae bacterium | reverse complement strand
GCAGTCAGCGTGGTCTTGCCGTGGTCAACGTGTCCAATCGTGCCGACGTTTACGTGCGGCTTCGTACGTTCAAACTTGCCTTTTGCCATTTCTGTTTCCTTTAAAGAACAAAATTACTTCTTGTTGATAACTGCGTCCGCGACGTTCTTCGGCGCTTCGGAGTAGTGCTTGAATTCCATGGAGTACGTGGCCCGGCCCTGGGACAGGGAACGCAGCGTGGTGGAATAACCGAACATTTCCGCCAGGGGCACTTCGGCCTTCACCAGCTTGATGCCGCCCACTTGGTCTTCCATGCCCTGCACGATGCCGCGACGGCTGGACAGATCGCCCATCACGTTGCCCATGTAGTCTTCGGGCGTTTCCACCTCAACGGCCATCATGGGCTCGAGCAGCACAGGGCTGGCCTTGCGCATGGCGTCCTTGAAGGCCATGGAAGCGGCCATCTTGAAGGCGTTTTCGTTGGAGTCCACGTCGTGGTAGGAACCGTCGAACAGGGTGACCTTGACATCCACCACAGGGAAGCCGGCCAGCACGCCGTTGGGCAGGGTTTCTTGCAAGCCCTTGTCCACCGCGGGAATGTATTCGCGGGGCACGGTACCGCCCTTGATGGCATCAACGAATTCATAGCCCTTGCCGGTTTCGTTCGGCTCCAGCTTGATCCAGACGTGACCATACTGGCCGCGACCGCCGGACTGTTTGACGAACTTGCCTTCCTGCTCCACCGCTTTACGGATAGCTTCACGGTAGGCCACCTGGGGAGCGCCCACATTGGCTTCCACGCCGAATTCGCGCTTCATCCGGTCCACCAGAATTTCCAGGTGGAGCTCGCCCATGCCGGAGATGATGGTCTGGCCGGACTCCTCGTCGGTACGCACGCGGAAGGACGGATCTTCCTGGGCCAGGCGATTGAGGGCGATGCCCATCTTTTCCTGGTCGGCCTTGGTCTTGGGTTCAACGGCTACGTGGATCACGGGCTCGGGGAACTCCATGCGCTCCAGGGTGATGACATGCTGCGGGTCACACAGGGTCTCACCGGTGGTCGCTTCCTTCAGACCCACGGCCGCAGCGATGTCGCCGGCGTAAACTTCTTTGATTTCCTCGCGCTGGTTGGCGTGCATCTGCAAAATCCGACCCAGACGCTCCTTGCGCTGCTTGACCGGGTTGTAGACCGTATCACCAGACTTCACCACGCCGGAATAGACGCGGAAGAAGGTTAGCTGACCGACGAAGGGGTCGGTCATGATCTTGAACGCCAACGCAGAGAAGGGCTCATCGTCGGAGGCCTTGCGCTCGGCTTCGGTTTCGTTTTCCAGCAACCCGGTAACCGGAGGAATATCCGTGGGGGCAGGAAGGAACTCGATCACGGCGTCCAACATGGCCTGCACGCCCTTGTTCTTGAAGGCGGAGCCACACAGCATGGGCACGATTTCGGCGTTGATGGTACGGGTACGCAAACCCAGCTTCAGCTCTTCTTCGGACAGATCGCCGTTTTCCAGGTACTTGTTCATCAAGTCTTCGGAGGCTTCGGCAGCGGCTTCCAGCATTTTTTCCCGCCATTCGGCAGCAGTCGCCTCGAGATGGGAAGGAATGGGGCCGTATTCGAATTTGGTGCCCTGGCTGGCGTCGTCCCAAATGATGGCCTTCATCTTAATCAGGTCGACCACGCCTTCGAACTTGTCTTCAGCGCCGATCGGCACTTGCAGCGGGATCGGATTGGCCTTGAGGCGCAGACGCATCTGGTCGTGCACCTTGAAGAAATCGGCACCGGAACGGTCCATCTTGTTCACGAAGGCCAAACGGGGCACGCCGTATTTGTTGGCTTGACGCCACACGGTTTCGGACTGGGGCTGCACGCCACCCACAGCGCAATACACCATGCAAGCACCATCCAGCACGCGCATGGAACGCTCCACTTCAATGGTGAAGTCCACGTGCCCCGGGGTGTCGATGATGTTGATGCGATGCTCGGGGAAATTGCCCGCCATGCCCTTCCAGAAACAGGTGGTGGCAGCGGAGGTAATCGTGATGCCACGCTCTTGCTCTTGCTCCATCCAGTCCATGGTAGCGGCGCCGTCATGAACCTCGCCGATCTTGTGGTTCACACCGGTGTAAAAAAGAATACGCTCGGTGGTGGTGGTCTTACCTGCATCAATGTGTGCAGAGATGCCGATATTGCGATAGCGATTGATGGGAGTCTTACGGGCCACTTGAATTACCTGCCTTATCTAAGCCAAACCGCCTTGGCCCCGTGATGACGGGAAGCCAGGGCGGCGGACGGGGCTACAAAGAAGCCGCGCTACGCCGCTACGGCGTAACGCGGTGCTTGATACATCAGAAGCGGAAGTGCGAGAACGCCTTGTTCGCCTCAGCCATGCGGTGAACTTCTTCCCGCTTCTTCATCGCTGCGCCGCGACCTTCGGAGGCCTCCAGCAGCTCATTGGCCAGACGCTGGCCCATGGACTTCTCGGAACGCTTGCGGGCGGCATCGCGCAGCCAACGGAAAGACAGCGCCAGGCGACGGGAGGGACGAACCTCCACGGGCACCTGGTAGTTGGCGCCACCGACGCGACGGCTCTTGACCTCGACAACAGGCTTGATGTTGTTGACAGCCAGACCGAACACTTCCAGGGGATCCTTGCCACTCTTCTGCTGGATCTGCTCGAAAGCGCCATAGATGATGCGCTCAGCAACGGCTTTCTTGCCGCCGGACATCAGCACATTGACGAACTTGGAGACTTCCACATTACCGAACTTGGGATCGGGAAGGATCTCGCGCTTGGGTACTTCACGACGACGAGGCATGTTCTACTCCTGATTAAGCAGCCTTGGGCCGCTTTGCACCGTACTTGGAACGGGATTGCTTACGATCCTTGACACCCTGGGTATCCAGGCTGCCGCGGACGATGTGGTAACGCACACCAGGCAAATCCTTGACACGGCCACCGCGAATCAGCACCACAGAGTGCTCCTGCAGGTTGTGGCCTTCACCGCCGATGTAGGAGATGACCTCGAAGCCGTTGGTCAGACGAACCTTGGCGACCTTACGCAGAGCGGAGTTCGGCTTTTTCGGCGTCGTGGTGTAGACACGGGTACACACACCGCGCTTGGCGGGGCAGTTTTCAAGTGCAGGCACTTTGCTCTTGGTGATGGGGGCCTTGCGACCCTTGCGCACCAGCTGATTGATGGTTGGCATAACGCTTTGTTCCCTAAGCCTTTATTTGGCTTTGATTGGCATTAAATCGAAAAATTCCGGCCCCCATGCGGGAGCAAAGAGGCCGGATTCTATTGAGAAAGTCAAGCTGCGTCAACGGCTTGAGTTCCCTCTACTTCGTTTTCTTCGTTCTTGGGCAGATCGAAGATTCCTTCCGCTGCATCCTGGCTGCTCGACGACTGCATGCGACGGGTACGGTGGTACGCAAGACCGGTACCCGCTGGGATGAGACGGCCCACGATGACGTTTTCCTTCAGACCACGCAGTTCGTCCCGTTTGCCCATGATGGCGGCTTCGGTCAGAACGCGGGTGGTTTCCTGGAAGGAAGCGGCAGAGATGAAGGAATCGGTGGACAGGGAGGCCTTGGTGATACCCAGCAACACGTACTGGTATTCCGCGGGCCGCTTGCCTTCCGCGATCAGCTTGTCGTTTTCGTCCAGAACTTCGGCGCGCTCAACTTGCTCTTCCTTGATGAACTTGGAATCGCCCGCGTCGGAAATCACCACACGGCGGAGCATCTGCCGCACGATGACTTCAATATGCTTATCGTTGATCTTCACGCCTTGCAAACGGTACACGTCCTGCACTTCGTCGATGATGTAGCGGGCGAGTTCTTCCACGCCCTTCAGGCGCAGGATGTCGTGGGGATCGGCGGGGCCGTCCACGATCACTTCGCCCTTGTTCACCACCTGGCCGTCGTGGGCCATGACGTGCTTGTCCTTGGAGATCAGATACTCGTGGGCGGAACCGTCGGGCTCGGTGATCACCAGGCGCTGCTTGCCCTTGGTGTCCTTGCCGAAGGAGACGGTACCGGTGACTTCCGCCAGCATGCCGGCATCCTTGGGCGAACGGGCTTCGAACAGTTCGGCCACACGGGGCAGACCGCCGGTAATGTCGCGGGTCTTGGCGGATTCCTGGGGGATACGGGCCAGAATTTCGCCCACGGACACGGCCTGGCCGTCCTTCACGGTAATCAGGGAGCCGACCTGGAACGTGATGGTCACAACGTGATCGGTACCATGGATCTTCACTTCCTGGCCGTTCTCGTCCAGCAGCTTCACCTGGGGGCGGACGCCCTTGGCGGCGGTCTTGCCGCCGCGCTTGGAGTCGATCACCACCAGGGTGGACAAGCCGGTCACGTCGTCCACCTGCTTGGCGACTGTGACGCCCTCTTCCACAGCCTCGAACTTGATGGTGCCCGCATACTCGGTCACGATGGGACGGGTATGGGGGTCCCAAGTGGCCAGTTGGGCGCCGGCCTTGATGGTTTGGCCTTCGTCCACCAGCAACGTGGCGCCGTAGGGCACTTTGTGGCGCTCACGCTCGCGGCCGTTGTCATCGGTAATCAACACTTCGGCGGAACGGGCAATCACCACCTTCTCGCCCTTGGGGCTGGTGACATAGCGCATGGTGGCGGTAAAGCGGGCCACACCGGCGCTCTTGGCTTCCACCATGCTCTGGGCTGCCGCACGGGAGGCCGCGCCACCCACGTGGAAGGTCCGCATGGTGAGCTGGGTGCCGGGTTCGCCGATGGACTGGGCGGCGATCACGCCGACGGCTTCACCAGCATTGACCAGATTGCCGCGGCCGAGATCGCGGCCATAGCACTTGGCGCACAGGCCGTAGCGGGTTTCGCAGGTCAGCGGGGTGCGCACGCGCACTTCGTCGATCCCCATGCTCTCAATGACTTCCACAGCATCTTCGTCCAGCAAGGTGCCGGCGGGGAAGATCACTTCCATGGAATCATCGGGATTCGTCACATCGCTGGCGGCCACGCGGCCGAGGATGCGTTCGCGCAAGGGCTCGATCACTTCGCCGCCTTCCACCAGGGCCTTCATGGCGAAGCCCAGGTCGGTGCCGCAATCGTCCTCGATCACCACCAGATCCTGGGTCACGTCCACCAGACGGCGGGTCAGGTAGCCGGAGTTCGCGGTCTTCAACGCCGTGTCGGCCAGACCCTTACGGGCGCCGTGGGTGGAGATGAAGTACTGCAGAACGTTCAGGCCTTCACGGAAGTTCGTGGTGATGGGGGTTTCAATGATGGAGCCGTCGGGCTTTGCCATCAGGCCACGCATACCGGCCAGCTGGCGGATCTGGGCAGCGGAGCCCCGGGCGCCGGAGTCGGCCATCATGTAGATGGAGTTGAAGGAATCCTGGGTCACTTCCTTGCCGTCGACGGCGCTCTTCACCTTCTCGTGTTGGAGGTGATCCATCATGGCCTTGGCCACCTGGTCGCCGGCACGGCCCCAGATATCCACCACCTTGTTGTAGCGCTCGCCCACGGTCACCAGACCGGAGGTGTATTGCTTTTCGATTTCCTTCACTTCGGCTTCGGCGGCATCGATGATGGCGTGCTTCTGGGCCGGCACCTGCATGTCGCCCACGGCGATGGAAATACCGCCCCGGGTGGCCAGCTTGAAACCGGATTGCATCAATTGGTCGGCGAAGACCACAGTGTCCTTCAAGCCGCAACGACGGAAGCTCTCGTCGATCAGCTTGGAGATTTCCTTCTTCTTCAGTGGCTTGTCGATGACCTTGAAGGGCAGCCCCTTGGGCAGGATTTCAGACAGGATGGCACGGCCGGCGGTGGTGGACACGCGAACCAGCTTTTCCTTCCAACCGTCGCCGTCCCGCTCGTATTCCTTGAGGCGGACGGTGATGCGGGCGTGGAGGTCGATCTGGCGGGAATCAATGGCGCGCAGCACTTCGGACACGCCGGTGAACATCATGCCGGTACCGCGGGCGGCGGCGTTCTCACGGGTAGCGTAGTACAGGCCCAACACCACGTCCTGGGAAGGAACGATGATAGGCGCGCCGTTGGCGGGGGACAGCACATTGTTGGAGGCCAGCATCAGGGTGCGGGCTTCCATCTGCGCTTCCAGGGACAGGGGAACGTGGACAGCCATCTGGTCGCCGTCGAAGTCGGCGTTGAAGGCGGTACACACCAGGGGGTGCAATTGGATGGCCTTGCCTTCGATTAAAGTCGGTTCGAAGGCCTGGATGCCCAGGCGGTGCAGCGTGGGGGCGCGGTTCAGCATCACCGGATGTTCGCGGATCACTTCTTCCAGGATGTCCCACACCACGGGGGTTTCGGCTTCGACTTCCTTCTTGGCGGCCTTGATGGTGCTGGCGATGCCCATCTTTTCCAGGCGTTCGAAGATGAAGGGCTTGAACAGTTCCAGGGCCATCTTCTTCGGCAGGCCGCACTGGTGCAGCTTGAGCTGGGGACCCACGGTGATCACGGAACGACCGGAGTAGTCGACCCGCTTGCCCAGCAGGTTCTGGCGGAAACGACCGGACTTGCCCTTGATCATGTCGGCCAGGGACTTGAGGGGGCGCTTGTTGGCGCCGGTCATGGCCTTGCCGCGACGGCCGTTGTCCAGCAAGGAGTCCACGGACTCTTGCAGCATGCGCTTTTCGTTGCGCACGATGATGTCGGGGGCCTTGAGTTCCAACAGGCGCTTGAGACGGTTGTTCCGGTTGATGACGCGACGGTAGAGATCGTTCAGATCGGAAGTGGCAAAACGGCCGCCGTCCAGGGGCACCAGGGGGCGCAGGTCGGGGGGCAGCACCGGCAGCACTTCCAGGATCATCCACTCGGGACGGATGCCGGAGGTCTGGAACCCTTCCAGCACCTTGAGGCGCTTGGCGATCTTCTTGATCTTGGCTTCGGAACCGGTGGTTTCCAGTTCCTTGCGCAGCACGTCGATTTCGTTGGCGATATCGATGGTGCGCAGCAGTTCGCGCACACCTTCGGCGCCCATCAGCGCGGTGAACTCGTCGCCGTGTTCTTCGACCTTTTGCAGGTACTGGTCTTCCGTCAGCAGCTTGCCGCGCTGGATGTCGGGATCGCTGACCATACCGGCCTCGACCACCACGAAGGCTTCGAAGTACAGCACGCGTTCGATGTCGCGCAGGGTCATGTCCAGCACCATGCCGAGACGGCTGGGCAAGGACTTGAGGAACCAGATGTGGGCGACCACGCTGGCCAGTTCGATATGGCCCATGCGCTCACGACGCACCTTGGCCTGGGTCACTTCAACACCGCACTTTTCGCAAATGACGCCGCGGTGCTTGAGACGCTTGTATTTGCCGCACAAGCATTCGTAGTCCTTCACCGGGCCGAAGATCTTGGCGCAGAACAGGCCATCGCGCTCAGGCTTGAAGGTACGGTAGTTGATGGTCTCCGGCTTCTTGACCTCGCCGTAGGACCAGGAACGGATCTTCTCGGGAGAGGCGAGGCCAATGGTAATGGCATCGAATTCCTCTTCCTGCGTGACTTGCTTGAATAGATCGAGCAGTGCTTTCATCGTTTAACTCCTGTCGCGGTCGAGGTTCAATAACGTTCCAGATCAATGTCGATGGCCAGGGAACGGATTTCCTTGACCAGAACATTGAAGGATTCCGGCATGCCGGCGTCGATCTTGTGCTCGCCCTTGACGATGTTTTCGTAGACCTTGGTACGGCCGGTGACGTCGTCGGACTTGACGGTGAGCATTTCCTGCAAGGTGTAGGAAGCGCCGTAGGCTTCGAGGGCCCACACTTCCATTTCGCCGAAACGCTGGCCGCCGAACTGGGCCTTGCCGCCCAAAGGCTGCTGGGTCACCAGACTGTAGGGGCCGGTGGAGCGGGCGTGCATCTTGTCGTCCACCAAATGGTGCAGCTTCAGCACATGCATGTAGCCGATGGTGACGGGACGCTCGAAGGCTTCACCGGTACGGCCGTCATACAGCGTGGCCTGCGTTTTGGCAGACTTCAGTTGCATCTTCTCGGCCACGTCGTCCGGATAAGCCAGATTGAGCATGGTGGTGATTTCATCTTCCTTGGCGCCGTCGAACACCGGCGTTGCGAAGGGCAGGCCGCCGCGCAGGTTTTCGGCCATCTCCATCACCTCGACATCATTGAGGCTGGCGATATCGGCTTCATGGCCGGCGCTGTTGTACACCTTGTTCAGATACTTCTTCACCTCGGCGGCATTGGCCTCAGCGCGCAGCATGTCATCGATGCGACGGCCAATACCCTTGCCGGCCCAGCCCAAGTGCATTTCCAGCACCTGACCGATATTCATCCGCGAGGGCACGCCCAGGGGGTTCAGCACGATGTCCATGGGGGTACCGTCGGCCATGTGGGGCATGTCTTCGATCGGGGTGATCTTGGACACCACACCCTTGTTGCCGTGGCGGCCGGCCATCTTGTCGCCGGGCTGCAGGCGGCGCTTGACGGCCAGGTAGACCTTGACCATCTTCTGCACGCCGGGGGGCAGTTCGTCGCCCTGGGTCAGCTTCTTCTTCTTGGCCTCGAAGGCCACATCGAAGTCCTTGCGGGTCTGTTCCAGACTGTCGCGCAGATTTTCCAACTGCTGCTGGGCTTCTTCGCTTTCCAGGGAAATGTCAAACCAGTAGTAATGCTCGACGGTTTCCAGATAGGACTTGGTGATCTTGGTACCCTTGGCCAGTTTCTTCGGCCCCTTGAGGGCGACCTTGCCGTTGAGCAGCTTTTCGATACGGTCGAAGGTGTCACGCTCAACGATACGCATCTGGTCGGCCAGATCCTGCTTGTAACCCTTCAGCATGTCGTCGATGATGGACTGGGCGCGCTTGTCGCGCTCGATGCCTTCGCGGGTGAACACCTGGACGTCGATCACCGTGCCGGTCATGCCGGAAGGTACGCGCAGGGAGGTGTCCTTCACGTCGGAAGCCTTCTCGCCGAAGATGGCGCGCAGCAGCTTCTCTTCGGGGGTGAGCTGGGTCTCGCCCTTGGGGGTGACCTTGCCCACCAGCACGTCGCCGGCTTCCACTTCGGCGCCGATGTAAACGATGCCGGACTCGTCGAGGCGGCCCATCTGGACTTCGCCCAGGGTGGCGATGTCGCGGGTGATTTCTTCAGCGCCCAACTTGGTGTCGCGGGCAACGACCGTCAGTTCTTCGATATGCACGGAGGTGAAACGGTCTTCCGCCACCACGCGCTCGGAGATCAGGATCGAATCTTCGAAGTTGTAGCCGTTCCAGGGCATGAAGGCCACCAGCATGTTCTGGCCCAGGGCCAGTTCGCCCAGGTCGGTGGAGGCGCCATCGGCCACCACGTCGCCCTTGGCGATGATGTCACCCTTCTTCACCACGGGACGCTGGTTGATGTTGGTGTTCTGGTTGGAACGGGTGTACTTGATCAGGTTGTAGATATCCACGCCGACTTCGCCGGGCACAGTCTCCGCATCGTTCACGCGAACCACGACGCGGTTGGAATCCACGTAATCCACCAAACCGCCACGCAGGGCTTGCACGGCGGTGCCGGAGTCGACTGCGACGGTGCGTTCGATGCCGGTGCCCACCAGGGCCTTTTCAGGGCGCAGGCAGGGAACGGCCTGACGCTGCATGTTGGCGCCCATCAAGGCGCGGTTCGCGTCATCGTGCTCGAGGAAGGGAATCAGCGAAGCGGCGACGGAGACGATCTGGCCTGGGGCCACGTCCATGTACTGCACTTCGTCGGGGATCTTCAGCTCGAATTCGCCCTTGAAGCGGCAGGACACCAACTCATCGCTGAGCTTGCCCTTCTTGTCCAGTTCAGCGTTGGCCTGGGCGATCACGTACTTGCCTTCCTCAATGGCGGACAGGTACTCGATCTCGTCGGTGACATGGCCATTCACTACCTTGCGGTAGGGCGTTTCCATGAAGCCGTAATTGTTGGTGCGGGCGTACAGGGCCAGGGAGTTGATCAGACCGATGTTCGGGCCTTCCGGCGTTTCGATCGGGCAGACGCGGCCGTAATGGGTGGGATGCACGTCGCGCACTTCGAAGCCGGCCCGCTCGCGGGTCAGACCGCCTGGGCCCAAAGCGGAAACACGGCGCTTGTGGGTGATCTCGGACAGGGGGTTAGTCTGGTCCATGAACTGGGAGAGCTGGCTGGAGCCGAAGAACTCCTTGATCGCGGCGCTGATGGGCTTGGCGTTGATCAGGTCGTGGGGCATCAGGTTGTCGGACTCGGCCTGGTTCAGGCGCTCCTTGACGGCACGCTCGACGCGGACGAGGCCGGCACGGAATTGGTTCTCGGCCAGTTCGCCGACGGAGCGGACACGGCGATTGCCCAAATGGTCGATGTCATCGATTTCGCCGCGGCCATTGCGCAGCTCCACCAGGATGCGGATCACATCCACGATGTCTTCGTTGGAGAGGACACCGGAGCCTTCGATCTCTTCGCGGCCGACGCGGCGGTTGAACTTCATCCGGCCCACGGCGGACAGGTCGTAACGATCTTCCGAGTAGAACAGGCTGTTGAACAAGGTCTCCACGGCATCTTCCGTGGGGGGTTCGCCGGGACGCATCATGCGGTAGATGGCGACGCGGGCAGCCCACTGGTCGGCGGTTTCGTCGATGCGCAGGGTGGAGGAGATATAGGCGCCGCGATCCAGATCGTTCACATACAGGGTCTGGATGTCTTCAACGCCGGATTCCACCAGCTTGGCCAACAGGCTCTCGGTGATTTCCTCGTTGGCCTGGGCAATGATTTCGCCGGTTTCGCCATCAACCAGGTTGGTGGCGATGATGCGGCCGACGATGAAGTCGTCGGGCACGGCAATCTTCTTGATGCCGGCTTCGGCCAGGTCGCGGATGTGCTTGGCGGTGATGCGCTTATCCTTGGGCACCAGCACCTTGCCGGCCTTGTCATGGATGTCAAAGCGGGCCACTTCGCCACGCAGGCGCTCGGGCACCACTTCAAACTGGATGCCCTTCTTGCTCAGGTGGATGTTGTCGAACTCGTAGAAGGACGACAGGATCTGCTCGTTGTTGAGGCCGATGGCCTTGAGCAGGATGGTGACCGGCATCTTCCGGCGACGGTCCACGCGGAAATAGAGGAAGTCCTTCGGGTCAAATTCGAAGTCCAGCCAGGAACCGCGGTAGGGAATGATCCGGGCGGAGAACAGCAGCTTGCCGGAACTGTGGGTCTTGCCACGGTCATGCTCGAAGAACACACCGGGGGAACGGTGGAGCTGGGACACGATGACCCGCTCGGTGCCGTTGATGACGAAGGAACCGGTGGTGGTCATGAGCGGGATTTCGCCCATGTACACCTCTTGCTCCTTCACTTCCTTGATCTTCTCGCTGCTGCTTTCGCGGTCGAGGATCACCAGGCGCACCTTGGCGCGCAGAGGGGAAGCGAAGGTCAGGCCGCGCTGCTGGCACTCCTTGACGTCGAAGGCGGGTTCGCCCAGACGGTATTCGACGAATTCGAGACGGGCTCCCCCGGAATGGGCCACGATGGGGAAGATCGAATGAAAAGCTGCCTGCAAACCCTGGGTGTTCCGCCGCGAGGGGGGCACGTCAACTTGCAGAAAGTGGGTGTAGGACTCGAGCTGGGTAGCCAGCAGGAAAGGTACGTCAAGCACGTTGGCGCGCTTGGCGAAACTTTTGCGAATCCGCTTTTTCTCGGTGTACGAATACGTCATGGTCGCTCCGTTCCATTCAGACGTCGGAAAGTCAAACCACAGGACAGAAACACTGCATACATCTGCCTGCTGCCCTCTGGTTTGACTGCCCAACCGGGGACTAAATCAAAACTTCTGAAACTACAAACTGCTGATACTGCACTGCAAAATCCACAAAGCAGAAAAGGGCTGGCAGCCCAAAAGTGCTGCCAGCCCGTTTTCACAGGCGAAATTATTTGATTTCGACCTTGGCGCCCGCGTCTTCCAGTTGCTTCTTGAGGGCGTCGGCATCGGCTTTCGGGATGCCTTCTTTGACGGGCTTGGGAGCGCCATCCACCAGGTCCTTGGCTTCCTTGAGGCCCAGGCCGGTAGCGGCACGCACCACCTTGATGACTTCCACTTTCTTGTCGCCAGCGGCAGCCAGAACGACGGTGAAGTCGGTCTTTTCTTCAACGGCGGCGGCAGCGCCACCAGCGCCGGGAGCGGCCACAGCCATGGCGGCGGCGGAAACGCCGAACTTCTCTTCAAAAGCCTTGACCAGTTCGTTCAGGTCCATCACGGACATGGCGCCAACGGCTTCCAGGATGTCTTCTTTGCTAATTGCCATTTATGTAACTCCTAATTCAGATATCGATTGGTAATGACCAAACTGAGGATCAAGCAGCTTCGGCTTCGCGCTTCTTGGCGAGGGCGCCCAGGGCCACGGCAAAGCCGGACACGGGAGCCTTCATCACGCCAAGCAGCTTGGCCAGCAGTTCTTCGCGGCTCGGGATGCTGGCCAGGGCTTGCACACCCGCCTTATCCAAAACGTTGCCGGAATACACGCCAGCCTTGAGCACCAGCTTCTCATTGGTCTTTGCGAAGTCGTTGAGAACCTTGGCCGCGGCCACAGCATCTTCAGAGATGCTATAGATCAGCGGACCGGTCATCGCGTCGGACAGCACCTCGAAGGATGTACCTGCCACGGCGCGACGGGCCAGGGTGTTCTTCAGCACACGCAGGTAAACGCCAGACTCCCGTGCCTTCTTGCGCAGTACGGTGAGATCACCCACTTCAATACCGCGATATTCGGCAACCACCAGAGTCTGGGCGTTGGCCACCTGTGCCACCACCTCAGCCACAACGGCCTTTTTATCGTTGAGATTCAGACCCATTAGGTCTTTCCTCCTTTCAAGTCAACACGCGGTGAATTTCTTCACCACACCCAAGGCGACCTTCGATCAGGAGAAACATGAATCCTGTCTTGGGAGACGCCATCTGCGTAGGCGGAACCGCACCGCATTCCATTACGCCGACTTATCAAGTCCGCACCTACGGTCTTTGACAACCCGTTGCGCCCCAGGAAGGCGGCGCAACGGCCCAAAGCCCTCTTACCCCCGCCGAAGCGGAGATTTCAAAACTAAAAATTACTGACCCAGGCTGGCCTGGTCCACACGGACACCGGCACCCATGGTGGAAGACAGCGCGATCTTCTTCAGGTACTGGCCCTTGGAAGCGGCGGGCTTGGCCTTCTGCAAGGCCTCCAGCAATGCGCTGAAGTTCTGTTGCAGGGCCTCGACACTGAAGGAAGCACGGCCGATGGTGGCATGCACGATGCCCGCCTTGTCG
>RXJP01000019.1:16178-55668 GCA_003963315.1 Rhodocyclaceae bacterium | reverse complement strand
TCCTCTACAGCGGCAACGGTGTTAGATTTGCGGGCCTTCTCTGATAGTACGAGGTCGGCCAGTGCCTCGCCTTGTGATGTGATCGTATAACGGCGTCCAGCCTGCACGCTACGCAGCAACTCGAGAAACCTAGTTGCAGCTTCGCTCGCCTCGATTTCGATGTTCATGGTGACCTCCAAATAAGATCGCATGGGCAGCATGTGTATCAGCTCAAGTATCATTGGAACTAGGTTGACTGCTTATCGTGGGCAAAACATCAACTGCCAACTGGAACCAACGCAAGCATTAGTACTTTTGTTGGATGGCGCTGCTTAGCTAAGCGCAGGCTTCCGAGGCAAAGCATATTTATTCCGCGCCCAAGATAAAGCATATGCGCTCCGAGCGGCAAGGATATGGTTCAGGCACAAAAGCAGCCATTGATGACGCTCAGTAGTTGAATGGTTAGTATTTGTGCCATTGCTGACCGATTCTGGTCAAGGTCCCGAAGTCGGCTCTGGCCGAGTAGTGTGATTCGGCCCAACGGCAGGTTACCGATTAGCTGCCAACAACATTAAATGAAAAAGGGCTGCTCGATATCGAACGGCCCTTTTTATGCTAACGTTATTTCGTTCTCACAAAATCTCGACTTTTGGGAAATATCTCAACTTCAGTGAGAACCTACAAACCTACAAACCTACACGTCGATGTTCTTCGCATAGAGCGCATTGCTCTCGATGAAATTCCGCCGCGGTTCCACGTCGTCACCCATCAGGGTGGTGAAGATCTGGTCGGCGTTGATGGCGTCTTCGATCTGTACTTTGAGCAGGCGGCGCACGGCGGGGTCCATGGTGGTTTCCCAGAGTTGCTCGGGGTTCATTTCGCCCAGGCCTTTGTAGCGCTGCTTGCTGAGGCCGCGTTCCACTTCGTTGAGCAGCCAGTTGATGGCCTGGTTGAAGCTTTCCACGTTGGCGGTTTTTTCACCGCGCTTGATGCTGGCGCCGGGGCCGATGAGGCCGGCGATCAGTTGGGCGGTGCGGTGCAGTTGCTGCCAGTCGCCGGAGAGCAGGAAGTCGCCGTCGATCTTGGTGACGCGCTGGTTGCCGTGGCGCATGCGTTCGATGCGCAGTTGCCAGCCTTCCTTGCGGTCGTCGTAGGCGGCGGCGATGTGCACCTCCTTGACGTGCTGGCTGAGGGCGGCGGCGCTGGCCTGGGCTGAGGCTTCGTCGTCCAGCTTGAGGTCGATGGCGTTGGCCAACAGGGCGTGCAGGACTTCACTATCCACGAAGTCGGAAAGGCGCTTGATGATGGCTTCGGAGGTGAGGTAGCTCTTGGCCAGTTCGCCCAGGGCTTCGCCTTCGATGGTGGTGGCGCCGGTCTTGGGGGTGAGGCTTGCGCCATCCAGGGCCAGGGTGAGCAGGTGCTGGTTGAGGGCTGCGTCGTCCTTGATGTAGAGCTCGGTCTTGCCGTGCTTGATCTTGTACAGGGGCGGCTGGGCGATGTAGATGTAGCCGCGCTCCACCAGCTCGGGCAGTTGGCGGTAGAAGAAGGTGAGCAGCAGGGTGCGGATGTGGGCGCCGTCCACGTCGGCATCGGTCATGATGATGATGCGGTGGTAGCGCAGCTTGTCGATGTTGAAGTCGTCGGCGCCGATGCCGCAGCCCAGGGCGGTGAGCAGGGTGACGATCTGTTCGGAGGAGAGCACCTTGTCGAAGCGCGCCTTCTCGACATTGAGCACCTTGCCGCGCAGGGGCAGGATGGCCTGGAACTTACGGTCGCGGCCCTGCTTGGCGGAGCCGCCAGCGGAATCACCCTCGACGATGTACATCTCGGAGAGGGCGGGGTCTTTCTCCTGGCAGTCGGCCAGTTTGCCGGGCAGGCCGATGCCGTCCAGCACGCCCTTGCGGCGGGTCATTTCGCGGGCCTTGCGGGCGGCTTCGCGGGCGCGGGAGGCTTCGACGATCTTGCCGCAGATGGTCTTGGCGTCGAGGGGGCGTTCCAGCAGGAAGTCGGCCAGTTTTTGCGCTACCACTTCTTCCACCGCCGGGCGGGCTTCGCCGGAAACCAGTTTCATCTTGGTCTGGGAGGCGAACTTAGGGTCGGGCATCTTGACGGAAAGCACGCAGGCCAGGCCTTCGCGCATGTCGTCGCCGGTGATTTCCACCTTGGCCTTCTTGGCGATTTCGTTTTCTTCGATGTACTTGTTGATCACCCGCGTCATGGCGGCGCGCAGGCCGGTGAGGTGGGTGCCGCCGTCGGACTGGGGAATGTTGTTGGTGAAGCACAGCACCTGTTCCTGGTAGCTGTCGTTCCACTGCATGGCCACTTCGACGGTGAGTTCCACGTTCTGCACCTGGCCGGTGGTAACCAGGGTGGTGCCTTCGGCGTAGAACACATTGGGATGCAGCACGGTCTTGCTGCGGTTGATGTATTCGACAAAGCCTTTCACGCCGCCGGAGAAGGCGAAGTCTTCTTCCTTGCCGCTGCGTTGATCGACGAGCTTGATCTTGACGCCGTTGTTGAGGAAGGAGAGTTCGCGCAGGCGCTTGGCGAGGATTTCGTAATGGAATTCAACGGTGCCGAAGATTTCGTCGTCAGCGAGGAAGTGCACTTCGGTGCCGTGGTTCTGGGTGTCGCCGATCACTTCCATGGGGCTGGTTTCAATACCGTTCACCAGCTCGATGCGGCGGTTGATGGCGTGGCCCTTGTTGAATTCGATGAAGTGCTTTTTGCCATCGCGGCGGATGGTGAGGCGGAGGAATTTGGAGAGCGCGTTGACGCAGGAAACGCCCACGCCGTGCAGGCCGCCGGAGACCTTGTAGGAGTTCTGGTTGAACTTGCCGCCGGCGTGGAGTACGCACATCACGATCTCGGCGGCGGAGCGCTTGGGTTCGTGCTTGTCGTCCATCTTCACGCCCACGGGGATGCCGCGGCCATTGTCGGTAACGGAGATGGAGTTGTCGGAATGGATGGTGACGGTGATGTCGTCGCAGTAGCCGGCCAGGGCTTCGTCGATGGCGTTGTCCACCACTTCGAAAACCATGTGGTGCAGGCCGGTGCCGTCGGAGGTGTCGCCGATGTACATGCCGGGACGCTTGCGCACGGCCTCGAGGCCTTCCAGTTGCTGGATGGAAGATTCGTCGTAGCCGCCGTTAGCAGGGTTTTCTTGAGTCATGGTTTTTTACGCGGTGGGAGATGAAGCAAAAATCTGAATCGTTATTGACGTCATTCCCGCACAAGCGGGAATCCATGGCGTTTCTGCCATGAGCCCCCGCTCGGGCAGATCCGGGAAATCCCGAGTCTGCCGAAGGACGGGGGCGACAAATTTTCAGATGCGCATGGGCATCACGACATATTTGAAGCGCTCGTTGTCGGGCAGGGTGAACAGGGCGCTGGAATTGGCGTCGGCCAGGCGGGTTTCGATGATGTCGGTGCTGACGTTGTTGAGCACGTCGAGCAGATAGGTGACGTTGAAACCCACGTCCAGGGTATCGCCGGAGTATTCCACTTCGATTTCTTCCTGGGCGTCTTCCTGCTCGGCGTTGCTGGAAATGATTTTCAGGCTACCGTTGGAAAGCACCAGGCGCACGCCGCGGAATTTCTCGTTGGTGAGAATGGCGGCCCGTTGCAGGGACTGGTGCAGCACACTGCCGGGGATGCGCAGGATCTTGTTGTGGTTCTGGGGGATGACGCGCTCGTAGTCGGGGAACTTGCCGTCGATCAGCTTGGAAACGAATTCGATGTCGCCGAAGCGGAACTGCACCTGGGTGGGGGCGATGACGATGTCCAGGGGTTCGTCGTTGTCGGCCAGTTGGCGGGAGAGTTCGAGCACGGTCTTGCGCGGCAGGATGACTTCCATGCGCTCGTGGTGGTCGGGCAGGGCTTCGCTGGCGAAGGCGAGGCGGTGGCCGTCGGTGGCGACGACACGCATTTCATTGCCGTTCACCACCAGCAGCAGGCCGTTGAGGTAGTAGCGGATGTCCTGCTGGGCCATGGCGTATTGCACCAGGGCAAGGAGGCGCTTGAACTGCTTTTGCGACAGGGTCAGCTTGGTTTGCTGACCATCGGCGCCGGCCATGCGGGGGAAATCCTCGGCGGGCAGGGTTTGCAGGTTGAAGCGGCTCTTGCCGGCCTTGAGCTGGAGGCGGCGGTCTTCGAAATCGAGGCTAACTTCGGCGGATTCGGGCAGGGAGCGCAGGATGTCCTGCAATTTGCGGGCAGCCACGGTGAGGGCCACTTTTTCCGGGCCCACGGCCTGGGTGCCGGTCTTGATCTGGATTTCAATGTCGGTGGCGAGCAGAGTGAGACGCTCGCCGTCCTTTTCCATCAGCACATTGGAGAGGATGGGTAGGGTATGACGCTTCTCGACGATGCCGCAAACCGATTGCAGCGGGGCCAGGATCTGGTCGCGGGGTCCTTTGAATAGAAGCATCGTGTGTATCTCCTTTATTAACTGATGGTGACGGCCAGTTCTTGTGGGTTAGTTTGAAAACTCGGTGATGCCAAAAACGTGATTCGCGTGATTCGGTAAGGCAGCAGGGGCCATGGTTCTTTCCATGGCTCAGCCCTTGATGGTCTGCAACAGCACGTGCAGATCATTGTTGAGCTGGGCATCCCGCACCCGGTAGTCGACGATGGTGCGGCAGGCGTGGAGCACGGTGGTGTGGTCGCGGCCGCCGAAGGCATCGCCGATCTCGGGCAGGCTGTGGGCGGTGAGTTCGCGGCAGAGCCACATGGCCACCTGGCGCGGCCGGGCGATGGCCCGGGTGCGCTTGGGGGAATACATCTCGGCCACTTTGATCTTGTAGAAATCGGATACGGTTTTCTGGATCAGCTCCAGGGTGATCTGGCGGTTGGTGGCGCCGATCACATCCTTGAGGGCTTCCTTGGCCACGTCGATATTGATGTCCTTGCCATGGAAGCGGGCGAAGGCCAACACGCGGTTGAGGGCGCCTTCCAGTTCGCGCACATTGGAGCGCAGGTTCTTGGCGATGAGGAAGGCCACGTCGTCGGAAACATCGATGCGGGAAGCCTCGGCTTTTTTCTTGACGATGGCGACGCGCATTTCCAGTTCCGGCGGTTCGATCTGTACCGTGAGGCCCCAGTCGAAGCGGGAGATCAGACGGTTTTCCAGGCCCTGGATATCCTTGGGATAGGTGTCGCAGGTAATGATGATCTGCTTCTTGGCTTCCACCAGGGCATTGAAGGCGTAGAAGAACTGCTCCTGGGTGCTGTTCTTGCCGCTGAAGAACTGGATGTCGTCGATCAGCAGCAAATCCAGGCTGCGGTAGTAACGCTTGAAGGCGTCGAAGGCCTTGTTCTGATAGGCCTTCACCACATCGGAAACGAAGTCCTCGGCGTGGAGGTAGCGCACCTGGGCATTGGGATTGGCCGCCAACACCGAATTGCCGATGGCGTGGATCAAGTGGGTCTTACCCAGGCCAACGCCGCCGTACACAAACAAGGGGTTGTAGGAAACGCCGGGATTGAGGGCCACCTGCTGGGCTGCTGCCCGGGCCAGATCATTGGCGCGGCCAGTGACCAGGGTATCGAAGGTGAAAGTGGGATTGAGGCGGGTCTTGTCGTAATTGGGGCTGGGCATGGAGGACGCCAGCAAGGCATCCAGGGCACCGGAGAGCGGGTTGTCGATGCTGTTGCCAACAATTTCGGGGGAAATAGCGACATCCTCGAGGATGGTCTCGCCGGCGGCTTTATCCACCGGCGTACCGTCACACAGCCCCAGGGAAAGATCCACCGGCTCACCATAGAACTGTTTGCTGAAGGCTTCGATCTGGCCGAAGTAGCGTTCCCTCACCCATTGCAGGACGAAACGATTGGGCGCCAGCAAGCGCAGACGGCGCGGATGGTCACCCTTGTCCTCCAAGCGCAAGGCCTTGATCCAGGTATTGAACTGTTGGGACGAAAGTTCCTGTTCAAACTGGCTCAGGCAGGCGGACCAGAAATCGCTCATCTATTGCAGGTTTCCTGAAAAATCGTGGAAAGGGCTTGAGGTTATCACCGGGTCAGGCCCGATTCCGCTTGTATTTCCTTCTACTGTGCGGAACTTCCTGTGGTTTTGCCCCTCTTGTAGGGAGCCCATTTTATCGGGTTAACGAAAAGTTATCCACAAGACATGATCGCTTCCATCAAGGAAAACGCCCTGACAAAAATGTCTCTCCCAGAAAACTTTTCAGCGTTCTGTATAAGTCCGGTAGAAGCTTGGGATGGTTTGTGGATAAGTCATGGGTTCTCTGTTTTTGGCAAATCGCTCCACAATTGCCCACAGCTCTGCCAACGGCTTATCAGCCACTTTATCCTTGGCTCAAGACAATGAAAGAAATGACGTTTTCGGTTTATCCACAGAAAACCGTCGCCACTAGTTGTTAACAGAGACTTTATAAGTCTACTAATTCAATAACACCTTCTTGCGCACCACCTTCCCCTTTCGGGTCAACCCGTTAGCAGAATAAAGTAGACGCTATTTGCTTGAAATTGTTGACAGTGACGCTTGAAAAATATCTAATCGCGCGTTTCACTTTTGCCGGGGGATTCCTCCATGAAACGTACTTACCAACCTTCCGTCGTTCGTCGCAAACGCACCCATGGCTTCCTCGTCCGTTCCCGCACCCGCGGCGGCCGTGCTGTCCTGGCTGCCCGCCGTGCCAAGGGCCGTCATCGCCTGGCTGTCTAAGGCAAAGTTGCAAAGCCCGCGTGGCGGAAAACACCCGTTTCCGTCCCGGTCAAAGGCTGCACCAAGCTTCTGAGTTTTCAGCGGTTTTCAAAAACCGGCGAGTACTGAGAAGCCGGCTTTTCGATCTTCATTGGCGTTCCTCGATGCCGGGGCAAGAGCTTCAAACCTCGCGCCTCGGTTTGGTCATCCCCAAACGACTGGCCCGCAGGGCGGTGATGCGCAATCTGATGAAGCGCATTGCCCGGGAAGCATTCCGGCATCGGCTGGTCATGCTTCCGCCCATGGATCTGGTGTTGAAACTGGCGCGCAAGCCGGCGCTTATCCCTGGCGAGCCTGGGCTGGTCCATCCCGCTGACAAGGTGTTCCGGCAACAATTGGCGGAGGAGATCGATGCCTTGTTGTTGTCCTTGCCCGGTGTGGCCGCACATGCTGTACGCGCTGATGCTCCCCTCAAGGCGGACTGATTTGAAAAATCCCCTGGTCCTGCCTCTGCTCTGGTTGATCCGCTTTTACAAGCTGGCCATCAGCCCCTTTCTCGGCCGCAGTTGCCGGTTTTATCCTTCCTGTTCCGAGTACACTCTCGAGGCTTTGCAAAAGCATGGCCTGGTCAAGGGTTTGTACCTTTCCGTCAGACGGATAGGCCGCTGCAATCCTTGGCACAGCGGGGGCTTCGACCCCGTTCCCTGAATTCATTCAGCCCCAATTGTCATAGGCGATTCCATGGACAACCGTCGTTTGATTTTGCTGTTCGTATTTGGCTTTTCCCTCATCATGTTGTGGGATGCCTGGCAGAAGCACAATCAGCCCAAGCCCCCGGTGGCAGCCACCCAGGCCGTACCTTCCGCTACCGCCAATAGTGCGGTGCCCACACCGACCAGCGGTGCCGGTAGCGCTTCCGTACCTCCTATCACTGCTGGTGAGATGGCCCAGGCGGCGCCCAAGGTGATGGTCAAGACCGATTTGATCAAGGCCGAGATTTCCGCCCAAGGGGGTGATCTGGTGCGTCTTGAGCTGGAAAAGCATCTGGCCAATGACGACAAGGAAAAGAACTTCGTTCTGTTCGATTCCGGTGAGCACCATGTTTATCTGGGCCAATCCGGCCTGACCGGCGACGGCCAACCCAACCATAAAACCCTGTGGCAGATCCTGCCCGGTGATACGGAGCTGAAAGACGGCCAGGACAGTCTGCAAGTGAAACTTGTCGCCAATGCGACTAACGGCGACAAGGTGACCAAGACCTATACCTTCCATCGCGGCAGCTATCTGGTGGATGTGTCCTTCACCGGCGCCAAGGCAAGCAATGCCTATTTCCAGATCGCCCGGGACGGCGTGGTGGAAAAGAGCGGTTATATGGGCGCCAGCACCTATACTGGCCCGGCCTTTTATACCGAGCAGGATAAGTTCCAAAAAACATCCTTTGACGATATCGCCAAGGACAAAGCCAAGCATGCTGCCAAGGCCGACAACGGTTGGGTGGCCATGGTGCAGCACTATTTCTTCTCCGCCTGGATTCCCAAGACTGGTGTTGAACGGGAGTTCTATGCCCGCAAGGTGGGGGATATGTATGCTGCTGGCGTGATTGTGCCGGTGGTGGACGGTCAGGTCAGCGTGCCTTTGTATGCCGGCCCCCAGGAGCAGGACAAGATCAAGCAGATCGCACCCGGTCTGGAACTGGTGGTGGACTATGGCTGGCTGACTCTGATTGCCGCGCCCTTGTTCTGGGTACTGGAAGTGCTGCACAAGCTCACCGGCAACTGGGGTTGGGCCATCATTCTGCTGACGGTGGGTGTCAAAGCCATCTTCTTCCCCCTCTCCGCGGCCAGTTACAAATCCATGGCCAAGATGAAACTGGTGGCGCCCAAGCTGCAAAAGCTGAAGGAGCTTTACGCCGACGATCGCGCCCGGCTGAACCAGGAAATGATGGAGATGTACAAGAAGGAGAAGATCAATCCCTTGGGCGGCTGTCTGCCCATCCTGATCCAGATTCCGGTTTTCATCGCCCTTTACTGGGCCCTGCTGGGTGCTGTGGAAATGCGTAACGCGCCCTGGATTCTGTGGATCGCCGATCTGTCCTCCAAGGATCCCTATTACGTGCTGCCCTTGATCATGGGCGCCACCATGTTGTTGCAGACCAAGCTCAATCCTGCTCCTGCCGACCCAGTACAGGCCAAGGTGATGCTGTTCATGCCTGTGGTCTTTACCGGCATGTTCCTGTTCTTCCCCGCTGGTCTGGTGCTCTATTGGTGTGTGAACAACACCCTGTCCATTGCCCAGCAATGGCAGATCAACCGCATGATCGAAGGTGGCAAGAAGGCTGCCTAATGAGGTGATCGCCGCTATCGCCACGGCGCCTGGTCGTGGCGGTATTGGCGTTGTGCGGGTCTCCGGCCCGCAACTGCTACCCCTGGCCGAACAGCTCTGCGGTCGCCTGCCCCAGCCCCGTGTGGCTACCCTGGCGACCTTTTTTGATGAGCGCAACGAGGCCATCGACCAGGGCATCCTGCTGTATTTCCCCGCGCCCCATTCTTTCACCGGCGAAGACGTGCTGGAACTCCAGGGTCATGGTGGTCCGGTGGTGATGCAGATGCTGCTGGCCCGTTGCCTGGACCTGGGGGCCCGATTGGCGGAACCGGGGGAGTTTTCCCGCCGCGCCTTTCTCAACGACAAACTCGATCTGGCCCAGGCAGAAGCGGTGGCTGATCTGATCGAGGCATCCACCGCTGCCGCCGCCCGTTCCGCCCTGCGTTCCCTTTCCGGCGACTTTTCCCAGTCTGTGCATAAGCTTGTGGATAAGCTCATCGAACTGCGCATGTTGGTGGAGGCCACCCTGGATTTCCCCGATGAGGAAATCGACGTCATCCGCGATACCGACGCCGCCCAACGTTTGGAAGTCCTGCGGTGCGCCCTGACGGAATTGCGTAGCCGCGCCCGGCAGGGGAGTTTGCTCCGGACCGGCCTCCATGTGGTGCTGGCAGGGCTGCCCAATGCGGGCAAGTCGTCCTTGCTCAACCGCTTGGCGGGGGAGGAGCGAGCCATCGTCACCGATATCGCCGGCACCACCCGGGATGCCCTCAAGGAAACCATCCAGATAGAAGGGATACCCCTTCATATCATCGATACCGCCGGCTTGCGGGAAAGCGACGATCCTGTGGAAAAGATCGGTATCGAACGCACTTGGCAGGAAATCGAGAAGGCCGATCTGGTGCTGCAACTGGTGGATGCCCGCAGCGGCGTTACCCCGGTCGACCGGGCGGTGACCACGCGGCTACCCAGCGGCACCCGGCGGGTAGTGATCCATAACAAGTGCGATCTGGCCCAACAGCCACCCCGCCGTTGGGAGGAGGGAGGCAGCACCCATCTGGCCCTGTCCGCCAAATTGGGGCTGGGCATTGATCTGCTGCACGATTTGCTGCTGGAAAAAGCCGGCTGGCAGGGCCATGGCGAGGATGTCATCCTGGCCCGGGAGCGACACTTGGAAGCCTTGGCGGAAGCCGGTCAGCGCCTTGATTTGGCCGCTTCCCGCCTGCAACAGATCGAGCTGTGCGCCGAGGAATTGCGCCTGGGCCAGGAAGCCTTGTCGCGCATCACTGGCGAATTCACCCCGGATGATCTGCTTGGGGAAATCTTTTCCCGCTTCTGCATCGGTAAATAGTGGACCTGTTGTTCCTGGCCCTGGCTGCACTGACGGCGGGTTTCGTGGATGCGGTGGCCGGTGGCGGCGGCATGATCCAAGTGCCGGCCCTGCTGGCGACTTTGCCCGAGCAGACCCCCGCCGTGCTGTTCGGCACCAACAAGGGCGCCAGTGTGTTCGGCTCCCTCAATGCGGCCTGGCGTTACGGTCGACGCATTTCGGTGCCCTGGCGGCAGGTGGTGTTGCCGGCTACGGTTACCGCCTTGCTCTTTGCCTTCCTGGGTGCGGCGGCGGTGGCCTGGCTACACAAGGAAGTGTTGCGTCCCCTGGTGTTGGCCCTGCTGCTCGGGGTCTTGCTCTATACCCTGTTCAAGCCCGACTTCGGCAAGTTGCACGGGGTCATGCCGCGCCATCCCCTTTGGCCTGCGTTGTTGGTGGGGGCCATCATCGGTTTCTATGACGGATTCTTCGGGCCGGGTACCGGCAGTTTCCTGATCTTCGCCTTTATCCGTTTTTTCGGTTTCGATTTTCTCCGGGCCTCGGTCTGCGCCAAGGTGGTGAATGTGGCTACCAATGTGGCGGCCCTGGCTTTCTTCGTTCCCCACGGACAGATCCTCTGGCAATTGGCCTTGGTCATGGCGGTCTGCAATGTCACCGGCTCCACCTTGGGCAGCCGGCTGGCCCTCAAGCACGGGGCGGGGTTTGTCCGGGTTGTCTTCCTGCTGGTTACCAGTGCCTTGATGTTGAAAATCGGCTTCGACACTTTTTTCCGGGGCTGATGGAATAATCGGTCCATCCCAGGTGTTTACACGGTTGTAGTTCCCCCAACCCGAAGGAGTACGACCATGAACAAACTGATACTTTCCCTGGTGGCCGCCGCTTCCCTGATGGCAGGCTGCGCTTCCATGTCCGCCGCCACGGCGCCCGCCGCGAGCAAGGACGGCATGCTGGTGGCCGCCAACGGCATGACCTTGTATATGTTCGACAAGGATGCCGCCGATAGCGGCAAGAGCGCCTGCAACGGCAAGTGCGCGGAAAACTGGCCGCCCCTGTATGCGGCGGAGGGCGACAAGCCCGTGGGCGACTTCACCGTGATTACCCGCGACGATGGCAAGCGCCAATGGAGCTTCAAGGGCAAGCCCCTCTATTTCTGGGCCAAGGACCAGAAACCCGGCGATACCACCGGCGACGGTTTCAACAAGGTCTGGCACGTGGCCAAATAAAGCGGCATGCTTTCCCGGGAAGCCATCCTCGACCATCTGCCACGCCTGAGGCGTTACGCCCGGGCGCTGACCGGGGATCGCTTCGCCGCGGACGATCTGGTGCAGGACACCCTGGAACGGGCATTGTCCCGCTGGACCTTGCTGCGACCGGGCTCCAATCCCCAGGTTTGGCTGCTGACGCTGATGCACAACGTGTTTATCAATCACCGGCGGGCCGATGCCCGCCGCCTGGAGCGGGGCACCGGTGACGGCGAACTGCCCGAGATTGGCGTCCGCGCCGACCAGGATGACGGCCTCGCCCTGCGGGACCTGGGTGCAGCGTTGTATCGGCTTTCCGAGGAACACCGGGCGGTATTGCTGCTGGTGGCGGTGGAAGAGATGAGTTACCAACAAGTGGCGAAGATTCTGGATGTTCCCCTGGGTACGGTGATGTCCCGCCTGACCCGGGCGCGGCAGCGGCTAGGCCGTTTGCTGGCAGGTGAGGAGGACACGTTGGTGAAATTGGAGGTGGTCAAATGATCCGGCCCGCCGAGGAAGATTTCCATGCTTACGCCGATGGCGCGCTGACAGAGATCGAACGGCAGCATGTGGAAACCTGGCTGGCGGCCCACCCCGAGGACGCGGCCCTGGTCAAGGGTTGGCGCGACCAGGGCGTGGCCCTGCACCGGCTGTTCGACCCGATACTGGCGGAAGCGGTGCCTGAGCGCCTGACCCGAACCGTGATGGGAGATGAGGGCAAAGGTTGGCGCGTGGCCGCTGCCTTGGGCTGGCTATCCCTGGGTGTGCTGGTGGGTTACGGATTGAGGGGTGTTGGCCCGGACAGGGCGTCTACCCTGGCAACCCTGGTGCATCCTGCGGCTATCGCCCACGCGGCTTTTGTTCCCGAGGTGCGGCATCCGGTGGAAGTGGGGGCGGAGCAGGAGGGCCACTTGGTGCAATGGTTGTCGAAGCGCCTGGGTACGCCAGTGCTGGCGCCCAATCTGAAACCGGCAGGGTTCCAATTATTGGGGGGGCGGCTTTTGCCCGGTGAGGGCGCGCCGGCGGCCCAGTTCATGTACCAGGATGGCGCCGGCAGGCGGGTCACACTGTATGTACGCAAAGGGGTGGCGGACAGCAAGGAAACGGCTTTCCGTTTTGCCCAGGAAAAGAATGTTTCCGTTTTCTACTGGGTGGATGGCCAGGCGGGTTATGCCCTGAGCGGTGAATTGCCCCGCCAGGAATTGATGGTCTTGGCCGATGCGGCCTACCGGGACTTGGAACGGCAAGACGCCAAGTGAATTGATGTTTCATGTGAAACATCGGGTCGTTGGGCGTGTACTGTTTCATGTGAAACATGCTTGGAAAATCGCCCCGGGTTCACTTTGACAACGGTAAGCGTATGATTGCGCCTCTTTTTTGAGGCCGATGTCAGGTCTCTCGTTCAGGCAAATCCCCATGCAGTTTCCCACCCGTTTTGATGTTATCGTGATCGGCGGCGGCCATGCCGGAACCGAGGCCGCCCTGGCTTCGGCCCGGGCGGGCGCCAGCACTTTGCTGCTCACCCACAACATCGAAACCCTGGGGGCCATGTCCTGCAACCCCTCCATCGGCGGTATCGGCAAGGGGCACCTGGTCAAGGAAGTGGATGCCCTGGGCGGCGCCATGGCGGCCGCCACCGATGAAGCCGGCATCCAGTTCCGCATCCTCAATGCCTCGAAAGGTCCGGCGGTCCGGGCCACCCGGGCCCAGGCCGACCGTCAGTTGTACAAGCAGGCCATTCGTAGCCGGCTGGAGAACCAGCCCAATCTCACCATCTTCCAAGCGGCAGTGGATGACCTGACTCTGGAAGGGGAGCGGGTTACCGGTGCAGTCACCCAACTGGGGATCCGCTTCGACGCCTCCGCCGTGGTGCTCACCGCCGGCACTTTCCTCAACGGGCTGGTCCATGTGGGCCTGGAAAATTATCGGGCAGGGCGTTTCGGCGACCCGGCCTCCGTTTCCCTGGCCGACCGCCTGCGGGAGCTCAAGTTGCCCGTGGGTCGGCTCAAGACCGGCACGCCGCCACGGCTGGACGGCAAGACCATCGACTACTCGGTGATGGAACGCCAGCCCGGCGACGATCCGGTGCCGGTATTTTCCTTCCTCGGCAAGGCGGAACAGCATCCGCGCCAGGTGCCTTGCTGGATCACCCACACCAACAGCCGTACCCACGACATCATCCGTGGCGGGCTGGATCGTTCGCCCATGTTCACCGGCGTGATCGAAGGGGTGGGGCCGCGCTACTGCCCGTCCATCGAGGACAAGATCCACCGCTTCGCCGACAAGGACAGCCACCAGGTGTTCATGGAGCCGGAAGGCCTGACCACCCACGAGATCTATCCCCAGGGCGTGTCCACCAGTCTGCCTTTCGATGTGCAATTGGCGTTGGTGCGCAGCATCCGCGGCCTGGAAAACGTGCACATCCTGCGCCCCGGCTATGCCATCGAATACGACTACTTCGATCCCCGCCATCTCAAGGCCACCTTCGAAACCAAGCATATCCAGGGCTTGTTCTTCGCCGGCCAGATCAACGGCACCACCGGCTACGAAGAGGCGGCGGCCCAGGGTCTGTTAGCCGGGGTGAATGCGGCCCGCTACAGCCAGGACAAGGAAGGCTGGTCGCCCCGTCGGGACCAGGCTTACCTCGGCGTACTGGCCGACGACCTGATTACCCGGGGCGTGGTGGAGCCTTACCGCATGTTCACCAGCCGCGCCGAATACCGTTTGTCCCTGCGGGAAGACAACGCCGACTTGCGTCTGACGGAAATGGGGCGTGAGCTCGGCTTGGTGGACGATGTCCGTTGGGATGCCTTCAACCGCAAGCGCGACGCCATTGGCAAGGAGGTGGAACGCCTCAAGGCCACTTGGGTCAATCCCCGCACCCTGGCTCCCAGCGAGCAGCAGCGGGTGTTGGGTAAGGCCATGGAGCGGGAGTACAGCCTGTTCGATTTGCTGCGCCGCCCGGAAGTGAGTTATCAAAGCCTGCTGACCCTGCCCGATGCCGGCGAGGCGCAAACCGATGCCGCCGTGGTGGAGCAGATTGAAATCCAGGCCAAATACCAGGGTTACATTGATCGCCAGCAGGAAGAGGTGCTGAAAGCCCAGGCCAGCGAAACCCTGCGCATGCCCGCCGACCTGGACTACCGCGAAGTGCGCGGCCTCTCCATCGAGGTGCAGCAAAAGCTCAACCAGTTCAAACCGGAAACCCTGGGCCAGGCCTCCCGCATCCAGGGCATCACCCCTGCCGCCATTTCCCTGTTGTTGGTGCATCTCAAACGTCGCAACCTGGCCAACGAAAAAGCTGCATGAGTCTTGAACAGCAACTCCACGAGGGCATCGTCGCCCTCGGCCTGGATCGTTCCGCCGGCGTGGACGCGGCAGCGGAAGGCCGCCTCATGGCCTATCTGCGCTTGATGGTCAAGTGGAACCGCACCTACAACCTCACCGCCATTCGTGATGAAGCCGAGATGGTCAGCCACCATTTGCTCGATTCCCTGACCCTGGCGCCCTACGTCCAGGGCCTGGATGCCCTGGCCGATGTGGGCAGCGGTGCCGGGCTGCCGGGTATTCCCCTGGCTTTGGTGTTCCCCGAACTCAAGATCACCTCTATCGAGACGGTGACCAAGAAAGTGGCCTTCCAACAGCAGGCCAAGATCGAGCTCAAGCTTGCCAATTTCACAGTGCTCAGCGCCCGGGTGGAAAAAACCCAGGGTCAGTTTGCCGCCGTTACCTCCCGCGCTTTCGCCGAATTGGCGGACTTCGTGAACTGGTCCGGTCATCTGCTGCGGCCCGAAGGTCGCCTGCTTGCCATGAAGGGCGTTTATCCTGAAGAGGAAATCGCCCGTTTGCCCCGGGGATGGCAAGTGACGGAAAGCCACGAACTCAAGGTGCCTGGCCTCGTCGCCCAGCGGCATCTCATTGTTATTAAAAAGATTTAATCAGGTTTCAGGGAGAGCGTCCGGTGCACATTTTTGCTGTTGCCAATCAGAAGGGTGGGGTGGGGAAAACCACCACCACCGTCAATCTCGCCGCCGCCCTGGCCCAGCACGGCCAACGCACCCTGCTGGTGGACCTGGATCCCCAGGGCAACGCCACCATGGGTTGCGGGGTGGACAAGCAGGGCCTCAAGGAATCCGTCTACCACGTGCTGCTGGGCTTGGCCGAGCTGGGCCAGGCGCGTTTGCCCTCCACCACCGGCAGCTATACCGCCCGCTTCGATGTGTTGCCCGCCAACCGCGAGCTGGCCGGTGCGGAAGTGGAAATGGTGGACCTGGAAGCCCGGGAGATGCGCCTCAAGCGAGCCTTGGCCGCCCACCGCGACGATTATGACTTTGTCCTGATCGACTGTCCGCCTTCCCTGTCCATGCTCACCCTCAACGGCCTCTGTGCCGCCCACGGCGTGATCATCCCCATGCAGTGCGAGTACTACGCCCTGGAAGGCTTGTCCGATCTGGTGAACACCATCAAGAAGGTGCACGCCAACCTGAACCGGGACCTGAAGATCATCGGTCTGCTGCGGGTGATGTTCGACAACCGCAGCACCCTGTCCAAACAGGTCTCCGACCAGTTGGAGCAGCATTTCGGCGACAAGGTGTTCAAGACCCTGGTACCGCGCAATGTGCGCCTGGCCGAAGCGCCCAGCTACGGCATGCCTGGCGTGGTGTTCGACCGCGCCGCCAAGGGCGCCCAAGCCTATCTGGCCTTTGCCGAAGAAATGATAGAACGCGTTAAAACCTGGAAGGAAGAAGCCTGATGAACCCACCTAAGCTCAAGGGCCTGGGCCGCGGCCTGGATGCCCTGCTGGCCGCCAACAACAGCCCGGAAGGCAGCCGCCAGGACACCCTGCCGGTAGGCGCGTTGCAGCCGGGCAAGTACCAGCCCCGCACCCGCATGGACCCGGGTTCCCTGGAGGAACTGGCGGCATCCATCAAGTCCCAGGGCCTGATCCAGCCGATTTCGGTGCGGCCCATCGACAATGTTGGCGGCAAGGACCGCTACGAGATCATCGCCGGTGAACGCCGCTGGCGCGCCAGCCAGATCGCCGGCCTGACCGAAGTGCCGGTGCTGATCCGGGAGATTCCGGACGACGCGGCCCTGGCCATGTCCCTGATCGAAAACATCCAGCGGGAAGACCTCAACCCCCTGGAAGAGGCCGCCGGTCTGCAACGGCTGATTGACGAATTCGGCATGACCCACCAACAGGCCGCCGATGCTGTGGGCCGTTCCCGACCCGCCGCCTCGAATCTGCTGCGCTTGTTGCAATTGGCCAAGCCGGCCCAGGATATGTTGATGGCCGGCGACATCGAAATGGGCCACGCCCGGGCGCTGCTGCCCCTGCCCAAGGCCGAGCAGGGTCGCATTGCTTCCCTGGTGGTGGACAAGGGTTTCTCGGTGCGGGAAACGGAACGCATCGTCAGCCGTGAGCTGAACCCGCCCGCCGCCAAGGCCGGCGCCAAGGCGCCCAGCCGGGACATCCTGCGCCTGGAGGAAGACCTGTCCGACAGCCTGGGGGCCACGGTGAAGATCAGCGCCAACCGCAAGGGCGCGGGCAGCCTGTCCATCCGTTTCGGCAGCCTGGACCAACTGGACGGCATCCTGGCGCGGCTGGGGGCGGAGAAGCAATAAGCGTCGACGAATGTGCGAATAGTGCAATAAGTTGACCGGCTAATCCATTTGAGATGTGAAGGAATATTCCTAGACTGGGATCACAAAACCCATAAAAGGAATATTCCCCATGAGAACCTCCGTCGTCATCGTTGGGGCCGGTCCTGCCGGCCTTCTGCTCGGCCAGTTGCTGCTCAAGGCCGGCGTCGACAACATCATCCTCGAACAACGCAGCGCCGAGTATGTCCTTGGCCGTATCCGCGCTGGTGTGCTGGAGCAGGGCGCGGTGCGCATGCTGGAGGAGGCCGGTGTCGGCGCTCGCATGCATGCCCTGGGCCACGAGCATGGCGGCTTCGATCTGCTTTTCGACGGCCAGCGCCACCGCATCGACCTCAAGGGGCTCACCGGCACCAGCGTCATGGTCTACGGCCAGACCGAGGTCACCCACGATTTGATGGATGCCCGCGCCGCGACAGGTGGTGTCACGGTGTACGAGGCGGAGGATGTCAGCATCCACGACTTCGACGGCACCGCGCCCAAGGTGCGCTACCGCAAGGATGGCCAGACCCACGAGATCGACTGTGATTTCATCGCCGGTTGCGACGGTTTCCATGGCGTCTGTCGCAAGAGCGTGCCGGAAAAATCCATCAAGAATTTCGAGCGGGTCTATCCCTTCGGCTGGCTCGGTGTGCTGGTGGACCAGCCGCCCCTCCACCACGAACTGATCTACGCCAATCATGAGCGGGGCTTTGCCCTGTGCAGCCAGCGGTCCCTGACCCGCAGCCGCTACTATGTGCAGGTGCCGCTATCGGAGAAGGTGGAGGACTGGTCCGACGAGCGGTTCTACGATGAACTGCGCAGCCGCCTCGACCCCGAGGCCGCAGCCAATTTGAAGACCGGCCCCTCCTTGGAAAAGAGCATCGCGCCCCTGCGCAGTTTCGTCGCCGAACCCCTGCGTTTCGGCCGCCTGTTCCTGGCTGGCGACGCTGCCCATATCGTGCCGCCCACGGGGGCCAAGGGTCTCAACCTGGCCGCCAGCGACGTGCATTATTTGTCCACCGGACTGATCGAGCATTACCGCAAGGGCGACAGCCGTGAACTGGATGCCTATTCCCACAAGGCCCTGGCCCGCATTTGGAAGGCCGAGCGTTTCTCCTGGTGGATGACCAGCATCCTGCACCGTTTCCCCGATGCGGGGGATTTCGGCCACCGCATCCAACAGGCCGATCTGGAGTATCTGGTCAGTTCCAAGGCCGCCATGACCTCCCTGGCGGAAAACTACATCGGCCTGCCTTACTGATTGTCGGCGACTGTCGGTTTGGGTCGCCGGAATTACTGGCGGCCCAGGTCGGTGATGGCGTCCACCACCAGATTGGTGCCAACGGCGATCATCAGCACATCCGAAGCGACGCGCACGTACTTGTAGCCTTCGGGGGTGCGGCCCAGTTGCCGCAGCAGCGTGGGCGGCAGGTCATACATTTCGATGCCCCGGGGCAGGGGCTGGCCCATGGCCCACTTCTTCGCCTGTCCGGGCGGCAGGCAGCCGTTGTGTTTCTTCGCCAGGCCCGGCGGGCAATTGCCGCGGCTGAATTCCTGGCCGTAGTAATCGCGGATCAGATTTCGGTGGTCGTCGTTGAAGGCCGAGTGCTTTTTACGCTTGCCGTGGCCGCGATCGTCGTCCCGGTCTTCACGGCCATGTTTGTCCTCTTTGCCGCCACCGGCCCAGGAGGGTTTGTCGGCGAAGGCCGAACCGCAGGTGAGCAGACCGGTGATGAGGACCATAAGAAGGCGTTGACGGTTTTTCATGGGCGTCTCCTGTGCAGAACGAGGAAGCAGCTTACGCCGACCGTGACCGGGCAGTAGCGGGACTAGGGTTAGCCCTAGGCATCGGCGTGACCTGCGGCACTGGTTCGGGACGGGTCAGGGCAAGGGCTGTCGCCGGCGCTGGGTGGATACTTCGATTTCCGACCGCAGGGCCGCCAGCACTGCCTGTTGTTCATCCCGGTAGAACAGGTTGTGGCTCTCGAAGGGAATCAAGCGGCCATCGGGCTGCACCATGTGCACGCAGGATTTCTTCAGGGCGCGGATGTCCAGGTTGCGGGCGTCCATGAACTGCACAATCAGCACACGGAACACATTTTCGTAACCCAGCTCGGGCGCTTGCACCTGGGGCAGGCAGCAGAGCAGGTCCGACAGGCAATTGGCCTGGGACTCCGGCGAGTGGTTGGTGGAGAACAACTTGAACAACTGATTCTTCAAGGCCGGATCGCGCTCGAAAACGATGGTGTTGGCCGGTCCCGCCAGCAGCATCTCCGGCCCCAGGTGGCGGGTCAGGGGCTGTACCGCATCGCCCAGCTTGAGTGCATAGCCCATGGTCAGGGTGTCGGGGTTGCAGGGCACTGGCACGATGTCGTCCAGGGTGAAGATGCCTGACTGTTGGGCAATGGCGCGGCGGATTTCGCTGACGGTGAGGCGGTGTTCCCGGGCGTCGAAATCCTCGTTGCGGCCAGCGTCCTGGATCGGCTGCAAGGTCACGCCGCGTACGCAACGGTATTGCAAGCCATGGCGGATGATGTCGCCGATCTCGCCGTCGTTCAGGCCCTTCTTCAGGGTGACCACCAAAGTGGTGGAAATACCGTGCCGCTCCAGGGCAGCCAGGGCTTCGTCGCGGATGCGGGAAAGGTCGGCGCCGCGCAGCACCTTGAGGGCTTCCGGGCGCAACGAATCGAATTGCAGATAGACCTCGATGCCCGGCTTGTATTCCGCCAGGCGGGCGGCGAAGTCGGGTTCCTGCGCCAGGCGGATGCCATTGGTATTGACCATCAGGTGCTTGATGGGCCGCGCCTTGGCGGCGTCGAGGATGGCGAAGAATTCCGGATGCAGGGTCGGTTCTCCGCCGGAAAGCTGCACCACGTCCGGCTCGCCTTCGTTGGCCACCACGGCGTCCAGCATTTTCTCGATGGTGGCCAGGGGCCGGTGATTCAGGCGCTCCGGGCCGGAGCCGGCGTAGCAGACGGGACAGCGCAGATTGCAATGGTCGGTGACCTCCAGCACCGTCAGGCAGGAATGCTGCATGTGATCGGGACAGAGGCCGCAGTCGTAGGGGCAGCCGTAGGTCATGGCGGTGTTGAACTGCTGCGGCATCTCCGGCCGCTTGACGTACATCTCCCGCGCCAGCCGGTAGTAATCGGCATCGTCGCAGATCAGCACCCGCTCGGTACCGTGGGCCGGACACCATTTTTCCAGATAGACCTTGTCGTCCTTGATCAGCACCTTGGCTTCCACCACCCGCAGGCATTCCGTGCATACGGAACTGGTGGTGTCGTAGAACAGATAGGGGCGGTTCTTGCGGCTCATGATTGGGCCTGGTCGTCGTCGAGGGTGGCGGATGACGGTGTTTTGCCCGTGCCGAAGCTGCGGGCGATGGCGAAGATACCCCAGGCGGAGGCAAGGCCGATGGCCAGGATCAGAATGCCCCAGCCCAGCATGTTGGGTTCGCCCAAGCCCACCAGCACCAGCATGCCGCCGCAGGGCACGCCCACGGTGACGAGGCCGGCGAGGACCAGTAAGGCGACGACCTTGAGGAAAGTTTTCATGGCTTCATCCTTTGTGGGAAAGATGTTGCAAGGCAGAGAGGTTGCGCAACAGCAGGGGCAGGTAGACGGCCAGGGCGACGATGCAGACCCACTGGATGCCCGACAGGCCCAGGGGGTAGGAAAAGGGCACCGGCTTGAGGCCGTCGACGGCAAGACGCCAGAACAGATAGGCGCAGAGCATGGCTTTCCATAGCAGGCCGGGGACCTTCCTCCAGTGGTCCTTTACCTTGGAAAGCGCAAGCCAGAGCAGCACGGCGAAACCGATTTCATAGAGCTGGGTCGGGTGGCGCGGGATGCTATCGCCGAAGTCCACTCCCCAGGGCAGGTCGGTAGGCAGGCCGAAGGTGCCGTCGTTGAGGCCTGCCAGGAAACAGCCTACCCGACCGATCATCAAGGCCAGCAGAACGGGAAAGACGAACAAGTCGCCGGTGGAGTCGCGGTGGCCGACCAGGCGCTTCGCAAGCTCCACGCCCAGCAATCCCCCCAGCAAACCGCCCACCATGGATTGGCCGCCGAGGAAGAAGCCGACGATGCCGAGTTGGGCGGACCAGAGTTGGGGCACCTCGAGCCAGAACACCATCTTGTTGCCGATGGCCGCGCCCATCAGGCAGCCGAACAGTACGGCGAACCCGCTGCCTTCCAGGGCGGACGGCAGGGCGACCTTGCGGCGCAGGGCCCAGTAATAGCGGGCGCCAACCGCCATGGCAGCGGTCTCGAACAGGGTGTGCACCAGGTGGGCGGCGGCCGGATCGCGGATCATGGTTGGGTCGGGCTTGCGTCCTGGGCTTTGCGTGCGGCGATGATCTGACGCCAGGTGGCGCGGGTGACGAAGGCGCAGCCAACGGCGAGCAGCACGGCAATGATCCATAACGGCCAGATCGTGCCGCCCCAGCCATCGGCTGAGGGTTTACCGATCAGGCTGGGCACCATGGACAGATCGCAAATGCCTATCCCCAGGGTGAGAAAAGCCGAGCACAGCAGGCTGACGACACGAACGCCTTGCTTGATGAGATACAGGGGGCGAGATTCCATGGTCAGCACCCTTGGGGGTAGGAAGGGCCAATAGTCACCGATGGTGTTTGATCGTGGGGATGCGAAACCCAGACGGTTTTCAAGGTGGGGCAGGTGAGTTGGCTGGCGGGCGTGACAGTCCTCCTCTGCCAGGGGATGTGGCCAAAGAACCAGATTTTCCAGAAAGCCAGGGCGGTGGCTGGCTGTTTTTCCAGCAAGTGGGCAAAGGTTTCCACCTGGCCCACTTCAACGCCGAGGGCTGATTTGAAAACCTCATGGACGAACTTGGAGCAGAAGGTGCGCCGGGCGGAGAAGTCGAAACCGCTGTGGTAGGGCGTGCCCATGCGAAGGCCGCATTCGCGGCGCAGCGCCTGCACCTGTTGCTGTGTTAATCCGGTACGAAGACGACGGATCACGTGCCAGCCGCCGGCGGATCGCGAAAGGAAGTTTTGCAGGGTGGAGTAGCGCGCCACCGGCACTTTGCTTTCTGCCACCAGCCAACCGCCCTTGCCATCGCTGAACAGGATGCCCACATGGGAGGTGGGCGATCCGGTCGCCTCGGCTACCTTGCGATAGAGCAGATTGGGGATGCGGGAGAAGATGATGTCGCCTTCCTGGGGCGAAGGGATGGAGCGAGTCGGATTCATGGCCATTCCTTTCAGGCGTTTTCCGCCATCTTTTTCAGGGTGACGTAATCGGTCTTACCGGTGCCCAGCAGGGGCAGGGCTTCCACCACCACAATCTTGCGCGGCACCGCCAGCTCCGGCAGGCCACTGGCTTTGGCGGCAGCTTGCAGCCTGTCGCGGCCGAGTTCCTTGTCGGTGGTGAATAGCACCAGGGCTTCACCCTTGCTGGCGTCGGGCTGGCTGGAGGCGGCATGTTGCTTGGCGGGGCTGGCGCTGGCGGCGATCTTTTCCACCACTTCCAGGGAGATCATTTCCCCGGCGATCTTGGCGAAGCGTTTGACCCGGCCGAGGATGTGCACGAAGCCGTCTTCGTCCACATCCACCACGTCGCCGGTGTCGTACCAGCCCTCGCCGGCATCGGACTTGGGCGGTTCGATAACGCCGGGGTTCTCAAAGCGGTAGTAGCCGCTCATGACGTTGGGGCCATGGACGTGGAGGATGCCGCCGCGGTCGATACCGGGCACGGGAATCAGCTTGTGGGCGATACCGGGCAGCAGTTGGCCGACGGTGCCGCTGCGATAGGCCATGGGATTGTTCACCGCCAGCACGGGGGCGGTTTCCGTGGCGCCGTAGCCTTCGAAGATGCGCACGCCGAATTTCTCGAACCAGAGTTCCTTCACTGCGGCGGAGAGTTTCTCGGCCCCGGCCACCACGTAGCGCAGACGGAAGAAATCGTAGGGATGGGCGAACTTGCCGTAGTGGCCGAGGAAAGTGCTGGTGCCGAAGAGGATGGAGCAGCCCCGGTCGTAGGCCAGTTCGGGGATGACCCGGTAATGCAGGGGCGAGGGGTAGAGGAAGAGTCGGGTGCCCGTCATCAGGGGCAGCAGGCAGCCGGCGGTAAGGCCGAAGGAGTGGAAGATGGGCAGGGCGTTGAGCACCTTGTCTTCCACGTTGAAGTCCACGATGGCGCGGATCTGGGCGATGTTGGCGAGGATGGCCCGGTGAGAGAGCACGACGCCCTTGGGCTTGCCTTCGGAGCCGGAGGTGAACAACACCACGGCGCTGTCCTCCGGTGAACGGGGATGGTCGCCATGATTGCCGGCAGCGCGGGGGAACCAACGGGCATAGCCTATCCACCACAACTTGTCGGCCAAGGTCACCTGTTCGCGCAGATCTTCGAGATAGACGATGCGTATGTTCTGGATTGCCTGCACCTTTTCCACCAGCTTGCCTTGCTCAAGGAAGGCGCGGGAGGTGATGAGGGTCTTGATGTCGGCGGCGATGCAGGCGTTTTGCATGCCTTCGGTGCCGGCGGTGTAGTTGAGCATGGCCGGCACACGGCGGAAGGCCGAGAGGCCGACAAGCAGCCCCAGGGTGGGGGCGAGGTTGGGCAGCAGCAGGCCGACCCGTTCGCCGGGGGCGGTGAACTTGCTGGCGAGGCGACCGAGCATGAGGATCATGCGTTGCAGGTCGCCGTAGCTGTATTCGACCTGCTTCACGTCCTCCACCATCCTGCGCTGGCGGCCGAAGTTGTCCGAGGCTTCCATGAAGGCATCGAACAGGGTTTGCGGCGCACGGGTGGCGAACAGCATCTCCTGCATGATGCGGCGCAGGGTTTCCCCGGCCTTGTAGCGGCGTAGCTTGGCGGTGGGGGCGACCGGCATGGGCAGGGCGGTGGCGGGTTGCACCGAGATCACCACCTTGGGGAATAGATGGCGCGGATGCTGGCCGGTGAGGCGCGAGAAGTAGCTGCGGGCGGGGCCGTCGAGGCGTACCGGCACGACTGTGGCGTCGGTCTTGGCGGCGACGAAGGCGGGGCCTTCGTAGACTTTCATCAAGGCGCTGGTGACGGTGATGCGGCCTTCGGGGAAGATCACCACGGGGCGGCCCGACTCCACCAGCTTGAGGATGGTCTTCATGGCCATGGGATTGGCCGGGTCCACCGTCAGGTGGTCCACCAATCCCAATACCAGCTTGAACCAGCGCACCTTGGCGATTTGGGTGTTCACCACGAACACCGGATTCACCGGCAGGAACAGGCCCAGCAGCAGGCCGTCGAGGAAGGATTCGTGGTTGGCGACGATGAGCAGCTTCCGCGCATCGAAGGACGTATTGTGGGGATTGCGGAATTCCACCCGGAACAGCAGTTGGGCGACGAGTCGCAGCAGGGGATGGAGCAGGGTGCGCAGCATGAGGGGCTCCTCAGGGTTTGCGGGTGTTGGGGGAAAACAGGGACAGGACGCAGGCGGCGAAACGGTTCAGGTATTCCGGCACCACGGTGTAGATGTAGAGCGCTACCACGGCGTTGAGTAGGGCGGTGGTGAGGAACAGTTGCGGTACCGTGAAATTCGCTGAGAGCAGGACCATGGCCAGAATCGCGGCCACCACCATGAACAGGGCATTGACGATGTTGTTGGCCGCGATGATGCGGGAGCGGTGGGAAACCTCCGAGCGCATTTGCATGATGGCGTAGAGGGGCACGCAATAGAAGCCGCCGAAGACGCCGATCAGGACCAAGTCGGCCAGTACGCGCAGGCTGCCGGCCTGGGCCAGGAATTGGCCGACACTGAGCCCGGCCGTGGCGGCACTGGCCGGGCTGGCGAAATAAAGGTCGACGGCGAACAAGGTCAGGCCGATGGAGCCGAGGGGGACGATGCCCGGTTCGACGTGGTGGCGGGAGAGCTTTTCGCAAAGCAGGGAACCGAGGCCGATGCCGACGGAAAAAATGGCCAGCAGCAAGGTGACCACGGATTCGCCACCCCCCAGGTTTTCCCGGGCATAGGTGGGGAATTGGGACAGGAAGGTGGCGCCATAGAACCAGAACCAGGAGATGCCGAGGATGGAGAGGAACACCGCCCGGTTCTGCTTGGCCGATTTCAGGCTGCGCCAGGTTTCGGAAAGGGGATTCCAGTTGATGGGCATGTCCGGTTCGGGGGCGGGGGCGGCTGGGATGCCGCGGCTGCTCAGGTAACCCAGCACCGCAATGACGCAGCAAACGCCGGCGGCGTAGTGGGGGCCGACCTCGCCCAGGCCGATCAGCGTGCCGCCAAGGAGGGTGCCGAGCAAGATGGCGAGGAAGGTGCCGGATTCGATCAGGGCGTTGCCGCCGATCATTTCATCTTCATGCAGATGCTGGGGCAGGATGGCGTACTTGAGGGGGCCGAACAGGGTGGAGTGCAGGCCCATGAGAAACAGGGCAGTGAGCAGCAAGACCAGATTGAGCAGTAGGAAGCCGGCTGCGGCGATGGCCATGATGGCGATTTCCAGCACCTTGACCAGGCGGATCAACTGCGACTTTTCGTACTTGTCCGCCAACTGACCGGCACTGGCGCTGAACAGGAAGAAGGGCAGGATGAACAGGCCGGCGCAGACATTGACCATCAGTTTCGGATCCATGCTGGTCATGCTCGCCCCCTGGAAGGCGATCAGGATCACCAGGGCGTTCTTCAGCACGTTGTCATTGAAGGCGCCAAGGAACTGGGTGAGAAACAGGGGCAGAAAGTGACGGCGCTTGAGCAGGGTGAATTGGCTGGTAGTCATGGCGTCTCGCTTATTCCAATGTTATGTCCAAGTTTATCGACCTATCGGGAAAAATTTTTTTGGGCGTTCAAACTTCGGCGCGCAGGTAATCCAGCACCGCTCCCAGGGCTTCCTGCAAAAATGCCTTGTCTATCCAATAGAACACTTCCTTGCCCTCCTTGCTGCTGGCCAACACTCTGGCTTCCCTGAGTATTTTCAGGTGGTGGGATACGGCGGGGCGGGACAGGGTGGAGGCTTCGGCGATCTGGGTGACGTTGAGCCGTTCCCCCCGGTCGAAGGTGAGCAGGATGCGTTGTCGCTGTTCATCCCCCAAAGCAGAGAAGGCTTTGGAGATGTTTTTCCAGACGAGGGGAATTTCCCGGGCGTAGGCGATCTTCATGTCAATGAGTTTAATTACTTGAACGCGATTGTCAAGGGGGAATTCTTGTAAGGTGAACGTAAGAGCGCGCAAAATGGGCGATTGTCGGTTTTGTTGGGTTCGCGCCAAATTATGTCTTATATAAGACATGGGGTAAAAAAAGCCGTAAAACCTTGCCGGAACATTTGACTTTGAAACCTGTTGCCTCTATATTCGCTGGCTTTTGGTGCTGGGCAATCACCGTATTGGTGCACGCAGTGGGCAAGAAATGCTCAAGACAATAGGTCTGCAACTGGGTGTCCTGCTGGTGGTCGCAGCGGTGGCCGGAGGATGGGGTGGCGCGCAGAGCGCGATCTCCGCGCTGATAGGCGGAGCCTCCTATCTGATTCCGAACCTGCTGTTCGTCCTGCGTCTGAAAATTGCGGCCGCAAGCGGCCGCGCCAGCGCGGCTACCTTCTTCGTCGGTGAGTTCTTCAAGGTGGCTGCCACGATCGGAATTCTGATCGTCGCGCAAAAGTTCTACGACGTGCATTGGCTGGCCTTGCTTGTCGGACTGTTCGCGGCGCTCAAAGCGAATCTTTTTGCATTCTTATTGAAGACCTGACCATGTCTATCGAAGAAGCTGGCACCCAGGCCCACGAGGCCGCAGCAAATGCCCCTTCCGCGGGCGAATACATCGTTCACCACCTGACCCACCTCAATAGCACCGGCCATCCCCAGGCCAGCATCATCGATTTTTCGGTGATCAACCTGGATACGCTGTTCTATTCCCTGACCCTGGGTGTCGTGACCATCCTGATCCTGTGGTTCGCCGCCCGCAAGGCTACTTCCGGTGTGCCCGGCCGCTTCCAGGGCGCCGTTGAAGTGCTGGTGGATATGGTGGCCAGCCAGGCCAAGGGCATCATCCACGAGGAAGAGTCCCGCAAGTTCGTGGCGCCCCTGGCGCTGACCATCTTCGTCTGGGTGTTCCTCATGAACGCTATGGACTTCCTGCCCCTCGATGTGCTGCCCAGCCTGTGGCAGGGCGTCACCGGCGACCATCACGCCTACATGCGTGTGGTGCCCACTGCCGATCTGAACGCCACGCTGGGTATGTCCCTCGGTGTGCTGCTGCTGTGCCTCTATTACAACGTGAAGATCAAGGGTTTCGGCGGCTGGGTGCATGAGCTGTTTACCGCACCTTTCGGTTCCCATCCCCTGCTCTACCCGATCAATTTCGCCATGCAGTTGATCGAATTCGCCGCCAAGACCATTTCCCATGGCATGCGGTTGTTCGGCAATATGTACGCAGGCGAACTGGTGTTCATGCTGATCGCCCTGATGGGCGCCGCCTGGAGCAGTTCCGGCGCCACCGGCCCGTTGCTGATGCTGGGCCACATTCTGGCCGGGTCCGTGTGGGCCATCTTCCATATCCTGATCGTCGTCCTGCAAGCCTTCATTTTCATGATGCTGGCCCTGGTGTACATCGGCCAGGCGCACGAAGGTCATTAATACCGATTCCTAGCCGCAATATCGTTTTCGCAGTCTTGTTTTTAATCTTTTCACTTTAATTTTTACTAAATAAAGGAGTTGTCATGGAACACGTTCTCGGTTTCGTTGCTCTGGCCGCTGGCCTGATCATCGGTCTTGGTGCTATCGGTGCCTGTATCGGTATCGGCATCATGGGCTCCAAGTTCCTGGAAGCCTCCGCTCGTCAACCCGAGCTGATGAACGCCCTGCAAACCAAGATGTTCCTGCTGGCCGGTCTGATCGACGCCGCCTTCCTGATCGGTGTCGGTATCGCGATGATGTTCGCCTTCGCCAACCCGTTCATCCTGAAGTAATCGTCTCCCTTAAACGCTTTTAAGGAGCGAATACCGTGAATCTGAACGCAACGCTGTTTGCCCAGCTGATTGTGTTCTTCGTGCTGGCCTGGGTCACCATGAAGTTCGTGTGGCCCCCCATCGTGAAGGCACTGGATGAGCGGGCAAAGAAGATCGCTGACGGGCTCGCGGCCGCTGACAAGGCCAAGACTGATCTGGCCCTCGCAGAAAAGAAGGTGGCTGAGGAACTGCGCAAAGCGCGGGAATCCGGCGCCGAACTGCGCAGTGGCGCCGAGAAGCAGGCCGCCAAACTGGTGGAAGAGGCTCGCGCCGAAGCCGCCCGTATCGTGTCTGCCGCCCGTGAAGCCGCCGAAACCGAAGCCGCCGCTGCCACGCAGCGGGCAAAGGAAAGCCTGCGCGAGCACGTGGCCCAGTTGGCTGTTGCCGGTGCTGAAAAGATTCTCCGCAAGGAAATCAATGCACAGGCCCACGCCGATCTGCTGGCCCAACTCAAGTCGGAGCTTTAATTCGCCATGGCCGAGAACGTCACCCTAGCGCGCCCCTATGCCGAGGCCGCTTTCCAGATGGCCAAGGGTTCCTCCCTGGCTGGCTGGTCCAGCGCCTTGGGCAGCATGGCCGCCGTGGCGGGAACAGCCGAAATGCAGGAATGCGTCGCCAATCCCAAGCTGCAAGCCGAGCAACTGACCCAGTTGTTCGTCGGTGTGGCGGGTAAAGACCTGAACGCAGAACAACAGAATTTTGTTCGCGTCCTGGTGGATAACGACCGCGTCAACGTCCTGCCCGAGATCGCCCAGCTCTTCAACGAGTTGAAGAATAGCCATGAAGGAACGCGTGATGCCGACGTGGAATCCGCCTTCCCCATGGATGACGCCGCCACCAAGAATCTGGTGGCCGATCTCGAACGCAAGTTCCAGTGCAAGATCAATGCGACCGTCAAGGTCGTTCCTGAACTGATCGGCGGTGTACGCATCGCCATCGGCGACGAAGTGATCGATGCCTCCGTCCGCGGCAAGCTTGCTGCCATGGCCACCGCGCTAAAGAATTAGGAGCAATTCCATGAGTAACCTCAATCCGTCTGAAATCAGCGACCTGATCAAGAGCCGGATCCAGAACATGCAACTGGCCGCCACGACCCGCAACGAGGGTACCGTGGTGTCCGTGACGGACGGTATCGTCCGCGTGCATGGCCTGGCCGACGTGATGCAGGGCGAAATGCTGGAGTTCCCCGGCAACACCTTTGGTCTGGCTCTGAACCTTGAGCGCGACTCCGTGGGTGCCGTGGTGCTCGGCGAGTACGAACACATTTCCGAAGGCGACACCGTCAAGTGTACCGGCCGCATTCTGGAAGTTCCCGTCGGTCCCGAGCTGCTGGGCCGCGTGGTCAATGCCCTGGGTGAACCCATCGACGGCAAAGGCCCCCTGAACAACAAGCTCACCGACAAGGTCGAGAAGGTTGCGCCCGGCGTGATCTGGCGTAAGTCCGTTGACCAGCCCGTGCAGTCCGGCCTCAAGGCCATCGACTCCATGGTGCCCGTCGGCCGCGGCCAGCGCGAGCTGATCATTGGCGACCGTCAGACCGGCAAGACCGCCGTGGCTGTGGACACCATCATCAACCAGAAGGGCCAGGGCGTTTTCTGTATCTACGTCGCCATCGGCCAGAAGGCTTCCACCGTCGCCAACGTCGTGCGCAAGCTCGAAGAACACGGCGCCCTGGAATACACCATCGTGGTTGCCGCTACCGCTTCCGACTCCGCCGCGATGCAGTTCATCGCGCCCTACGCCGGTTGCACCATGGGCGAGTACTTCCGCGACCGCGGCCAGGACGCGCTGATCGTTTATGACGATCTGACCAAGCAGGCCTGGGCTTATCGCCAGATCTCCCTGCTGCTGCGCCGTCCTCCCGGCCGTGAAGCCTATCCCGGTGACGTGTTCTACATCCACTCCCGTCTGCTGGAGCGCGCTGCCCGCGTTTCCGCCGAGTGGGTGGAAAAGTGCACCAACGGCGAAGTCAAGGGCAAGACCGGTTCCCTCACCGCCCTGCCCGTGATCGAAACCCAGGCCGGTGACGTGTCCGCCTTCGTGCCGACCAACGTGATCTCCATTACCGACGGCCAGATCTTCCTGGAAAGCGACCTGTTCAACGCCGGTATCCGTCCCGCCATGAACGCCGGTATTTCGGTGTCCCGCGTCGGCGGCGCCGCCCAGACCAAGGTCATCAAGAAGCTCGGCGGCGGTGTGCGTCTGGCCCTGGCCCAGTACCGTGAACTGGCTGCCTTCGCGCAGTTCGCTTCCGACCTGGACGAAGCCACCCGCAAGCAGTTGGAACGGGGCCGTCGCGTCACCGAGCTGATGAAACAGCTCCAGTACGCACCCCTGTCCGTGGCCGATATGGCGGTTTCCCTCTACGCTTCCAACGAAGGTTTCATGGACGACGTGGATGTGCCCAAGATCCTGGCTTTCGAAAGCGCTCTGCATCAATACATGAAGCAGAAGCACGCCGACCTGCTGAACGCGATCGAGACCACCAAGGATCTGAACAAGGATAACGAAGCCGCCCTCAAGGCCGCTTTGACCGAGTTCAAGAAGTCCTGGGCCTGATCCTTAATTAACCTGAATTAAGGAGAGCGATCATGGCCGTCGGAAAAGAAATCCGCACCAAGATCAAGAGCGTCCAGAACACCCGCAAGATCACCAAGGCCATGGAAATGGTGGCCGCCTCCAAAATGCGCAAGGCGCAGGAACGGATGCGGTCCGCCAGACCCTTCAGTGAAAAGATCCGCCAACTGGCGGCCAATCTTTCCCAGGCCAACATCACCGACTACCGCCACCCCTTCCTGGGCAAGGGCGGCACCGAAGCCGGCGCAGCAAAACGCGTCGGGGTGATCCTGGTGACAACCGACAAAGGTTTGTGCGGCGGTCTCAACACCAACATCCTGCGCCTGGTGGTGAACAACATGCGCCAGTGGGAGCAGGCCGGTGCCACGGAAATCCGTACCACTTGTATCGGCAACAAGGGTTTTGGTTTCATGCAGCGCATGGGTACCAAGATTGTTTCCCATGCCACGCAACTGGGGGATACCCCCCACCTGGAAAAACTGATCGGACCCATCAAGGTCATGATCGACGCCTTCCAGGCCGGTGAGCTGGATGCCGTGCATGTCGCCTATACCCGCTTCATCAACACCATGAAGCAGGAGCCCGTGGTGGAGCAGTTGCTGCCCCTGACCGGCGAACGTCTGGGTACCCCGAGCGGTTCTTGGGATTACCTGTACGAGCCCGATGCCCAGGTGGTGATCGACGAATTGCTGGTGCGTTACGTGGAAGCCCTGATCTATCAGGCTGTGGCCGAGAACATGGCCTCCGAGCAAAGCGCGCGGATGGTGGCCATGAAGGCTGCAACCGACAACGCCGGCAACGTCATCAAGGAACTGCAACTGGTTTACAACAAGGCGCGCCAAGCGGCGATTACCAAGGAAATCTCGGAAATCGTCGGTGGCGCAGCGGCCATTGCAGGCTGATGGCGGGCTGATAGCGGGTTAACAGATTACTAAGCATTGAGGATATAACCATGAGCAACGGAAACATCGTCCAGTGCATCGGCGCTGTGGTGGACATCAAGTTCCCCCGCGAAGCCATGCCCAAGGTCTATGACGCCCTGGTTCTCGACGACGCCAATGTTGGCAACGCCGAAGCCGGTCTAACCTTTGAAGTCCAGCAACAGCTCGGCGACGGCGTGGTGCGTACCATCGCCCTCGGCTCCTCCGACGGCCTGCGCCGCGGCATGAGCGTCAAGAACACCGGCGCCGCCATCAAGGTGCCCGTCGGCACCGGCACCCTGGGTCGCATCATGGATGTGCTCGGCCGTCCCATCGACGAAGCCGGCCCCATCCCCAGCGACGAACTGCGCCCCATCCACGCCAAGGCCCCCAAGTTCGACGAGCTGTCTCCCTCCGTGGAACTGCTCCCCACCGGCATCAAGGTGATCGACCTGATCTGCCCCTTCGCCAAGGGCGGCAAGATCGGCCTGTTCGGCGGCGCCGGCGTGGGCAAGACCGTGAACATGATGGAACTCATCAACAACATCGCCAAGTCCTACGGGGGTTACTCCGTGTTCGCCGGCGTGGGTGAGCGTACCCGTGAGGGCAACGACTTCTATCACGAAATGGAAGACTCCAAGGTGCTGGACAAGGTCGCCATGGTGTTCGGTCAGATGAACGAACCCCCCGGCAACCGTCTGCGCGTGGCGCTGACCGGCCTGACCATGGCCGAGAAGTTCCGTGACGAAGGCCGCGACATCCTCTTCTTCGTGGACAACATCTACCGCTACACCCTGGCCGGTACCGAAGTGTCCGCCCTGCTGGGCCGTATGCCTTCCGCCGTGGGTTACCAACCTACGCTGGCTGAAGAAATGGGCCGCCTGCAAGAACGGATTACCTCCACCAAGGTGGGTTCCATCACTTCCATCCAGGCCGTGTATGTGCCTGCCGATGACTTGACCGACCCCTCCCCTGCCACCACCTTCCTCCACTTGGACGCCACCGTCGTGCTGTCCCGGGACATCGCCGCGCTGGGTATCTACCCCGCCGTGGATCCCCTGGATTCCACTTCCCGTCAGCTGGATCCCCTGGTTGTGGGCGAAGAGCACTATTCCGTAGCCCGCAAGGTGCAATCCACCCTGCAGCGTTACAAGGAACTGCGCGACATCATCGCCATTCTGGGTATGGACGAACTGGCCCCTGAAGACAAGCTGGCCGTGACCCGCGCCCGTAAGATTCAGCGTTTCCTGTCCCAGCCTTTCAACGTGGCGGAAGTGTTCACCGGCTCCCCCGGCAAGATCGTGCCCCTGGCTGACACCATCAAGGGCTTCAAGGCCATCGTCGAAGGCGAGTACGACCACCTGCCCGAGCAGGCGTTCTACATGGTTGGCGCCATCGAAGAAGCTGTCGAAAAGGCTAAGACGCTGTAATAAAAAGGGAAGGGAGAAGGGAGAAGGGAGAAGGGTAAAACCTTCGCAACCCTTCCCCCTTCCCCCCTCCCCCTTCTCAGGGGTTAATCATGGCTATGACCATTCATGTTGATGTCGTCAGTGCGGAAGAGTCCATCTTCTCCGGTCTGGTGGAGTTTGTCGCTCTGCCAGGAGAGACGGGCGAGCTGGGCATCCTGCCCGGCCATATGCCGCTGATGACCCGCATTCGGCCCGGTGCCGTACGCCTCAAGCTGCCGCAACAGGAAGCCGAAGAGTTGATCTTCGTCGCCGGCGGCCTGCTTGAAGTACAGCCGGGCACAGTGACTGTACTGGCCGATACCGCCATTCGCGGCAAGGATCTGGACCAGGCCAAGGCCGCCGAAGCCAAGCAGAAGGCCGAAGAAGCCATGGCGAACCGGGGCTCCGAAATGGATTACGCCCGCGCCCAGGCCGAACTGGCCGAAGCCGTGGCCCAACTGGCAGCCATCCAGCGCCTGCGCAAAGCCGGTCACTAAGCGCTATACCGTGGTAAGGAAAAGGGCAGCTTCGGCTGCCCTTTTTGTTTGCAACTTTTAGTAGTAATTCCCTTTGCATGAAGGGGTTGAGTCGATACCATCGTTAGACTAGACTGCCCAGTCTATTTCTGATCGCGTCTTGATTGCATGACCTGCCCCTTCGAAGAACCGGATCCCGCTGCCGATTGCCGTACCCGCCTGGTGCAGGCGGCATGCGCGGTGTTCGGCGAAGAAGGCTATCGCGCCAGCGTAGACCGCATCGCCTCCCGGGCCGGCGTCGCCCGACAAACCCTCTACAACAATTTCGCCAACAAGGAAGAACTGTTCCGCGAGGTGGGCCAACTGATGGCCGATTCCGTCGCCCAGGAACTGTGCATGGGTCGGGACGGTCTGTCCCAGACGCTCTATAAATTTGGCATGGATCTGCGCAGCAAGACGCTGAGCGACAAGGGCATCGCCATCTATCGTTCCTTCCTGGTGGAGGGTGCAAGGGTGCCGGAAATGGCGTCCGCCATCCATGGCCGAGTGCAGACGCGGTTGTCGGAATTGGTGTCCGAATACCTGTCTGTCGCCATGAAAAGTGGCGAACTGCGCCGCGACGACCCGGTGTTCGGCGCGGAAATGTTCATTTCAATGCTGATTCACATAGATCGAGCGCGAAGATTGGCGGGCTCTCCCCAACTGGAAGCGGGGGAAGAGCAGAAACGCGTAAAGAAAATCGTCGCGTGTTTTTTGCGTGCCTTCAAACCGGATTAAAACAAGTTGAAGCGAATTGAAGTATTTCCCACGGAGATCACCATGAAAGTTGTTCCCTACGCATTGGCAGTATCGACGCTCGCCCTACTCAATGCCTGCGGCCCCGGCGGCCAGGGCGGACAAGCCGGAGCCGGCGGCCCCGGCGGCGCTATGCCACCGGCGGAAGTGGATGTGGTCACCGTTGCCCCGGGCAATGCCACATTGACCCAAGATCTGCCGGGCCGCCTCCAGGCCATACGCAGCGCCCAGGTGCGCGCTCGGGTGGAAGGCGTCGTGGAGAAACGCCTGTTCGCAGAAGGCACCGATATCAAGGCCGGGACACCCCTCTTCAGCATTGATGCCCGCATCTACAAGACCGCAGTGGAGTCGGCCCGAGCCGACGTGGCCGTGGCCAAACTGACGGTGGATCGCTACAAGCCCCTGCTTGAGCTGAAAGCCGTGAGCCAGCAGGAATACGACCAAGCCAATGCCAAGCTCAAACAAGCCGAGGCCGCTCAGGCCAAAGCCGAACTGGATTTAGAGAACGCCTCGGTGCCGGCACCCATCAGCGGCCGCATCGGTCGTGCCCTGGTGACCGAAGGCGCCCTGGTGGGCAAGGGAGACGCCACCCAGCTTGCATTGATCGAACAGCTCGATCCCATCTACGCCAACTTCACCCAGTCTGTCACCGATGTGCTGCGCCTCAAGCGCGCCATCCAATCGGGCAAGCTGCAACAGAACAAGGAAATCAAGGTGGAGCTGGTGCTGGAAGATGGCACCCCCTACGCCCTGCCGGGCAAGCTGTTGTTCTCCGATCTGGCGGTGGATCCCAACACCGGTTCCATCACCCTGCGCGCCCAATTCCCCAATCCCAAGCAAGAGCTGCTGCCGGGTATGTTCGCCCGCATTCGTTTCCCCCAGGCCAGTATGGAAAATGCCATCAAGGTACCGCAGCGCGCCGTGCAGTCCAGCCCGCAAGGGCAGAGCGTGATGGTGGTGGACGCCGAAGGCAAGGTGGCGCCAAGGCCTATCAAGGTGGGCGGCATGGCGGGCAGCGACTGGATCGTCACCGATGGTCTCAAAGGCGGCGAACAAGTCATCGTCAACGGCCTGCAAAAAATCAAACCGGGCGCTCCTGTGAAACCCGTGCAGTGGAATCCCGGCGCAGCTTCGGCCGCACCCGCGGCGACGGCCCCGGTCGCACCCACCGCAACGAACGCCCCAGGCACAGCCGCGCAAACCGCGGCTCCCCAGTCCGGCAAACAAGGGAGCTGAACGATGCTCGCGAAATTCTTCATTGATCGCCCGGTGTTCGCCTGGGTGATCGCCTTGGTCATCTTGCTTGCGGGCTCCCTTGCCCTCAAGAAGCTGCCCATCTCGCAATACCCCAGCGTGGCGCAGCCCTCCATCGCCTTCAACATCACCTACCCCGGCGCCTCTGCCGAAGTGATCGAGCAGACCGTTACGGCCTTGATCGAGCAGGAGATGAATGGCATCGAGCACCTGCTCTATATGGAGTCTTCCTCGGAACTGGGTACCGGCACCCTGACCCTCACCTTCGACGCCGGCACCAATGTCGATGTCGCCTCGGTGGAAGCCCAGAACCGCTACAAGCGGGTCGAAGCCCGGCTGCCCGACGATGTACGCCGCCTCGGCGTTCCCGTCACCAAGCCCCAGCGCAACTACCTGATGTTCGTCGTCCTCAATTCGCCGGATAACAGCAAAGATGCCGTGGCCCTGGGTAGTTTCGCCGCTGCCAGCGTGCTCGACCAAGTGCGCCGGGTCAAGGGGGTCGGCGAAGCCACCTTGTTCGGCACCGAGTATTCCATGCGCATCTGGCTGAATCCGGCCAAGCTGCGTAGCTACAACATCTCGCCGAGCGATATAGCCACTGCAGTGCGTGCCCAGAACATCCAGCTCGCTACTGGCGAACTGGGCCAGAACCCGGCTGCGCCGGGCCAGGAATTGAACGCAGTCATCGTCGCCCGCAGTCGTTTAACCACGCCCGAGGAATTCGGCGAGATCCTGGTCAAGACCCAGCCCGACGGTTCCGCAGTCAAGGTCAAGGACATCGCCCGTGTTGAATTGGGCGCCCAGGACTACAACATCTTCGCCCGCATCGATGGCAAGCCGGCAGCCGCGATCGGCGTACGCGTGGCGCCGGACGGCAATGCCCTGGAAGTGGCCAAAGCGGTGAAGGCGCGCATGGGTGAGCTGGAGCGCTACTTCCCGAAAGGCATTTCCTGGAGCGTGCCTTACGATACCTCGCAGTTTGTGGACATTTCCATCACCGAGGTGGTGCACACCCTGTTCGAAGCCATGGTGCTGGTGTTCCTGGTGATGTGGCTGTTCCTCGGCAACCTGCGCGCCACGCTGATTCCCGCCGTGGTGGTGCCGGTGGCGCTGATCGGCGCCCTGACCGGCCTGTATCTGTTGGGATACTCGGTGAACGTGTTGACCCTGTTCGCCATGGTGCTGGCCATCGGCATCGTGGTGGACGACGCCATTGTGGTGGTGGAGAACGTCGAGCGGATCATGAGCGAGGAAGGGCTCTCGCCGCGGGATGCCACGCGCAAGGCCATGGGTCAGATCATCGGCGCCATCATCGGTATCACCCTGGTGCTCTGCGCGGTGTTCGTACCGATGGCTTTCTTCGGCGGCTCGGTGGGCGCCATTTATCGCCAGTTCGCGGTGACCTTGGTGTTGACCATGTTCTTCTCCGCCTTGATGGCGCTGACCCTGACGCCGGCCATGTGCGCCACGGTACTGAAACCCGCGGCGAAGGGCCACGTTTTGCCGGAAACCGGCGTGCTGGGTGTGTTCAACCGCTGGTTCACCCGCACCAGCGACCGCTACCGTAACAGTGTGGCGCGCATCATCGGTCGCCCTGGCCGCTGGCTGTTGCTCTACGCGGTCATCATCGCCACCACCGGCTGGCTGTTCACCAAACTTCCCGGCAGTTTCTTGCCGGACGAAGACCAGGGTTACTTCATCACCATGGTCCAGCTACCCCCGGGTGCCACGCGGGAACGTACCGCCGATGTGTTGAGCCAGGTGGAACAGTACTTCCTCAAGCAGCCGGAAGTGGATCACGTGATCGGTGTGTTGGGCTTCTCCTTCTTTGGTCGCGGCCAGAATGCCGCCCTGGCCTTCGTTCGGCTTAAGGATTGGGACGAGCGCAAGGCCAAGGAGAATTGGGTACAGGGTGTCATCCAGCGCGGCAACATGTTCCTGTTCTCCCTCAAGCAGGCCTTCGCGCTCGGCGTGAACGTGCCGCCCATCCCAGAACTGGGCGCTATCGGCGGTTTCGACTTCCGCCTTCAGGATCGTGCCGGTCTCGGTCGTGACAAGCTTACCGAGGCGCGCAACATGATGCTGGGCATGGCTGCCCAGAACAAGGCTTTGATGGGGGTTCGTCCTGAAGGCCAGGAGCCGGCGCCGCAAATCCTGTTGGACATTGATCGGGCCAAGGCCCGCGCGCTGTCGGTGGATCTGTCCAGCCTCAACGACACCTTGCAATCCACTTTGGGCGTTGCCTATATCAACGACTTCGTCCGCGAAGGCCGCATCCTGCGGGTGCAGATGCAGGCCGATACCGATCTGCGTCGTACCCCTGAGGACATCCTCCATCTATCGGTGCGCAACACCCGGGGCGAGATGGTGGAATTGGGCGAAATCGCAAAACCGACCTGGATCGTCGGCCCGCCCAAGGTGGACCGCTACAACGGCCTGCCCTCGGTAAAGCTCTCCGGCAGTCCGGCCCCCGGCCGCAGCACGGGCGACGCCATGGACGCCATGGAGGAGATGGCGGCCAAACTGCCGCCGGGTTTCGGCTTTGAATGGTCGAGCACTTCCCTGGAGGAAAAGGTGTCGGGTAACCAGGCGCCGGGATTGTTCGCCCTGTCCTTGATCGTGGTTTTCCTGGCCCTGGCCGCCCTGTACGAAAGCTGGTCCATTCCCTTCGCCGTGCTCCTGGTGGTGCCCCTGGGTATCTTCGGTGCGCTGCTCGCCGTGTTGCTGCGGGGTCTGCCCAACGACGTGTATTTCAAGGTGGGTTTGATCGCGATCATCGGTTTGTCGTCGAAGAACGCCATCCTGATTATCGAGTTCGCCCGGGAACTCAATGAACGCGGCATGAGCGTCTTCGACGCCACCCTGGAAGCTTGTCGCCTGCGTTTCCGGCCGATCCTGATGACCTCCCTGGCCTTCATCCTCGGCGTGTTGCCCCTGGCCATTTCCAGCGGCGCCGGCGCCCAGAGCCGCCACGCCATCGGTACCGGCGTCATTGGCGGCATGGTCGGCGCCACGGTACTTGCGGTATTCCTGGTGCCGGTATTCTTTGTTGTGGTGCGTCGTTTCTTCCCCGGCCATCCGCGCCACCACACCGATGCCGTAGAGGAGAATTCCCATGAGTAAGCAGAACAAGAAAATCGCAACCCCCCCGGCCCCCTCCTTCGACCAAGCTCAGGACAGGCTTATCAGGGAGGGGCTAAGAACAGCGGTTTTGCACTCCCCCCTGATAAGGGGGGTCGGGGGGGTTGCGGTGTGCATTGCCACACTCTTCCTTTCCGCCTGCAGCCTCGCCCCCGACTACACCCGTCCCAGCCTCGCGGTGGAAAACCAGTGGCCCGCCGGCATGCAGGCCACGGGTGAGCGCAAGGCGGACGGCCTGGATTGGAAGGCCCTGTTCCCCGATCCCCGTCTGCAAGCGGTGATCGACCTCGCCCTGGCCAACAACCGCGACCTGCGCATCGCTGTGGCCCGGGTGGAAGAAGCCCGCGCCCTGTACGGCGTGCAACGGGCCGATCGCTTCCCCGGCGCGGATCTGTCCGTTTCCCGCAGCGGATCGCGCACCCCTGCCGCCGTGGCCGGCACGGCCCGGGATGTGCAGATCAACCGCTACGACGGCAACCTCAACCTGCTTTCCTTCGAGCTGGATTTCTGGGGACGTGTCGCCAATCTCAGCGAAGCGGCAAAGGCAAACTTCCTCGCCAGCGACGAAGCCCGGCGTACCGTGCGCATGGGCCTCATCGCCGATGTGGCCAACGCCTATCTGACGGTGCAGGAAATGGAAGAACGGGCCGCCCTGGCCCGGGAAACCGTGCGTACCCGGGGTGAAACCCGCAAGCTGGTGGCCCTGCGGCGTGAAGTGGGCGTGGCCGGCGACCTGGATTTCC
>RXJP01000019.1:0-16128 GCA_003963315.1 Rhodocyclaceae bacterium | reverse complement strand
GCGCCCTGGAAACCGCCAAGGCCGACCTGGCCGCCATCGAGCGTCAACGCCTGCAAGCGGCCAATGCCTTGACCCTGCTGGTGGGCAGCGCCTTGCCCGCCAATCTGCCGACGGCACGCAATCTGTCGGACCAGGGCATCGTCCCCGATCTGGCCGCCGATCTTCCCGCCGACGTGTTGTTACGCCGGCCCGATGTGCGCGCGGCGGAGCAGCGCCTGATCGCCGCCAACGCCAACATCGGCGCGGCCCGGGCCGCCTTCCTGCCCAAGATCGTTCTTACCGGCGCCTTCGGCAGCGCCAGCCCGGTGCTCTCCGGTCTGTTCAAGGCGGGTACGGAAAGCTGGAACTTCACCCCCAGCTTGCACCAGCCCCTGTTCGACTGGGGCCGCACCAGCGGCAACCTGGACGTGGCGGAAGCGCGCAAGGTGGTGGCGGTGGCCGACTACGAGAAGACGATCCAGACCGCCTTCCGCGAAGTGGCCGACCTGTTGGCGGCGCGGGACACCCTGGTGGAACAGCTCAAGGCCCAGGATGCCAACCGCAAGAGCCAGGACGAACGCTTGCGCCTGGTGGATGCCCGTTACAAGGCCGGCATCGCCAGCAACCTGGAATGGCTCGACGCCCAGCGCGACAGCTTCACCGCCCAGCAGAGTGCGGTGCAGGTGCGGCGTCAGTTGCTCAGCACCACTGCCCAGCTCTACAAGGCCCTGGGTGGCGGCGATGAAGCGCGGCAGGGGGAACAAGGCAAGTCTTGAAGCCATTGCCTCATTGCGGGTTGGCAAGGAAAATGGTGCACCTTCGCCAACCCGCAGTGGAACCCCGATGTCCGACCTGAAAGAAATTGAACAAGCCATGGCCGAGGCCGATTGCCTGGCCACGGCAGACCAGGTGAATGCGGCCCTGAACCGTGTTGCTGCGGAAATCAGCGCCAAGCTGCGGGACAGCAATCCCATCCTCTACTGCGTGCTCAACGGCGGCATGGTGTTTACCGGCAAGCTCCTGGTCAAACTCGACTTTCCCCTGGAAGTGGCCTACCTCCACGCCACCCGCTACGGCCAGCACCTGCAAGGCAGCCTGTTGGATTGGAAAGCCCCGCCGAGCAAGGACCCGAAGGGGCGTACCGTGCTGGTGCTGGACGACATCCTCGATGAAGGCCATACCCTGCACGCCATCACGCTCGCCCTGAAGGCGGCGGGTGCCGCCGCCGTGCATACCGGCGTGCTGGTGCACAAGGTGCATGAACGCAAGGCCGTGCCCGGCATGCGCGCCGATTTCACCGGCCTCGATATCGAAGACCGCTACCTGTTCGGCTGGGGCATGGACTATAAGGGTTATTGGCGCAACGCCCCCGGCATCTACGCCCTGAAAGGCCACTGAGGTTTCCCATGTCGCACCCTCCCGCCAATATCGCCGGCTCACCCCTGGGCGCCACCGTCGCCTACCGCGACCGCTACGCTCCCGAACTGCTGTTCCCCGTTTCCCGCGCCCCCCAGCGCCAGGACATCGGCATTATCGGCGCCCTGCCCTTCCACGGCGTGGACATCTGGAACGCCTACGAGCTTTCCTGGCTCGATCCCCGCGGCAAACCCATTGCCGCCACCGCCCGCTTCGATGTGCCCATCGACTCCCCCAATATCGTCGAATCCAAGTCCATCAAGCTCTACCTCAACAGTTTCAACCAGACCCAGTTCTACTCCGCCGTGGACGTGCAGGCCGCCATCACCAAGGACCTGTCCGCCGCCGCCGGCGCCATGGTGACGGTGACGGTGGAACCCCTGCTCCCCGGCGCGCAGCGCCGCCTGGGCAACTTCGCCGGCGTGCTACTCGACAACCTGGAAGTGGACATCGGCCACTACCACCCCGCGCCGGAACTGCTCAAGTGCCATGGTGACGGTTGGGTGGAGGAAGTGCTGGTGTCCCACCTGCTCAAATCCAATTGCCCCGTCACCGGTCAACCCGACTGGGCCAGCGTCCGCATCGCCTATCGCGGCCGCGCCATCGACCATGCCGGCCTGCTGGCCTACATCGTTTCCTACCGTCAACACAGCGGTTTCCACGAGCATTGTGTGGAGCGCATCTATGCCGACATCGCGGCCCGTTGCGCCCCGGAAAAACTTTCCGTCTACGCACGCTACACCCGTCGCGGCGGCCTCGACATCAATCCCTTCCGCAGCAGTGAAGCGGGGGACATGCCCGAGAACGATGGCGACATTCGCCAGTAGTCATGAAACGCCACATCCTGTGCTACTTGGCGACCCTGTTGCCCGTCACGGTTTCGGCCCTCACCACCGACCAAGCCTGTCTCGACGATTGCATCCGTGACGGCGGTCGCAAGCTGCAATGTCTGACCCAATGCTCGACGGACATTCCCACGGTCATCCGGAAAAGGCCCCTGGCGACGCCCGCACCTCCCCGCCAGGCCAACGGCCTGCCGGAGACGGACATGCTGGGGGAAATGATGGCCCAGGCCGAAGCCGCCTGCAAAGTAGGCAACAAGCAGGCATGCCTGAATCTCAAGCAGATGAAGGCAGGGAAGTAATTTCTGGTGGGTCCGGTTTCCATGCTGCGGATCGCCGAGGCCCAAACTGCCGGCATTCCCGCGTAGCCCTCGCTACCCTTCCCAACAGTCGTCATCCCCGCGAAAGCGGGGATCCAGGTTTTTCCTCAACCCCGTTCGTGCTGAGCGAAGGCCGCAGTCGAAGCATGATGGCCAATCCATCCACCAGCCAATCGCATGCCCCATGGGTATGCAATGTGAAAGAATCAAAGTAAGCTGTGAAATCTGAAATCACACTGTCTCTTCTGTCTTGTCACTTCCACGAATCATCCGCAATGACGAAGCGCATCAATTACCGAAAACTTGCATTCGACGCATACGACCCACTTTGCGCTCACTGTGGTTTCGGTATCCCTTCCGTGCTCGAAGTTGCTCATATCGATGGTCAACGCGCCAACAACGATATCGGCAACCTCGTAATCCTCTGTCCGAACTGTCACAAGATGCTCGACCTTGATTTGATATCGAATGAAACCATCATTCACATGCGAGATCGTCCGAAGATAGTCACATGGTCAAAGCGGATGAAAGATGCTGGCCAGAAAGCTGCCCTTACGCGCAAGCGTAGTACGGCAGCAAAGAAGGCTGTGGCTACGCGTAGGCGCAATCTGGGTGAGCAATCTTGAGGCGTAGACTCAACGAGGAAGTGCAATAAATCTCAAAACACGTGACAAACCTCCAGCGGCATTTCCCAATTAATGGGCCAGGCTCGAATTAATGCCAAATGTTTTGGCCGATGGCCGATGGCCGATGCCAGAAAATAAAAAGCCGCGACATGTCGCGGCTTTTTATTTCGCTCATCCATGGCTTCGGATCAGGCGATGCCCCAGTGATTCAAGGCGAGCAGGGTGAAGAAAGCGGAGGCGCCGAAACTCAGCATGGAGTACAGCGCGATCTTGCCGCCGATGCCGGGTTTAATGTGGTTGATCACGTTGGCGAGGATGAAGACGAGAAAGACCAGGAGGCCGCCCATGAGGAAGGTCAAGCCAAAATGTGAAACCTGTGCTTCGGTATAGCCAAACATTGCAAATTTCCTTGGGATTCGTGTTGAGGGAGGTGCTTCGTTATAAGTCTTATATTGTTCTGCGCAGGTTCGGCGCTTGCCGCAGAAAGACTGCGAAAACGCAGGGGTAATAACGTGTCCTTCACCCGCACGGGACAGCCCGAGATTCTACTGTCGGCAAGGAAGTCGACGGAGGGTTCAGGTCGGGGATTTTTCGAAATGCTGATGCGGGCTGACAGGCCACTGGGGTCCCCCGGGAAGCGCAACAGCATCCCGGCCCCGTCTTTCATCCCCCAATAAACGCCCGATTTCCCGCCCACTCCTCGGCCGGTAAATTCGGCTTTTTCCCGGGATTCAGCCCCTGGGGCCGTCGCTACTATGCGGCCCTATGGATTTCATCAACGCCCTGCCTCCCGATCCCGTCGCCCATCTTGGGCAGGTGTTTACCCGTGCCGATGTGGTAGCGCAGATGCTGGCCTTGCGTCAACGGCGCGGCCGGGTGCTGGAGCCTTCGGCGGGGGATGGAGCGTTCGCTTCCCGCTTGCCGGGGTGCGTGGCCATCGAGTTGGACCAGCGGGTCGCCCCGCCCGGCGCGCTGCTGATGGACTTTTTCGATTACCCGCTGACGGAGAAGTTCGACACCATCATCGGCAATCCGCCTTATGTGCGCCACCAGGACATCCTCACGGAAACCCTGGATCGGCTGGACAGCCCCTTGTTCGACGGGCGCAGCAATCTCTATCTGTACTTCATCGAAAAGTGTGTGCGCCATCTCAATCCCCGGGGGGAGCTGATCTTCATCACGCCGCGGGATTTCATCAAGCTCACCGCGGCGCGGCAGTTGAATGCCTGGTTGGCCAAGGAAGGCAGCATCACCCATTTCATCGAGACCGGCGATTCCTCCATCTTCGGCAGCTATGTGCCCAATTGCGCCATCTGGCGTTTCGAGAAGGGGCGTCGTCGCCATGTGCTGGAAGACGGCCGCCGCTTTGTCGAATCCGACGGCCAGTTGCTGTTCCTGCGGGGGGATTACACGGTGCCTTTCAGCGACCTGTTCCAGGTCAAGGTGGGGGCGGTGTCCGGGGCCGACGAGATCTTCACCCATCCCAAGGGCAATGCGGAGTTCGTCTGCTCCACCACCATTGACGATGGCGAGACGCGGCGCATGTACTACGGCGTGCGCAACCGCCACCTGGAAAAGCACAAGGAGCGCCTGCTGGGCCGGGGCATCCGCAAGTTCGACGAATCCAACTGGTGGCACTGGGGCCGCAACCACCATCAGAGCGAGGGGCCGCGCATCTACGTGAACGCCAAGACCCGGCGCAAGCAGCCCTTTTTCCTCCACGACTGCGACAACTACGACGGTTCCCTGTTGGCCCTGTTCCCCAAGGACCCGACGCTGGATCTGGAATACGCGGTGCATCTGCTCAACCACGCGGTGGATTGGCAGGACCTGGGTTTCGTCTGCGATGGTCGCTTCCTTTTCGCCCAGCGCAGCTTGCAGAATTGCCTGCTGCCGGCGGAGTTCGGCCGCTTGATCGTGCCCCAGGGCGGCGGCGTGCACCTGCCCGGCCGCACCCTGGTGCGTACCGCGCGGCGTGGCGGTGCGGCGTTGAATCCGGCCGTTTGATTCGGGGGCAACCGGCACAAGGAAGCCGCGGGGCACGGCCACGGTAAAGTAGCGGGCCCATCCGCAAGAAAGTCCCGCTGTGTCCTCCGCCCACACCAAGCCCGTTTCCCCGTTGGCCCGCCTGGTCCGAGTCCTGAAGAAGGAATGGTTCCTGGTCGGCATGTTCGTCGCCGTCGCCCTCGCCAGTCTGTTCCCTGAAGCCGGCCGCAGCGGTGGGCCGCTGCATGTGGACGCCCTGACCGATGGGGGTATCGCCCTGGTTTTCTTTCTCCATGGCCTCGGCCTTTCCTTCGCCGCCATGCGCGACGGGCTGTCGCGCTGGAAGGTGCATCTGACCGTCCAGCTTTTCACGTTCGCCGTGTTCCCCCTGCTCTGGCTGGGCTTCGACGCCCTGTTCGGCCGCTGGATGCCGGCGGGGCTGGGGCTTGGCTTCCTCTACCTGTGCGTGCTGCCGTCCACCGTATCCTCATCGGTGGCCCTGACCGGCGTGGCCCGGGGCAACGTGCCCGCCGCGATCTTCAACGCCACGTTGTCCGGGCTGCTGGGCATTGTGCTGACACCCGCCCTGGTGGCGTTGCTGGCCCATGTGTCCAACCAGGGTTTGTCCTTCGTCGATGCGGTGCTGGGCATCGCCCGCATGTTGCTGCTGCCCCTGGTGGCGGGGCAACTGCTGCGTCCATGGCTCCATGCCTGGCACCATCGCCACAAGAAGCTGACCACGGCAGCGGACCGGGGCGCGATCCTGCTCATGGTGTTCGGCGCTTTTGCCGATTCGGTGGCTTCGGGTTTGTGGCGCGACCACGGCGTGAGCTTGCTGTTGGCCGCGGCGGCAGGGGCGGCACTGATACTGGCGGTGGTGTTGTTCCTGACCCGGCGCACAGCCCGGTGGTTGGGGTTTTCCGCGGAAGACGAAATCACCACGGTGTTCTGCGGTTCGAAGAAGACGCTGGCGTCGGGCGTGCCCATGGCCAAGCTGATCTTCGGTGCGCATCCGGCCCTGGGCATGATCGTGTTGCCGATCATGTTCTATCACCAGATCCAGTTGGTGGTCTGCTCCATCCTGGCCAACCGCTATGCGGCCCGGCCGGGGGCGGGGAACAGACCCTAGCTACTTCACCGAGCCGAGGCGTTTTTCCAGCGCCTTCAGGTCGTCGGCCAGGGCGGCCACGTCGTCCTTGAAGGCTTTGAGGTCGGCCTGCTTCACCAGTTGCGGGCTTTCGTGGAGCAGGTATTCGCTGAGGTTTTCCCCCAGGCGGGTGGCGGCGTCCTTCTGCCACGCCACTAGGCTTTCCGCCCCGCGCACAATGCGGTGGGCGGCGATGTCGCCGACGAATTTGGACAGGTCTTCCTCGGCATCCCAGCGCAGGTTGCGCAGCACATAGCCCAAGGCATCGGCCATGTCCGCCGCGCCGGTGACCTGGGCGCCTTTCATCACTTCCGCCACGCCGCCCTGCATCATGCGCAGGGGCGCATCCAGGGGCAGGGCGATGCTCACATCGGCTGCGGCACCCTCGCTGGCCGTGGCGAACAGGCCTTCATCGGTGACGGCCAGTTCCAGCACCACCGGCCCCAGGGCCAGGTGGGCGTGGCGGCCGGCGAAATCCTTCAGCCTGTCCCGCGCCCAGCCGGCCTGGCCGAGCAGGTGGTTGAGCCCGTAGAGGATGGGCTGGGCAGGGGGCAGGGGCAGCGCCATTATGGCAAGCTCACTGGATCTGCTGGATGCCCGCCACGCGCCAGCCGTCGCTGCCGTCCACGGGCTTGGTCAGGTGCCACACTTCGTCGAAGTGGATGGGCGCGGCGCCCGGCTCTTCCCGCAGCAGGCCATGGAAGCGCACGCTGGCGATGTGGCGCTTTTCTTCGGTTTCCACTTCCACCAGCTCGGCGTCCAGTTGCATCACATCGGTCTGCTGCTTGCTGCGGCCGCGTTCCTCGTACTGCATCTGCACTTCGGCATAGACCTCGGGGCTGGTGAAGGTCTTGATGTCGTCCATATTGCCCGCATCGTTGGCGGCTTGCAGACGGTTGAAATTGAGCTTGGCTTGGCGCAGGAATCCCGCGATGTCGAAATCGGCGGGAACGGGAGCGGGCTCGGTTGCGGCTGCACCCATGGGAACGGCATGCAGCGTGTCAAAGCGCGCCGGACCATCGTTGCCGATATTGCCGGCGTAGGCCGGCGAAGTTGGCGATGTCGACTTGCGGGCGAACAGCAGGCGGAAGAGGAAGAGGCCGCCCATCACCAGGGCGGCGATCATCAGCACATTGGCCATGCCCTCGCCCATGCCGAAGTGGGAAAGCAGGGCGGCGAGGCCGACGCCCGCGGCGATGCCGGCCAGGGGGCCGAGCCAACGGCTCATGCCGGAAGGCTGGGGTTGGGGGGCGGGCTGGGGCGTGGCAGTGGGCGCGGCCGGCTGGGTGGTGGGATTGGCCTGCTTGGGCGGCGCCGTGTATTGGCGTTGCATGGGGGCGGTGTTACGACTCATGCCGAAGGAACCGCCGCCGCCGAGGCGCTTGGCTTCGGCATCGGTGGCGTTGAAACCCAGGCCGAGGGCCAGGGTCAGGGCGAACAGGGAAAGCGCAATGCGTTTCATGCAGTCAGTGCTCCTCAGAATTTATACCCGCGATGGAGGGCGACCACGCCCCCCGTCAGGTTGAAGTATTCGACTCGTTCCAGGCCGGCCTGTTCCATCAGGCCCTTTAAAGTTTCCTGGTCCGGGTGCATGCGGATGGATTCCGCCAGATAGCGGTAGCTGTCGGCATCGCCGGCCACCTTCTGGCCCAGCCAGGGTAGCACCTTGAAGGAATAGAAGTCGTAAGGCTTTTCCAGCAGCGGATGCACCTTGGAGAACTCCAGCACCAGCAGCCGGCCGCCGGGACGCAGCACGCGGCGCATCTCGGCCAGGGCCTGGTCTTTGTGGGTCATGTTGCGCAGGCCGAAGGCGACGGTGATGCAATCGAAATAGTCGTCGGGGAAGGGCAGCTTCTCCGCGTCGCACTGGGCCACAGGGGTGAGGACGCCTTCGTCCAGCAGGCGGTCGCGGCCCACGGTGAGCATGGCGTTGTTGATGTCGGTGAGCCACACCTGCCCCGTCTCGCCGACGCGCTTGGCGAAGGCGGAAGAAAGGTCGGCGGTGCCGCCGGCCACGTCCAGCACCTTGTCGCCCTTGCGCACGCCGGAAACCTCGATGGTGAACTTCTTCCACAGGCGGTGCAGGCCGGCGGACATGAGATCGTTCATCACGTCGTACTTGGTGGCGACGGAAGAGAACACGCCGGCGACGCGGCCGGCCTTTTCTTCTTCGGCGACGGTTTCAAAACCGAAATGGGTTTCGCTCATGGTTGCGCTTTCAGTGTTTGCAGGAAGGGCCGTGGTGATGGCCGTGTTGGGCTGTTTGCGCCTTGGCCGAGGTGCTGTCCACATCGCGGTTGGCGCCGGCGGCTTCCAGTTGCTTCAGGTAGTCCTGCCACAGTTGCTCCTGGCGGCTGCCCAGATCGTGCAGCACGTCCCAGGAGTAGAGGCCGGAGTTGTGGCCGTCGGAGAAGACGATCTTCACCGCGTAGTTGCCCACGGGTTCGATGCCGGTGATGACCACATCGCGCTTGCCGCTTTGCAGGGTGCCCTGGCCCACGCCGTGGCCGCGTACTTCGGCGGATGGGCTGTATACCCGGAGGAACTCGAAGGGCAGGCGGTACTGGCTGCCGTCGTCGAAACTCACTTCCAGTACCCGCGAGGCGGTGTGCAGTTTGAGTTCGGTGGGAATGGGAGTGTTGCGGTCTAGGCCGGACATGACAGATCGAACCGGGGAGCCGGGGAAGCCGGAGGACAGCCAGTTTATCAGGCCCCTTGCGGGGGCGTGATGGTGGGGTGGTTCATGGAGGGTGGGTAAAAACCGGAACCCCCCCAACCCCCCTTATCAGGGGGGAGTTCGAGTGGTGATGGTTTGAGCAACGCGCCCCTCCCCTGATAAGGGGAGGACGGGAGGGGTTACGGTTTTCAGGGGTAGATTTGATTCAGGAAGTCCATCGCCTAATAAAGAAGCGGGAGTTACGGTCACACCCCTACGACAAACCCTCCCCGACACCACCCTCTACTCGTAAGCCACCCGCTCGAAATCCTCGCCCCGCTCCAGCAGCTTGGTGAGTTTGATCGGTTCGCCGTCCTTGATCTCCAGCTTGCGGCCGGCGCGGAAACTGCCCGTGGGCAGCACCAGGCTCTCCGGTTCCTGGCGGGCGGCCAGGGCGGGGAGCAGGAAGGCCTGTTTCCAGGGCTCCTTGCCGCCGCCGGCGGGAGCATCGGCGGGACGCTGGGCGAAGGCTTCCACCGGGCCGGGTAGCAGTTGCACGCCGGCCTGGAGCCAGCCTTCGTTGTCCGCCATCAGCCAACGCACGGCGGCCAGGAAGAAGCGTTTGGTTCCCGGCGGCTCCACGGCAATCAGTTGGCCCAGGTTGAGGCGGGCGGCGTCCTTGCTATCCAGCAGGCGGGCCAGGCGCAGGCCGGTGGCGGATTCATCGCGCAATTGCCAATGGGTTTCGATGGGCGGCACCGGCCCGGTGTCCACCGCCTTCACTGTGGCCCGGTCCAGGGTGCCGAACAGGGCCAGGTTTTCCCGTTGCTGGCGCAGGTCGGCGATGGAGGCTTCCGCCGCCGCTTGCAGGCGATGCCCGCCGGAGAGGTGGTAGTAAATGCCCTCGCCGCCGAAGATGGTCCGCCCCGGGGAATTTTCCGGCCGCCGTTCGGTGCCCCGAGGCTGGCCGCCCTTGCACCAGCGCGGGTAAAGCTGCTTGAGCAGGGCTTCGCAGGCGGGTTGGGTGCAGTCGTCCCCCAGTTGCAGGTCGGCCGGACTGCGGCCTTGGCCAAGCAGGGTGATGCGGGATTTGAGACTATTGCGCAGCTCGTGGGTGAGCAGGAAACGGGCGCCGTCGCCCTGGAAAGGCAAGTGTCGCGGCGGCAGGTCGGAAGCCAGGTCCACCGCCAGGGGCAGGGCATCCAGGCTTTCCGGCGGGGCCTTGGCCAGCGTCAGCTTGGCGCCCCAGCGTCGCGCCCAACGGGCCATCCAGGCCAGGTTGCGGGGCGATAGCTCGAAGGGGCTGGCGGCGTGGAGCAGCAGGGCTTCGCCGTAGGCCGCCAGGGACGAAGTGGCGTTGTCGCCGTGGCGCACCGGGTCGCTCACCGGCGTTGCGGCAAGGCCTTTGGATTCCGCCAGAGCGAACAGGCCGTGCAGTTGTCGCCAGTACTCGCGGGGCACCTGGCTGCGACCGCGCAGGTATTCCAGTTGCAGGCTGGCCAGATGGGCCAGGGCACGCTGCATGGCCGTGGCCAGTACCTTTTCATCCTGGGCATCCGCCGCACAACGCAGGTTGCCCGCCACGCAGGCCTGGCGCAAGGTGCGGCCGTTGGTGAAAGCCATCTGTTCGCCCAGGGCCAGGGGCAGGGCTTTGCCGCCGTAGCGTTTGCCGATTTCATCCTGGGCGAAGCTCACCGCCTTGCGCAGGGCGTCGAGGATGGCCAGACGTTCCGCGGCGGGCAGGGGCCAGCGGTTGAGCAAGCCAATTTCCTTGAGCAGATCGTTGTGCACCTGGGCCGGGTTGGTCAGGGGCAGGGCCGCTGCCCAGTTTCGCGCCGTGGCGGCATTGGTGAAGGCCGGCGCTTCGCTGCCATCCAGGGCCGGGAGAGGGAAATCGGACAGGATCGTCGCAGCGGGCAGGGCCATGTCAACCTCCGTTTTGTATTTCGCTCAGGGCTTGCGCCACGGCAGCTTGAATGACTGCGTTGGCCACCCGTTCGCGGGGTGTTGCCGATCGCTGGGCGGCGGCCCAGATCGCGCCGGGGAAATGGCTGTCGTCGCGCCAGCGGGGAATCACGTGCCAATGCACATGGGGCACCATGTTGCCGAAGGAGGCCAGATTGATCTTGTCCGGCCGTACCGTTTTGCGCAGGGCGATTTCCGTGGCCAGCACCAGGTTGAACACATGGCGCTGATCGGCGGCGGAGAGGTCGCTCATCTCCCGCACGTGATCGCGCCAGATCACCCGGCAGAAACCGGGAAAAGCCTCCCCGTCTAAGCCCCCGACGCGGACCACGCGGCAGCGTTCGTCCTGCCACAGCACCTCGCCGCCGGGTTGCTGGCAGAGCTCGCATTCGTGATGGGTCATGGACTGGGTGTGCTGGCGCAAAACGGTCTCCCTGATTCTTTTAGAAATGCCAGTCAAGTCTCCACCGTTCGGGCTGAGCCTGTCGAAGCCCAGCATTGGTACGGTAGGCGTTTCGACGGGCTCAACGCGAACGGACTTACCAAGAGATTCTTTTCCACAAAGAGTAATAACAAATTGCTAACAACGGGAAAGGACCTTACTTTTAGTAACAAATTCTGCGACTTTCCCGCACTCCGCCCTTGCTCCAATGGGTACACTCGACGCCCATGCGACTTGCCTATTTTTTAATCGCCGCTTCGTTGGGTCTGGGTTCGGTATTTCCTGCTGCTGCCATGGACCCTTTCAATACCGAGGCCGGCATCAAACCTTACTCCCCTTGCAGCGCTCCCGCCAGCGCCGAGCCCATAGGCTTGGGCCGGGCGGTGGATGCCGCCCTCTGCGCCAATCCGCAGACGCGCCTGGTGTGGGCCAACGCCCGCGCCCAGGCGGCGCAACTGGGCGTGGCCGAAGCCGCCTGGCTGCCCACCCTCAACGGCACGGTGAGCAGCAACCGCAACCGCAGCAACGGCGTGGTCACCGACGTGCGCGGCGTGGGTCTCACTTCTTCCTGGCTGCTGTTCGATTTCGGCGCCCGTTCCGCCACCATCGAAAACGCCCGCCAGTTGCTGGCTGCCGCCAACGACACGCGGGACGCCACGGTGCAGGCCGTCTTCCTCTCCGCCGTGCAGGCCTTCTACCAAGCCCAGGGCGCCGAGGCCTCCCTGGCCGCCGCCCAGGAAGCGGAGAAGGCCGCCGAGCAAAGTTTCCGCGCCGCCGACGCGCGCTACAAGGTGGGCAGCGCCGCCCCGGCGGACAAGCTGCAAGCCCAGACCGCCTTTTCCCAGGCGCAGCTCACCCGCATTACCGCCGAAGGCAATCTCAAAACCGCCCGGGGTGCGCTTGCCATCGTAATGGGCCGCGATGCCTACCTGCCTTTGAACATCGCCCCGGCGGCGGCTACGCCGCCCATGGCGAACTTTGAGAAGGACGTGAACACCCTCGGCGCTTTGGTGGCGCAAGCCCGCCAGCAACGCCCCGATCTGCTGGCGGCGGAAGCCAGCGCCAAGGCCGCCCAAGCTAGCGTGGACGCCGCCCGTGCCGCCCATTTGCCCAGCCTGTCCCTGGGGGTTTCCGCCGCCGACCAGAAGACCGATGGCCTGCCGGACGTTCGCACCGGCAGCATCGGCCTGACCCTGAACGTGCCGCTGTTCACCGGCTTCGCCACCAGTTACAAGGTGCAGGCCGCCGAGGCCCAGCGCGAGGCCAAACAGGCCCAGGCCGAACAGTTGCGCCTGCAAGTGGCCCAGGATGTGTGGAACGCCTGGCAATCCCTGCTCACCGCGACGCAGACGGTGCGCACCACCGCCGACTTGATCGCCAGCGCCGAACAATCGGACAAGGTGGCCCGCGGCCGCTATGCCGCCGGCGTGGGCACCCTGGCCGACATGCTGACCGCCCAGAGCGCCTTCGCCAGCGCCCGCCAACAGCGGGTGCAGGCCCTCTACAACTGGAACGTGGCCCGGGCCACCCTGGCCCAGGCCATGGGCAACCTTGATATGAACGCGATTGCCGAGGAAGGCAAACTCCCATGAAGAAAAAACTCTGGCTCCTGGCCATCGTCCTGCTGCTGGCCGCCATCGGCTATGGCGTTTATGCCTGGCTGGGCCGCAGCTCCGGGGAAGAACGCTACAAGGTCCAGGCGGTGGACAAGGGCGATGTGGCGCAGAACGTCTCCGCCAACGGCACCCTCAATCCGGTGATCCTGGTCAGCGTCGGCAGCCAGGTATCCGGCACGGTGAAGAAACTCTCGGTGGACTTCAACAGCAAGGTGGAAAAGAACCAGGTGCTGGCCGAACTGGACGACACCCTGCTCGCCGCCCAAGCGAGGCAGGATGCCGCCAGCCTGAAGAACGCCCAGGCCAGCCTGGAGCTGGCGGTGGCCACGGAAAAACGCAACAAATCGCTGCTAGCCCAGGAATATGTGGCCCAACAGGATTACGACCAGGCCCTGCAGGCGCGCAAATCGGCCCAGGCCCAGGTGGAACTGCAACAGGCCGCCGTGGCCAAGAGCCGCGCCAATGCCAGCTATGCGGTGATCCGTTCGCCGGTGTCGGGCATCGTGGTGGACCGCCAGATCGATGTCGGCCAGACCGTGGCCGCCAGCCTGCAGGCGCCGGTGCTGTTCAAGATCGCCCAGGATTTGTCCAAGATGCAGATCGATTCCAGCTTCGCCGAAGCGGACATCGGCCAGATCAAGGAAGGCCAGCCGGTGCGCTTCAACGTGGATGCCTTTCCCAATCGCAGCTTCAAGGGCGTGGTCAAGTTGATCCGGCTCAACCCCACCACCACCTCCAATGTGGTGACCTACGACGTGGTGATTTCCGTGGACAACCCCGACCAGATCCTGCTGCCGGGCATGACCGCTTACGTGAACATCAACGTGGCGAAACGCCAGGACGCGGTGCTGGTGCCCAACGCCGCCCTGCGCTTCAAACCCGCCGACGTCGCCGCGGCAGCGAAGCCCGCCGGGCAGGCGGGCGGTGCGGGTATGGGCGCGGGACGTCCTTCCGGCAACGGCCAACGTCCTGAAGGCGGTGGTGGCGGTGGTGGCGGTGGTGGTGCGGGTCGCCGTCGCGACCCCAGCGCCGGCACGGTGTGGGTGCTGGAGGGCGACAAGCTGCGCGCCGTGGCGATCAAGATCGGCATCACCGACGGCAAGAACAGCGAAGTGGTGGAAGGCGAGCTCAAGCCCGGCGACCAGGTGGTGGTGGCCGAAGCCCAGAACGGCAAGTCCAAACCCGCCAGCGGCGCCCCCGGCGGCCCGCAGTTCCGGCCCTTCTGATCCCCACGCCGATGCAAGATTCCAGCGTCATCCGTGTCAGCGGGCTGTTCAAGTCCTACGACACGCCCGCCGGCCCCTTCCCCGTGCTCAAGGAAGTCGACCTCGCCATCGCCCCTGGGGAATTCGTCGCCATCATGGGGCCTTCCGGTTCCGGCAAGTCCACCTTCATGAACATCCTTGGCTGCCTCGACCGGCCCACCGCTGGCGAATATGCGCTGGCCGGCCGCGCTGTCAGCGCCATGAGCAAGGACGAATTGGCCGGCGTGCGCGGCGGGCTGATCGGCTTCGTCTTCCAGGGTTTCAACCTGCTGCCGCGCATCAGCCTGGAAGAGAACGTCGCCCTGCCCCTGGTGTACAGCCATGTGCCCAAGGAAGAGCGGCTATCCCGCGCCCGCGCCATGCTGGAAAAAGTGGGCCTGGGCCGCTATGCCGCCTCATTGCCCAACCGTATTTCCGGCGGCCAGCAGCAGCGCGTCGCCATCGCCCGCGCCCTGGTGAACAAACCGCAGTTGATCCTGGCCGACGAACCCACGGGCAACCTGGACAGCCAAACCTCGGAAGAGATCATGGCGCTGTTCGAAGACCTCAACCGGGAAGGCATCACCATTGTGCTGGTGACCCACGAGCCGGACATCGCCCGCCACGCCAAGCGCCTGGTGCGTTTCCGCGATGGCCGCATCATCCATGATGGCGGCCATGAGGGATTGGAGCACCACGAATGATGTTTGCTGAAGAAAAGCTTATTAAGTCCCTTTCCGTTCGGACTGAGCTTGTCGAAGTCCAGTGCCGCTGCGGCTTGCGCTTCGACAGGCTCAGCGCGAACGGGCTTGTTCAGCGCTTCCCCAAAGGTTTCCTTGACGGCAAGACCATAACCCCCCCAGCCCCCTCCTTCGACGGCGCCCAGGACAGGCTGGTCAGGGGGGAGTTCGCGCTGTGCCGGTTTGCGCAGCAGGCCCCTCCCCTGACAAGGGGAGGACGGGAGGGGTTTGAGGAGCGCCAACCATGTTGACCACCCTCCTCGGCCAAGCCTGGAGCGCCATGGGCGCCAACCGCCTGCGCACCTTCCTCACCATGCTCGGTATGGTGATCGGCGTCGCCGCCGTGGTGCTGATGACAGCCATCGGCCAGGGGGCCCAATTGGCCGTGGCGGAATCCATCAACTCCATGGGCGCCAACCTGTTCATCGTGTTGTCCGGCTCCACCACCTCCAGCGGTGTACGCATCGGCAGTGGCAACGCGCCTACGTTGACGGTGAACGACGGCAGCGCCATCGAGGAGCTGCCGGGAGTGGCCGCCGTGGCGCCCATCAACCCCGGCTCCGCCCAGGTGGTTTACGGCAACAACAACTGGAACACCTCTGTCTTCGGCGTCACGCCTTCTTATCTGGATGTGCGTTCCTGGCCGCTGGATGCCGGCCTGCCCTTCACCGATACCGACCTGCGTTCCGTCACCCGGGTGGCGCTGCTGGGCAGGACCGTGGCGCAAAACCTCTTCGGCGACGAAGACCCGGTGGGCAAGACCATCCGCATCCGCAACAGCCCCTTCCAGGTGATGGGCGTGCTTTCCAAGAAAGGCCAAAGCCTGGACGGCCGCGACCAGGACGACACCATCCTGGTGCCCCTCACCACCTCCCAGCGCAAGCTGTTCGGCACCGCCTTCCCCGGTTCCATCCGCCTGATGCAGGTGCAGGCCAGCAGCGCCGACCTGATGGATTCGGTGGAACGCTCGATGAACGCCCTGTTGCGCCAGCGTCACCGCCTGCGGGACAACCAGGACGACGACTTCACCATCCGCAACCTCACCGCCGTGGCCGATTCCGCCGCCGAAACCACCCGCATCATGTCCCTGTTGCTGGGGGCCATCGCCTCCGTCTCCCTGCTGGTGGGCGGCATCGGCATCATGAACAT
>RXJP01000031.1 GCA_003963315.1 Rhodocyclaceae bacterium | reverse complement strand
TGCTGGAACAGGCGGCGCAGTACCGCCATGCCGAAGATGAAGCCTATCCCCGTCATCAGGATGCCGATGGGCAGGCGCGGCAGGAGAATGTCGAAAAGATGGGTGCGCTCCTCGGTTTTCAAGTCCAGCATCAGGATGCCGGCCGTGACCAGGAAGGGCCCGGTCATCAGCAGGCCGAGCACTGCTGTGGCGAGGAGGAAGCGTTTTCTTGCGTTCATGTCTCAGGCCGCCAGCATGGCCTTGACCTGGGCTACCAGTTCTTTGGTGGAAAAAGGTTTGGTGACATAGGCGTCGGCACCCAGGGCCAGCCCCTTGGCAACTTCCGTATCCCGCCCCTTGGCGGTGAGCATCATCACCTTGATGCCTGCCTGTTCGGGATTGGCGCGAATCTCCTGGCAGACTTCATAGCCGGATTTCTTCGGCATCATCACGTCCAGCAACACCAAGTCGGGCTTGAAGGTGGCGATCTTGACCAGGGCCTCTTCACCGTCCACCGCCACCGCTACCTGGAAGCCTTCCTTTTTCATCAAATACTCCAGGGAGACGACGATGTTCGGTTCGTCGTCCACAATCAGGATTCTTGGGTTCATGGCCTGGGTTCCTCCACTATTTTTATATGTTTCGGATATCAATTATGGGGGTGTGAACTGAACGCAGGCTGACATCATCCCGCTGTTTCTTCGGCGGTTCTGGGTAGCGTGAAGAAGAATGTCGCCCCCTGCCCGAGTTGGCTTTCCACCCACAGCCGGCCGCCGAAATGGGTCACGATCTGGCGGCTGATGGGGAGCCCCAGGCCGGTGCCCTCGGGTTTGCCGGTGAGGATGTTGCCGCCCCCCTGGCGGAATTTCTCGAAGATGATTTCCTGGTCCTCGGGTCGGATGCCGGGCCCGTTGTCCGCCACTGCCACGCGTATTTCCTTGTCCGAGACAAAGGCTTCCACCTTGATCCGTCCCGTTTCCGCCGGGACGAATTTCACCGCATTGGAGAGCAGATTGATCAGCACCTGGATCAGCCGATCGCCGTCCGCCTGTATGATCGGGAAGGGGCCATGGAGGGCTTCCTCCAGGGCGACGCGCTTGTCCTGGGCCAGTTGGCTGATGGCGTTGATGGCGGCGTGCACCGCATCGCTGATGTCCAAGGGGCCGATGCGCCAGCCGCCGCTGCCGGATTCCAGTTTGGCCAGGTCAAGGATTTGATTGATGAGGCGGGACAGTCTCTCGGTTTCCACGAGGATGATGCCAAGGAAGCGCTTGCGATCCTCAATGTCAGCCTTGGGGTCCGAATGGAGGATCTCAGCAAAGGCGCGGATGGCGGTGAGCGGGGTGCGCAGTTCGTGGGTGACCGTGGAAATGAAGTCGTCTTTCAGGCGATCCAGCTCTTGCAGTCGCTCATTGGCGGCGCGCAGTTCGAGGCTGGCCCGTTCCAAGTCCTTGGATTGTTCTTCAAGTTGATGGCTATAGGCGCGAATCTGGGAGGCTTCATCAAGGATGTGCAGTACTTCGTCTATGCCCACTGGCGCCCCTTCCTCCGTCACCGTGGCGATCATCACCCTTGCCGATGCCGAGCCGATGGCGCCGGCCAACAAGGTTTCCGCGAAATACGTCAAATCTGCATCAGCAGGCAGCGCTTCGATATCACCAACGCCACGCTCCTGGGCATAGCGGGTGAAAGCTTCGTTGGCTTTGTCTGCGCCGAGGAAGCGGCTGGCAAGGGGCAGCAGGTCGGCCGCGCTGGCGCGCAGATTGCCAGGGCGCAAGGACTGTTTGTTGTCCACGAAACGGATAGCCTGTTCTGCCTCGATGGCGTTGGGCATCCGCAGCAGGGATACAGCAATGTAAGCCCCCATATTGGCCAGCATGCTCCAAATAAGGCAATGGGTGATTTCATCGAGTCCCGTTAGGCCGAGCAATTGCTGGGGGCGCAGCAGGGCAATCTGCCAGGGGCCTTGGGTGAGGAAGGTTTCCGACAGCCAGCCCGACTTGGCGAAGGAGGGCAGCAGCAGTGTATAGGTCCACACCCCGAAGCCCGCGATCAAGCCGGCCAGCGCCCCGGGGCGGGTACCGCCTTTCCAATACAGCCCACCCAGCAATACCGGCCCGAACTGGACGACGGCGGCGAAGGAGATGAGGCCGATGGCCACCAGGGCATAGGCTTCGCCGGCAAGGCGGAAATAGAGATAGCCGAGCAACAGGATCAGCACAATGGCGCCACGGCGGATGTTGAGCAGCAGGCCGGTCAAGTCCTGCTTCGCTTGCAGCCACTGGGGCCGCAAGCGAAGCAGGACCGGCATGACCAGGTCGTTGCAGACCATCGTGGACAAGGCGATAGTTTCCACAATGACCATGCCGGTGGCAGCAGCCAAACCGCCGAGAAAAACCAGCAGGGCCAGCCAGGGCAGGTGGTGGGCCATGGGCAGGGTGAGGACAAACGTATCCGTATCCAGGCCCAGACCGAATTCCATGACGCCGCTGAAGGTGATGGGCAGCACGAAAATATTGATGGCGAACAGATAGGCCGGGAACATCCACATGGCACGCCGCAGGTGATCTTCGTTCACATTCTCGATAACGGTGATTTGGAACTGGCGCGGCAGCAGCAGCGCTGCCAGCATGGCAAGAAGAGTGAGGGAGAACCAGCCGCCGTAGCTCGCCGCGCTGTCCCGGTTGACCCGTAGGGCATCGAGCAGGGCTTCGCCCCGGGCCTGGTTGAATACGTCGGCGAAACCGTTGTGGATACCGTAGGTGACATAGATACCCACGGCGAGAAAGGCCAACAGTTTCACCAGTGATTCGGCTGCGATGGCGGCCACCATGCCTTCGTGGCGCTCCGTGGCGTCCAGATGGCGGGTGCCGAAGACGATGGTGAAAGCCGCCAGTGCCAGGGCCACATAAAGTGCGCTGTCGGTGAGGAAGGATAGGCTGCCGTCCCGGAGAGGGGGAATAAGTAGAGGGTAGCGGGCGAGTAGATCGAAACTGCTGGAAACGGCTTTGAGCTGTAGGGCGATGTACGGCACTATGCCGATTACCGCGATCACCGTGACCAATCCGCCGATCAAATGGCTTTTACCGTAACGGGAGGCGATGAAGTCGGCAATGGAAGTAATGCGGTTGGCCTTCACCACACGGATGATCTTTTGCAGTACCACCCCCCCCAGGGTGAAAAGCAGCGTGGGCCCTAGGTAGACGGGGAGAAAATTGATGCCCGAAGTGGCCGCCCGGCCGACGCTGCCGTAGTAAGTCCAGGTCGTGCAATACACGGCAAGGGAAAGGGCGTAAACGGAAGGGCTGTTGATCACTGAACGGCCCGCATCGGCCCGACGGTCCGCCTTGTAGGCGATAAAGAACAGCAGGGCCAAGTAACCCAGCGCTGCCAAGACAATACCCCAGCTACTCATGACGGATTCCGTTCCGTTGTCCAAGCGACGAGAACAATCACCAGTAACCAAGCGCCGAAAATGTAGGCATGGAGCAGCGGCAAGCCGAGCAGATCCCCATCTCGGTTAAATACGGCCAGTAAGGGGAAATTGAACAAAAGGCAGCCGAACAGGAAAAGCGCCACCAGACGCTGGGCGGTCAGTCGCAGGCGATGGGGCATATACCCTACCCTCCAGTCTTATAAGAATTGTTGGGGCTGATGGATATTACCCCCAAGAAATTAGGACCTTGCGCCATCCATGGAGGATTTTTTGCATCCAATCGCTTTTCCCCTTTGACGGAAATCCTGCATCAGATATAATCCCGGCCCTCACGGCTTGGTAGCTCAGTTGGTAGAGCAGCGGATTGAAAATCCGCGTGTCGGTGGTTCGATTCCGCCCCAAGCCACCAGTTTCGATCTGCCAAAAAGCCCAATGTAACCCGTTGGGCTTTTTTTCTTGCAATCGGCATGGGCTTGAGATTGAGCTTGGCGGATGTAATAAACTGATGCGCTGATACCGATTAGGGATAGCAGCTTAATGATCATGAGCGTCTTGAGATGATTAGATTCGCGTTGGTTGGTTGCGGTCGGATTGCCCGGCGTCACTCGGACTTGCTTGGGGAAAATCAAATAGTTGGCGCTAAGTTGTCGGCTGTTTGTGATCTTGTTCTGGAAAAGGCCAAAGACATTGGGGAGCGGTTTGGTGTGCCGTACTACACCGACATGCATGAGATGATGTCGCAGAACTCATGCGATGTTGTTGTGGTCCTAACTGAAAGCGGCCTCCACGCAGAACATGTAGTCGCATTGGCTCCTTATGGTAAGCATGTCATCGTTGAGAAGCCGATGGCACTCTCCCTCTCGGATGCCGATGCCATGATCCGAGCCTGTGATTTGGCCGGGGTCAAGCTATTCGTAGTCAAGCAAAACCGTTTCAATGTGCCAGTGCAGAAGTTGCGGCAAGCTCTCGAAGAGGGCCGCTTCGGTAAGCTGGTACTGGGAACAGTACGTGTGCGTTGGTGTCGCGAACAAGCCTACTACGACCAAGATTCCTGGCGAGGCACCTGGGCGATGGATGGTGGGGTGTTAACCAACCAGGCCAGTCACCACGTGGACTTGCTTGAATGGATGATGGGTGAGGTAGACAGTGTGTTCGCGATGAGCGCCACGGCCTTGGCAAAGATTGAGGCTGAGGATACTGCGGTGGTCGCCTTGCGCTTCCGTAGCGGCGCTCTCGGTGTGATTGAGGCCACCACAGCAGTGCGACCAAAGGATTTGGAGGGCTCGATCTCCATCCTTGGTGAAGGTGGTTCGGTGGAAATTGGCGGCTTCGCAGTGAACCAGATGAAGGTGTGGAGCTTCGCCCAGCCTCAGCTTGATGACGGTGACGTGATCGGCAAGTTCTCGTGCAATCCGCCCAACGTCTACGGTTTCGGCCACCAGGCCTACTACGAGCATGTGGTGGACTGTATTCGCAACGATCGTCAGCACCTGGTGGACGGGCTCGAGGGGCGCAAGAGCCTTGAACTGATCAACGCCATCTACGAGTCGATTGAAACTGGTCAGCAGGTCAGTCTGCATTTTCGCCCTCGTTACTGCAAGCTCGGGGTGCGCTGATGAACGCGCCGGTCCTGCTTGAGTCCGGCATCGTCGATGTCAAGTTCGGCACTGAGGTCAAGGTCGTTCAGCCGGTGAACCTCTATGGTTGCCAAATCGGCGATGGCACCTTCATCGGTCCCTTCGTCGAGATTCAACGCGACGTAGTCATCGGTCGACGAACCAAAGTTCAATCTCATGCCTTCATCTGTGAATTGGTGACCATCGGTGACGACTGCTTCATCGGTCATGGTGTGGTCTTTATCAACGACACCTTCGCTAACGGTGGCCCAGCCCGTGGTGATAAGTCGCTCTGGCGCAGTACCCGGCTGGGAAACAACGTTTCCATTGGATCTAATGCTACTATCATGCCGGTCGATATCTGCGATGGCGTGGTAATCGGTGCTGGCGCGGTGGTGGTGCACGACATTACTGAGCCGGGCCGCTACGCTGGCAACCCGGCCAGGCTCATTGGCAAATAAGCATGATTAAGTTCCTCGACCTAGCGTCTCAGTACGAATCCATCAAGGCGGACGTTGACGCGGCGATCGCGCGAACCATCGCCACTAGTGCCTACATAGGTGGCTCCGGCGTGGCCGCATTCGAGGCGGCTTTTGCTGCCTTCCAGCAGGCTGCCCACTGCGTCGGGGTCGGCAACGGCACCGATGCTATCGAGATCGCCCTCGAAGCCCTCGACCTGTCGCCTGGCGGCGAGGTCATCGTTCCGGCTAACTCCTTCATTGCCAGCAGCGAAGCAGTTACCCGCAGTGGCTTCCGGGTAGTGTTCGCCGATGTCAACGCTGATGACTACACTCTTGACCTCGACGATGTGGCTCGGCGGATCGGCCCGCAGACCGTGGCCATAGTTGCGGTGCATCTCTATGGCCATCCCTGCCGTATGGAAGGGTTGCTCGAACTGGCCCGCCGCCACGGCCTCAAAGTAATCGAAGATTGCGCCCAGGCTCACGGCGCGGAGTTCGCAGGGCGCCGTGTCGGCGCCCTCGGCGACATTGGCACCTTCAGCTTCTACCCGGGCAAGAACCTAGGCGCGTACGGTGATGGTGGCGCCATCCTGACCAATGACGACAAGCTTGCTGTGCGTTGCCGGATGATCGCCAATCACGGCCGAGTCGCCAAGTACGACCACGAGTTCGAGGGCCGCAACAGTCGCCTCGATGGCCTTCAGGCAGCGATCCTGGCTGCCAAGCTGCCCCATCTCGAAGGTTGGATTAACCGCCGCAATGAGATCGCCGAAACCTACCTGGCCGAGCTCGCCAGCTGCCCTGGTATCGCTCTGCCGCGACGAGTAGGCCCCGTTCGGCACGCCTTCCATCTTTTTGTCATCCGCTGCGCTGAGCGCGACGCGCTGGCCGCCCACCTCAAGGCGGTCGATATAGACACCGGCGTCCATTACCCGATTGCTCTGCCGCGGCTGAAGGCCTATGCCGGTCATCCCCAGGCCGCAGCGGACCTTGCTGCTTGCGACTTTGCCGGCCAGCTGCTTAGCCTACCGATCGGTGACCACCTTGATGTCGGTCAGGCCCGGCAGGTTGCCGCCGCGGTACGGGAATTCTTTCGCGACGGAGTGGTTTGAACCGGTAAGCAATTATGAATAAATCCTTCGCTAAAATTCTGGTCACCGGCGCCGACGGCTTTATTGGCTCCCATCTGACCGAAGCCTTGGTTCGCCTAGGCTATGACGTGCGCGCCTTCGTCCTCTACAACTCGTTCAATTCCTGGGGCTGGCTCGACCATTGCGCTGAGGACGTCAAGGGCCGCTTCGAGGTCTTCGCCGGCGACATCCGAGATCCCAACGGCGTGCGTGCGGCAATGCAGGGGTGTGACGCGGTGCTCCATCTGGCTGCCTTGATCGCCATTCCCTATTCCTACCATTCGCCCGACACCTACATCGACACCAATATCAAAGGCACGCTGAACGTGCTCCAGGCCGCCCGCGACCTGGGCTGCCGGCGGGTGGTGCATACCTCCACCAGCGAGGTATACGGCACCGCGCGCTTCGTACCGATCACCGAGGAGCATCCTCTGCTCGGCCAGTCGCCCTATTCGGCCTCGAAGATCGGCGCCGACCAGCTGGCCTATTCGTTCTATTCCTCGTTCGAGCTGCCGGTGACCATCGCCCGTCCGTTCAACACCTATGGTCCCCGCCAGTCGGCTCGCGCGGTGATTCCCACTATCATCGCCCAGATCGCCAGCGGCTTGCGGCAGATCAAACTGGGCGCGGTGTCACCGACTCGCGACTTCAACTTCGTTGAGGATACGGTGGCCGGCTTCATCGCTGCCCTCGAAGGCGAGGGCGGCCTGGGGGAGATGGTGAATTTCGGAAGCAACTACGAAATCTCGGTCGGCGATACGGTGCGCCTCATTGCCGAAGTCATGAATGTCGAGGTCGAGATCGTCACCGATGAGACCCGTCTGCGCCCGGTCAATTCCGAGGTCGAGCGTCTGTGGGCGGCCAACGACAAGGCTGCCCGCCTGTTCGGTTGGCGCCCGGCCTATCCCGGCATCGAAGGCCTAAGCCGTGGGTTGGCGAAGACCGCTGCCTGGTTTACCGATCCGGCCAACCTGGCTCAGTACAAGGCCGATCGTTACAACATCTGATCATGACGCCGCCTCCCGCTCTCGACACGCAGCTCCTGTCCGCCCTCTCGGCGGTCCTCGGTCGGCCGGAGGGGACGATCGGTCTGCACGAGCCGGAGTTCGCCGGCAACGAGTGGGCATACGTGAAGGCCTGTATTGACACCGGCTGGGTCTCGTCGGTGGGCAAGTACGTCGATGAATTCGAGTGCAGGCTGGCCGAGACCACAGGCGCCGCCTATACGGTGGCCGTGGCCAATGGCACCGCCGCGCTGCAGGTGGCCCTGCGCCTCGCTGGCGTCGAGCCCGGCGATGAGGTGCTGGTGCCCACGCTCACTTTCGTCGCCACTGCCAATGCGGTCTGCCATCTGGGTGCGATACCCCATTTTGTCGACGCCGAGGAAGCCACCCTGGGTCTCGACCCGGATGCCCTCGCCGATCACCTGGAGGCTATCGTTGATGTTCGTGGCGGGCGGCCGGTGAATCGGCTGAGCGGCCGCCGGATTGCCGCGGTGGTCCCGATGCACGCCTTCGGGCATGCAATGCGCATCGAGCGTCTGCTCGAAGTGGCCGGTGTCTACGCGATTCCGGTGGTTGAGGATGCCGCCGAATCCCTCGGCACGAGCTACCGTGGCCGGCATACCGGGACGTTTGGCTTGGTCGGTACCCTCAGCTTCAATGGCAACAAGATCATCACCACCGGCGGTGGCGGGGCGATTCTGACCAACGATCCGGAACTCGGACGGCGGGCCAAACATCTGACCACCACGGCCAAACTGCCTCATCCCTGGCGCTTCGTCCATGATGAGGTGGCCTACAACTTCCGCCTGCCCAACCTCAATGCCGCCCTCGGCTGCGCCCAGCTCGAGTCGCTGCCGCGCTTCCTCGCCGAGAAGCGCGCCCTGGCCGCCCGTTACCGCACGGCCTTTGCCGACACCCCGGGGCTGGCTTTTGTCGATGCCCCGGCGGGCTCGGACAGCAACTTCTGGCTCAATGCCATCCGGATAAAGGGCGGCGGGAAGGAGGCGCGCGAGCAGTTGCTGGCTGCCGCCAACGGCGCAGGCTACCAGTGTCGCCCGGCTTGGGACTTGATGCATACTCTGACCATCTTCAGCGATATGCCGCGGGCCGGGGTGGCAGTGTCCGAGGCCGTGGCAGCCAGCCTGATCAACTTGCCGAGTAGTGCCAAGTTGGGGGTGGCCAAAGTATGAGTGCGCAGCGAAAGATTTGCGTGGTCACAGGTTCTCGGGCCGAGTACGGCCTGCTTCACTGGGTGATGAAGGCGATCGTCGCCCATCCGGCGCTGCAACTCCAGGTTATCGCCACCGGCATGCACCTGTCACCCGAGTTTGGCTTGACCTACCACCAGATCGAGGCCGACGGCTTCGTCATCGACGCCAAGGTCGAGATGCTCCTGTCAGGCGATACGGCGACTGCGGTGGCAAAGTCGGTGGGCCTTGGCGTGATCGGCTTCGCCGACGCCTATGCCCGCCTCACCCCAGACGTGGTGGTGGTCCTCGGCGACCGCTTCGAGATACTCGCCGCGGCCCAGAGCGCGGCCCTGGCACGCATCCCAATCGCCCACATTCATGGCGGCGAGACCAGTGAAGGCGCGGTGGACGAAGGCATCCGTCACGCCGTGACCAAGCTGTCCACCTGGCATTTCGTCGCTGCCGAAGCCTACCGCAAGCGGGTGGTACAGCTGGGGGAACACCCGGATCGTGTCTTCAACGTCGGTGCCCCCGGGCTGGACAGCCTCGCCTGCCTGCCCTTGCTCTCCCTCGCCGAGTTGGAGGTCGAGCTGTCGATGAAGCTGGGATCGCCTCTGCTGCTGGTTACTTACCATCCGGCCACCCTCGGCGACGTGCCGCCCGGCGAGGCGGTGGAGCGCCTGCTCGCCGCCCTCGACCGTTTCCCGGCAGCGAGCGTAGTATTCACCTATCCCAATGCCGACGCCGGCGGTCGCGAGATCGTCGCCCGCCTGAAGGCCTATGAGGCCCGCCACGCGGGCCGGGTCAAGGGCTTCACCTCCCTCGGCCAGCTCCGCTACCTGTCGCTGCTGGTCCAGGCCGACGTAGTGGTAGGTAACTCGTCTAGCGCGCTGATCGAGGCGCCCGCGGCGCGCACCGCTACCGTTGACGTTGGCCCGCGCCAGCGCGGTCGACTTAAGGCCGCCTCGGTGCTGGAAGCTGCCGAGAATGCCGACGAAATAGCGGCGCGGATCGCCGAGGGGCTCTCGCCGGACTTTCAGGCCAGCCTCGCCACGGTCGAGTCGCTCTATGGTCACGGTGGCGCGAGCCAGCGCATTGTTGAAGAGCTAGTTCGCTTGCGTCCGGTGGCGGCCAAAGCGTTTTTCGACATCGAGCACGGGTACTGAGATGGCGACTTACATCATTGCCGAGGCGGGGGTGAACCACAACGGGTCGTTGGCGATGGCCCTCGATCTGGTGGATGCCGCTGCCCGTGCTGGGGCCGATGCGGTCAAGTTCCAGACCTTCACCGCGGCCTCGCTGGTCTCTCCGTCAGCGCCCAAAGCCGACTACCAGAAGCGCACCACCGACGGCCCGGAGACCCAGTATGAGATGCTGCGTCGGCTCGAATTAAGTGAGGCCGACCATGACGCCCTGATCGCCCGCTGCCGCGAGCGGGGAATCACCTTCCTCGCCACCCCCTTCGATTCGGCCAGTCTCGCCCTGCTCTGCGGCCGCTTCGGGCTCGATACCATCAAGGTGTCGTCGGGCGATCTGACCAACGCGCCCTTCCTGCTGGAAATTGGTCGCGCCGCGCGGCGGGTGATCCTGTCTACTGGAATGAGTGCCCTCGCTGAGGTGGAGGAAGCCCTTGGCGTGCTGGCCTTCGCCTATGCAAGCGCCCCCGGTGCGCCACCAGGCCCTGCCGCCTTCGCCGCGGCTTATGCCAGCCCCGCCGGCCAGGCCGCCCTGCACGGGGCAGTGACCCTGCTCCACTGCACTACCGAATATCCGGCGCCGATCGGCGAAGTGAACCTGCGCGCGATGGATACGCTCTCCGCTGCCTTCGGCCTGCCGGTGGGCTATTCCGACCATACCGAAGGTATCCACGTGCCGGTGGCGGCGGTGGCCCGCGGCGCGGGTCTGATCGAAAAGCACTTCACCCTCGACAAGACCTTGCCCGGACCTGACCATCGGGCCTCCCTCGAGCCTTCCGAACTGGTGGCGATGGTCGCTGCAGTCCGCGACATCGAGGTCGCCCTGGGCGACGGGATCAAGCGTCCGACTCCTGCCGAGGTGGGTAACCGGGTTGCGGCACGCAAGAGCCTGGTGGCAGCCATGCCACTGGCGTCCGGCCAGCCCCTGATGCTCGCGGTTAAGCGCCCGGGCAACGGGGTCTCTCCCTTCCGCTACTGGGCATTGCAGGGCCGCCCCGCCTCACGCGATTACCAGACCGACGAGCTGATCGATGACGACCGGTGAAGACATCATCGTGATCGCGGCTGGCGGCCATGGCCGCGTGGTCCTCGACGCCCTGCTCACTGGGGGCGCGCGGGTACGTGGACTAATCGATCCGGGGCTGGTCGTCGGCAGCCGGATTTTCGATGTCCCCGTGCTGGGCGGGGACGAAATTCTCGAGGGTCTGGCCGTAGAAGACTGCCTCCTCGCTAACGGCCTGGGCGCCAATCCTTCCACTGTTGCTCGTGCAGCCCTGCACCAGCGCCTCGCGGCGCGGGGCTTCCGTTTCGCCCGGGTGATTCACCCGTCGGCCATCGTTGGTCGCGAGGTGGAGCTGGGGGAGGGTTGCCAACTGATGGCCGGCGCAGTAGTCCAGTGCGGGGTCCGCATCGGGCGCAATGCGGTGGTGAACACAGCGGCCTCCCTTGACCACGATGTCATCGTTGGCGATGACGCTTTCATTGCCCCCGGGGCCACCCTCTGCGGCAATGTTGCCCTCGGTCACTGCGCCTTCGTCGGTGCCGGTGCCACCGTCCTCCCCAGCGTCCGTGTCGGCGATGGAGCGGTAGTCGCCGCCGGCGCCATAGTCCGTCGCGACGTACCTGGTGGGGAAACCCATGTCGGGGTGCCAGCCCGAGTGCAAAGGAAGGGATGAGATGAAGGACTGGAAACAGGTGATCGTTAGTCCAGAGATGTCGCTGCGGGACGCCCTCGCCCGCATCGATGCCTCTGGCATTCAGTTAGCGGTGGTCACCGACGCCGATGGCCGGCTGCAGGGCCTGCTCAGCGATGGTGACGTGCGCCGCGCCCTGCTGCGCGGGGTGGATCTGTCGATCCGCACCGCCGAGGTGATGAATCCCAATCCTGTGGTGGCTGACCCAGCCTGGTCGCGCCAGGAACTGCTCGCGGTTATGCGCCGCAAGGTGCTCCACCACATTCCACTGGTGGACGCCAACCGGTTCGTGACCGGGCTCGCTACTTTGGACGAACTGGCTGGCATCGTTCAGCACAGCAACTGTGTGGTGCTGATGGCAGGCGGTCTCGGCTCCCGCCTGCGCCCGTTGACCGAAAACTGCCCCAAGCCCATGCTCCACGTCGGGGGCAAGCCCATCCTCGAGAACATCCTCGAGGGCTTCGTTGAGCAGGGTTTCTGCAATTTTTTCATCTCGGTCAACTACATGGCCGAGACCATCATGGACCATTTCGGCGACGGCTCGCGTTGGGGTGTCTCGATCCGCTACCTGCGCGAGGACAAGCGCCTAGGAACGGCTGGCGCCCTCTCGCTGCTACCTTCCTGGCCGCAGGAACCGTTCTTTGTCATGAACGGCGACCTCCTGACGAAGGTTCGCTTCGACGCCATGCTCCAGTTCCACAAAGAGCACCAGGCCTCGGCGACTATGGCGGTCCGTGAATATGATTTTCAGGTCCCCTATGGCGTGGTCCGGATGAACGGCACGCGGATAGAGGGCATCGACGAGAAGCCGGTGCAGAAGTTTTTTGTAAATGCCGGCATCTATGTCCTATCGCCTGACGTGATGAACCACGTTCCCAGCGACCAGTACCTCGACATGCCCAACTTATTCGACAAGGTCACCGCAGCGGGCAAGACCGCCTCGGCCTTCCCGCTGCGAGAATACTGGCTCGACATTGGACGTCTCGAGGAATTCGAAAAGGCCCAGGACGAATGGACGGGCTGACGCAATGATTCAGGGGAAGTCGGTCCTCGCCATCATCACCGCCCGCGGCGGCTCGAAGGGTGTGCCACGGAAGAACATCCGTATGGTAGGCGGCAAGCCGCTGATTGCCCATACGGTCGAGGCGGCGTTGGCCGCCGCCTGTGTGGACCGAGTGATCCTGTCCACCGATGACAGTGAAATCGCTGAGGCCGCAGCCCGCTTTGGCTGCGAGGTGCCTTTCATGCGCGACCCGGCGCTGGCCACCGATACTGCTACCAGCGCCGACGTGATCATCGACGCACTCGCCCGCTGTCCGGGCTATGACTATTTCGTGTTGCTCCAGCCCACCAGTCCGCTACGTACCGCAGCCGACATCGATGCCTGCGCTGAAGCCTGCCTTGCCGCCGGCGCGTCCGCCTGCGTCAGTGTCCGCGAGGTCAGCGAGAGCCCGTTCTGGATGTACCGGCTGGGCGCCGACCGGACCCTGGCGCCGATATTGCCGCCGGTCACGGCCACCCGCCGCCAGGACCTGGAGACCATCTATGCGTTGAACGGTGCGGTTTATTTCGCCGATTGCGCTTGGTACATTGCGCACAGGACTTTCCTCAACCCCTCGACCATTGCCCATGTTATGCCCGCCGACCGCTCGGTGGACCTGGACACCGAGGCGGACTTCGCTCACCTTGAATTGTTGATTGGAGATTAGACAGATGTCCCGATATCCCTCGCGCCGCGAGTTCGACCCGACGCCCTATACGCGGGAGAACGGTCCCCACGAGACCAAGTACGGCCTGCCCCATGACGTGGCGTTCTGCACCCGCTGTGTCATCTCCAACCAGCGGCCCAATTCGGCAGTCGAGTACGGGCACACCAAGGACAGTAAGAAGAAGACCATTCACTTCGACGAGCAGGGCGTCTGCGATGCCTGCCGGATGGCTGAGCAGAAGCATAAGACGATCGACTGGGACGAGCGCGAGCGCCAACTGCGTGAGCTTTGCGACCGTTACCGGCGCAACGACGGCAGCTACGATTGCGTCGTCCCGGGCTCCGGCGGCAAGGATAGCTTCTATGCGGCCCATATGCTGCGGACCAAGTACGGGATGCACCCACTGACCGTCACCTGGGCCCCCCACGTGTATACCGAGTGGGGCTGGAAGAACTTCCAGAGCTGGATCCACGCCGGCTTCGACAATTTCCTATGTACCCCTAACGGGCGAATCCACCGGCTGATCACTCGCCTTGCCGTGGAGAACTTGTTTCATCCCTTCCAGCCTTTCATGTTCGGCCAGAAGTCACTGGCGCCGAAAATGGCCCTGCTGCACAAGATTCCCTTGGTCTTCTACGGGGAGAACGAGGCCGAGTACGGCAACCCGATCGCTGACACCCAGACCGCCAAGCGCGATTGGTCCTACTTCACCGCCGCCGACAAGTCCCAGATCTACCTCGGCGGCACCTCGCTGACTGACCTGAAGGGCCAGTTCGGGGTCGAGGACTACGAGCTCAATCCCTACCTGCCCGCCGATCCCAACCAGATCGAGGAGCAGAAGGTCGAGGTGCACTATCTGGGCTACTACCTGAAGTGGCATCCGCAGAGCTGCTACTACTACTCGGTCGAGCACGGCGGCTTCCAGGCCTCACCCGAACGCACACCGGGCACCTACAGCAAGTACAACAGCATCGACGACCGGATCGACGACTTCCACTACTACACCACCTTCGTCAAGTTCGGTATCGGCCGCGCCACCTATGATGCCGCCCAGGAAATCCGTTCTGGTGATATCACCCGCGACGAGGGTGTGGCCCTCGCCCGCCGCTTCGACGGCGAATTTCCGTCCCGCTTCGCCGACGAGATCTTCAAGTACCTGAGCATCCCAGCCAACGAGTTCCCAGAGGCCTCGAAGATGTTTGAGCAGCCTATCATGGACAAGGACTACTTCATGAACCTGGCCGACTCGTTCCGTTCGCCCCACCTTTGGCGGCTGGACGGCGGGGAATGGAAGCTGCGCCACACCGTTTGGGGCAACGAAGGCTAGGCATGGCCAATATCCGTATCATCCCGCGGCTAGACATCAAGGGCCCAAATCTGATCAAGGGTATTCACCTGGAAGGTCTGCGCGTGGTTGGCGACCCCCAGGAGTTCGCCCATCGCTATTACGCCGAAGGCGCCGACGAGCTGATCTACATGGACATCGTGGCTAGCCTCTACGGGCGCAACAGCCTCAAGGACATCGTCCGCCGGACGGCCAAGGACGTGTTCATTCCGCTTACCGTCGGCGGGGGCATCCGCTCCACCGATGACGTGCGTGACATGCTGCGCGCCGGGGCCGACAAGGTGGCGATCAATACCGCGGCGGTCAAGCGTCCCGAGCTGATCAGCGAAATCTCACGCCGCTTCGGTAGCCAGTGCTGCGTGGTCTCGGTGGAGGCCAAGCGTCGGCCGGAGGGGGGATGGGAAGCCTACGTGGACAATGGCCGTGAGCGCACGGGCCTCGATGTTATCGCCTGGGTGCGCCAGGCCGAGCAGCTGGGCGCTGGCGAGCTGCTGGTCACCTCGGTGGACCAGGAGGGGACCAAGCGCGGCTTCGACATCGAGCTGTTCAAGGCAGTCACCTCAGCGGTCCGCCTGCCGGTGATCGGCAGCGGTGGGATGGGCTCTCAGGAGCATTTCAACGCGGCGGTGCGCGACGGTGGCGTCGACGCGGTGGCCATCGCCGACGTGTTTCACTACAAGCGGATGAGCATCGGCGAGGTGCGCCAGGATGCCCTCGCCGCCGGGCTGCAGGTGCGCAAGCTATGAAGAAGCGAGTTACCCTCATCGACTATGGCATCGGCAACCTCTTGAGCGTCAGCCGGGCCTTCGAGGCCTGCGGTGCCGAGGTGCTGCAGACTGAGAACCCCGCCGACATCGCTGCGGCGGACTACCTTGTCCTGCCCGGGGTTGGCGCCTTTGTCGACGGCATGCGCGAGCTGAATAGCCGCGGCCTGGTCGAGCCGATTCGCGCCGCTTGTGCTAGTGGCAAGCCGGTGCTGGGCATCTGCCTCGGCATGCAGATGTTGTTTACCGAGAGCGATGAGCATCACCTGACGCCTGGCCTTGGGGTGATCGCAGGACGGGTCGAGGCCATTCCCAACGACGCTGGCAATGGCCACTGGCGTAAGACCCCGCACATCGGTTGGAGCGAGCTAATAACGCCATCTGGGATTAATTGGCAGGGCACAATTTTTACTGATTTGATTGAGCGTCCTGCAGCATATTTTGTCCATTCTTTTTCGTGTGTCCCCGCCTCTCCCACCGCAAAGCTGGCCGAGTGTGAGTATGAAGGCATTCGTATTTGCGCTGCGGTTCGCCAAGGCAATGTATATGGGTGCCAGTTTCACCCTGAGAAAAGTGGATTAATCGGTTTGCATATTATCCGTAATTTCATATTGCTTTGATTGTTCATAAATAAAAGGCGAATCCATTACGGTTGAACAAATTACTTCCCTTATGGGTTTATGAAATAGTAAGGACGACTAACCAAGCTTCGAGGGTACTACCCAAACGCATTGCTATTCTGAATCCTTGCACCAGAGCGATCATTATCAAGAATTGTAAATTTCATCTGGTATTGGTAATTAATTAGAGGGCGTCGCAATCTCAATAATGGAAAGTGGCTCATAGCGTGGCTCGGGATAATCTGTTTAAGCGGTTAAAGGGATAAGCCATGTTTTCGCTTTTTTTGTTATTCATTTGCCTTGTGGGGCTGTGTTACGGATTGATGCGTTGGGGAAGGATGCCGGCAACAATCACCCCACCTGTCTTGGTCGGGCTCATTAGCGGATTGTTATTTCTTTCGGATTATGTTGCTCTGCTGCGACCAACTTGCTGGCTCTTGATTAATCTAGGATTGATCGGTGCTTTGGTTGGAGCTAAATCGGTTTGGCAGATGCGTGGAGATTGGCCCAGTTTTTTTCAAGGGAGTCTGCTTTGGCCTATTGTAGCCACCTTATTTTTTGCCCTTTATATAAGTAACCGCCAGCAATTGTTTCACGACTGGGATGAGTTCTCCCATTGGGGTACGGTGATTAGGGCGGTGGTCAGCGCCAATACTTTCCACTTTGAACCGAACCCGCTGTACTTTCAGGACTATCCTCCTGGTACCGCTTTATTTGCCTACTTCGTACTGACTATCTTAGGATATTCGGAGGGAGGAGCATATTTCGCGTATGCATTAATCCTACTGGCCCATTGCATTCCTTTTTTTGGTTTGGCCAGTCGTCGAGGGCCAGTGGTACTGATGGCTTCGATCACCCTGTCGTTGGTCTTGATACGTTTCCTCGGGCACGGATGGTCAAGTGTTCTGATTGATCATGTTCTGTCCGTTTGTTTTGCCGGCTTGATCAGCGCTTACTTGGTAATTCGTGAGGAAACGGGACCACGTTGGCCGCTCGCTCTAATGTTTATAACCCTGGTACTCGCAAAGCATGCCGGGACGTCGCTCGCGTTGGTGGCGTGTGTGGTCATGGTGATGGACTCGTTAGTGATTTCGGGAGTGGCCCTTCGTCTGAGCGGCGGCGGATGGGTTGGAAAAAGTCTCACCCTGTTCAGATCGACTTGGCCCTGGGCCATCCTTCCGATACCAGCGATGCTGCTTTCTGCTTTATGGAACCATTATGTGGAGTCGGATGGTCTCGCACGCGGCTACGGACGTTTCGGCATTGGTGAGTTATTCATCCGGGGACTGAATTGTTGCTCTACCGAGCGTGAAAGAATTATCGTCACCCGCTACTTAGATCACTGGTTGGGTTATTCGGAGCCGTTTTCTATTTCATTCTCCTTCTATAAGGGGATTAGTGGTTTTTTCAGTCACCTAGTCGAAATCTCGGGTTATTCACCATGGGTTTTGACGCAAGGAACACTCCTTCTGGGCCTGGTAGCGGTCCTTGTGGCGACACCAGGAACAGAACGTTACCGCCAATTGATGGCCTTGTTCGTGCTGACCATTTCAGGATTTTTGTTTTCCTTAGTGCAGCTATTGTTTTACCTATACGCGTTTTCTGAGTATGAAGCTCTGACCATTGCTTCGTTTAAACGATTCCAAAATACCTATTATCTGGCTTGGGCCTTGTCGGCTCTGGGATGGGCGACATTGGCTTGGGATGGCAGAAGGCAACTTTCACGTACGAATTTCCACTCTGGGTGGTTTTCCGCTGCTCGCTGGGGCTTCGTATTTGTCATGATTTTAGTCTGTGCCCAGGTTCTAAATGGAGCGAGCATCGCCCCAGCACAGCGGGCTCAACGCAAGGCGATTCAGGACTGGGTTGCTTCCCTTCCCCTGCCATCTGACGGTAAAGGTTCTGTTTATATCGTCTGGCAAGGCTCGAACGGATTAGAGTTCTGGGAAACCCGTCACGAAATCCTGCCGCGATCAGCCAATAGGGACTGTTATTCTCTTGGCCCTCCCCATTTTGCCAATGACATGTGGTCTTGCCCGGTTGAAGAGGCCCATTTGCGAGAGGAGTTGAGCGGCTACGATTACGTGTTGGTTGCCCACGGTTATTCCGATTTTCAACACAACTATCCTAGTTTGGTTCCCAATCTTGGCCACGCCACGGATCGCGCATTGTTGCGTATTGAACGTCAGGAAGGCCGTTTGGTTCTCCATCATTTGACATGAACGTGGGTATGTTTTCGGCTGCCAGATTATGTTTTCTATATGACCCAAACTAAGCTGTTGAAGAACGCCACGATCATGGCGGTCAATCTAATTATTCTTTTCTTTGCTGCAAGGTGGATGATAGAAAACATCCACCTGGTTGAGCTGGGGCGCGCTTTCAACCGAATTTCTCTCCTATCGCTTGTCGCCGTGGCGATGATCAATATGATAGTGGTTGTTCTGTTTGCCTATCGATTGGCGACATTGATTGAACAGCCGTTCTCGGTGGCTTTCAGCGTTGCATGTTTAGGGGCTGGCCTCAACGGAATTTTGCCCTTTCGCCTAGGTGACGTGACTCGAATCTACTATTCAAAGCGGTTTTACCGGATTTCTGCCACTCAGCTGATCGCAGTCAGCTTTGCTGAAAAGCTGTTTGACCTTACTGCCCTTGGCCTGATGGTGTCGCTTTTGCTTGTAATTGGCGGTGGCAATTTGATAGGGGGTGGATTGGTTGCGACCCTGACTTCCATGTTGATTGTTGGAGTGGTTGGTTTATTTTTTCTTTTTAGACATGCCGAAGGTGTGGCTTCGAGGTTTTGCGCTTCAGAATTTCTGCGCACGGCGATTATCTCTTTAAAACATCACTTGAGAATACGTCGTAAAGCTACGGTAAGCTTGGCGACTGGGGGAATGTGGTTAACCAACTTGATGGTCGTATATGTTGGATTAATTTGGTTCCTCCCCCTTACTGACATCAGTTTGATGGATGCCACTGCGGTTTTACTTATTGTCGCACTGGCCATTGCCGTTCCTGGCGCCCCGGCAGGGCTAGGTATTTTTGAGGCTGGGGTGGTTTCCTATCTAACGTTAGTTGTTCACCTCGGAAGCGAGACGGCCTTGGCAGCTGCATTTCTGCTCCATATGGCAATTTCGTTACCGACAATTATTCTTGCTCTTGCCATTATCTTAAAGCCCCGACGGATGCTCGTGGTCTAAATAGCATCGCCTGGGATTCGATCCATCGTTTTAGCTAAACTTCCATTTAGAGTTCTTTTTCTGTCTTTCCTTTTCGGCTGGCAAGAATGGCTATCCGCCAAAGGAATGAATTTGGATATACATGAAATGCCAATATTATCGATCATCGTCCCGGCCTACAATGAAGAGCGGACTATCCAGCAAGTCATTGAACGCATCCAGACATCTAAGCTTCCAGAAAATTTCACAAGAGAAATCATCATCATTAACGATGGTTCTACCGATCTCACCCGGACGATTGTCGATTCTTACGCCGAGCGACACACTGTAATCCACTCGATAAATACAGGTAAAGGTGGTGCAGTCAGGAAAGGTTTTCACCTCAGCAAAGGTGACTATATTGTTGTCCAAGATGCCGATCTGGAACAAAATCCGGACGATTTCGTCGATCTAATTAAGCCTATAGCTGATGGTCAAGCGGACGTGGTTTTTGGATCCCGTTTTCTTGGCTCCTATCGGCCAATCTCACTTCTGATGAATCTACATTACTTGACCAACAAAGCATTTACCGTGATCGCTAATGTGATTACAGGCTATCGGACCACAGACGTGTGGACGGGATATAAGATGTACTCGCGTAGAGCGCTTGATGCAATCTTGCCGGCACTGACGGCCGACGGTATTGAGTTTGAATTGGAAGTGACTGTACTGCTTTCAAAAAAGGGAATGCGTGTTGCCGATGTGCCTATTTCCTATGTCCCTCGCTGGTACGCAGAAGGGAAAAAAACCAACTGGCGTCAGGCTTTGGTGTCCTTACGGAAGCTTTTCGAATACTCCCGACGGAAGGTGTGAGTTCATGATGGCTCCTAGAATACCGTCGGAGTTTTGTCGGTGAGTTCTTCCGTCTTTATCACCGGAGGGGGGGGGTTTATTGCCCCTCATCTCATCCGTGCCCTGGGTGTCGAAACAAATATCTTTGTCCATCTGCGCCAGGAGTCTGAGCGACAACCTCAGGATATGCCTAAGGGATGTACTCTGGTAAGGGAGGCGTTATCAGATGAGGCACTTCATCATCGTTTGCCTAGCAAAGTGGATATCGTATTCCATTTGGCCGGTGCGGTGAGTGCCCGCGATTCGATGGATTTGATGAGCGCTAATGTCACGACAACCGAGAATGTTCTCGCATTAATGGCAAAGGCGAAGATTCCGCATCTGGTGTTTCTTTCCACTGCGGCAGTCTGGAGTGGGACGACCGGTAGTCGCATTGACGAGAAAGTGTCTCCTGCCCCTAACACACCCTACGGTTTCGCAAAATTGGCTGCCGAGGCATTGGTAATAAATGCAGTTGCGCGGGGATGGATATCTTCTGCCACGATTCTTCGTTGCAACAATACATATGGTCCGGGCAGCCGCCAAGGTGTAGTTGCCAATTTTTACCAGCGGCTGCGAAGAGGGCAATCCGTACTCATTGAGGGTGACGGTATGCAGCTTAGGGAGCCGCTATTTGTGGCTGATCTGGTCGATTTACTACTGAGGGTAAAGGAGAGCCCCAGGGGACTGGAAGTCTATGGGGTCAGTGGGCCTGAGTCCATGACGGTCGGCCAAATTGCCCAGACCGTAGCTGAGGTAACCGGCAGTGAGCTGAGGATCGACTGGGGGGGCGAGCGAAATGATCGTAGTCGTCACCTATTGATCTCTACTGAGAAGGTTCAGTCAGAGCTTGATTGGCATCCCTGCGTTAGTCTTCATAAAGGCCTTCGCGAGATGCTCGCTGCTGAAGTACCCTCTGACTAAGACCTACTTGAAAAGGCCATCAGCTTGCATTTTCTTTGCAATCCTGACTGCGCCAGTTAGCGAAGGATGGTCGGTATCACGATAAAGCATCTCGCCAGAGTCCATAGCTTTGCAAGTGATCTCGTTGCAGAAAACCTGGCTGGCATCAAATAACTTTGTGTTGGCATGGTGCGCAATTACTTCCGCGACCAGTGCCCTATACTCATTCGCTCGTTTCATGTAGTCCGCATATGGCAAAGAGCAATCAGACCTCGCCGCTGCCCGTAGGGGGCGTGAAATACAGGCTTGAGGCGAAAAACCCAGTTCTGGAAGGTCGATGACGAAAATGACTTTCTTGCCGTTGGCCTCGAAATAGTCCAGCGTTCTCGCCAAACCTTCAGCGAAGATTTTACGGGCGCCCTCTCTGGGGTGTGTCGAGTGGTCTTCGAGAAGTATGTCCAGACGTCGCTCACTTGGAACATCGCCATAGCCGTGCCCGCTCAGATACAGGGGGCCTCGGGCTGAGAGGACTATTACCTCGGATCTACTATTGGCAGTTGCAAGGCGGATTGCTTCGTTCATGAACTTCGTGCAATCGTCCCCCTCTCCCCGCTGATGAACGCTTACGTCCAGAAACGGAAGGCAAGCAGGGTGACCGAAATTTGCTATCGTCATTCCAGTGCTACCAAGAACTTTGGTCAGCCCCCAATAAAGCATGTTGGCGTGAGAGTCCCCAAGAACGATCAGATCGGGTTTACTTTCACCGGACAATTCGCAATAGCCTTCCGCCAGGACCGGATGAAGGGCATCGCAATTTCGGTCGCGTGGACGGTAAAAGCGTACCTCCTGCAATTGAGCATAAGTGCCTTGAATGATCGGTCTATGGGGCCAACCGTCATTCAAATTGGTGATCAGGCCGGTAAGTGCTAGCAGTCCTAGCGCGAGTAATAGGTAACGAACAACCGCCATGCTTCTGCTGCCATAACGGATGGGCCTTTCTACGTAAACGTATGTCAAGGCAGCTAACAAGCCACAAACTCCAATGCTGAAGGCGCGAATTGATACAGAAGGTGTTTCAGATAAGATAATTTTGGAGAGCGATAGGATGGGCCAATGCCAAAGGTACAGAGGGTAGCTAATAAGCCCTAGCGAACGCATTGGGCCCGAGGCCAGAATCCAGCGATTCGTTGATGCATCTGGCCCTGCGGCAACTATTAATCCGGCGCCCATTACCGGGAGGAGTGCCCACCAACCAGGGAAGGTGCTGCCTGATGGCGTGATGAGAATAGCCATTACCAGCAAACATAGACCTACAGGGCCCAAGTGTGCCTGATCAATGTTAAAGAATACAGGGCGGGTGGGGGGGCGGTCGCCATCCAGCCAATGGAGGCGTGCTGCTCCTGGAGGTGTTGGTTTACCTAGGTCGATATAGGCGAAAACTGCCCCGACCATCAACTCCCAGAAGCGGGTCTGGGGCAAAAAGAAAGTCCGCGTTGCGTGGTGGCCAATGCCAACAACATTTAAAGTGAAGGAAAGGGCCAGAATGGCCAAAATTAATCCCAAAGGATTATGCCGTAGGCGCCATATCCCCCAAAGCAAGGCAGGAAATAATAGATAGAACTGTTCTTCGACTGCAAGTGACCACAGGTGCATCAACGGCTTGAGTTCTGTTGCCGTATCGAAATAACTATGTTCTTTAAGTAGTCCGAAGTTTTCAACGAACCCTGCACCCCAGAGTGCGTGGCGGGCGAGGGCAGAATATTCGTCTGGGAAGAGTGATATCCAACCGATGGCTAAAGATGCAGCAACCACCAGAATAAGCGCAGGGAAAATTCTCAATACGCGGGCTGCGTAGAAGTGCGCGAAGGAAAACCGTCCTGATACTAGTTGCCGAAGAAGTATACGGCTGATCAGATACCCTGAAATGACGAAGAATATGTCCACCCCGACAAATCCGCTGGGGATAAGAGTGGGAAAAAAATGGAACAACACTACAGAGCTTACGGCAAACGCCCGCAGGCCATCAATGTCTGCGCGATAGTCAGTCGGATTCAATTGGACTTCAAGGCGCCCTAGAGGCGCGGTTCGTTTCGGGGGGCATAATTAATCGGCACTCTGGCCAAAGGCTTACTTATGCGTGGAATCAACTTATTTGACTTGTGGGCCTGACCCATATAGTCAGACGTCCCGTATTTTCCGGATAAACAAGCCGTATTACAGGATTAAGATTAAAATCCGCAAATCTGTATGCTAAGTTATTTCAGACAAGGACATCAATATTAAGCACTTGTTCATCACACAACCTAGCATATTTGATGCTACGGAAAAGGTGCTGTTCCATTAAAGTGGCGAAGAGCGAAAGCTAATATTATCAACTTGCTTATGGCCGCTGAAGCTTTCGACAAGCTAAAAAGCTTATTGCGCTCACCGCTACTAGTTAGTGCCAAGTATTACTTATTGGTCAATATCGTTAGTGGTGCGATTCCATTTCTGATGTTGCCGGTGCTAACCCGCTATCTATCTCCTGAAGACTTCGGTACTGTAGCGATTTACACCACGCTATCCGCGGTAATTTCGGCGCTTTTCACACTTGGGGTCAATGGCGCGATTAGCCGGATATATTTTGACCTCACCGAGGATAAGTTCGCCGAATTTATTGGTACCTGTATGGTTTTGGTCGCCTGCTCCGCAGCGGTCATTACAATCGTTATGTTCCTCCTTGCGGATTTAATTACAGGGGCAACCAAGTTTCCTTCGGCTTGGCTTTGGGCTGTAGCGATTACTGCATGTGCTCAGTCGGCCATTAATGTCGCCCTCTCGATGTTTCAAGTTCGGGGCTTGGTAAGGCAATTCGCTGTTGTTCAGCTTTCGCAATCACTCCTTTTAGCGATCTTTACTCTCGTACTGGTAGCTGGGTTGTCTTTTGACTGGAGAGGTCGCGTTGTTGCGCAAGCCATTAGTAGTGGCGCTGCAGGCTGTGCTGTTGTTTTTGCCTTAATCAGGTATTACGGTGTTCCAGTCCGTTTTGAGGCGCAATATGGCTGCAAGGCTTTGCGCTATGGGTTGCCATTGGTAGTCCATGTATTAAGCGGGATTGCGATCTCATTGGTGGATCGTTTTATCATCGCGCGGCTACTAACGTTGCGAGATACCGGCTTATACGCCGCTGCCGGTCAGGTGACCGCTGCTTTGATATTTGTTATTGATGCTTTTAATCGAGCATATGCACCATGGCTCTTTTCTGCTTTGGCATCCAACGACTTAGAAATACGCCATAAGGTGATACGCGGTACCTATATTTATTTTGTTGTTGTTTGGTTGGTCTCGATGTTGTTTGCATTCGTTATGAGTAGGCTGATGGGGCTGTTTCTAGGGGAAAAGTATATTGCCGCATCAACTTATATCGTCTGGATGGCTGCGGCTGCAGCCTTTATGGGTATGTATTATATGGTGACCTTATATATCCAATATTCAAAACGGACCGAATATCTGGCGACGATTACGTTAAGTGTTGGTATTTTCAATGTGATTCTTTGCTATGCGTTCGTAGATCTATGGGGTGGGATAGGCGCTGCTTATGCATCCACTACGGCTCAGGCCTGCATGTTTTTTCTGTCTTGGTTGGTTGCCGCACGATTGGTGCCCATGCCTTGGTTCGGGAAAATTAAGCAACCATAATGCGGAGCGTATCTATTTGAAGGGGTTCTGGCCTTGTCTGCGCTGGATCAAGAATCAATTGACCGGGCAGGATTTTTCTTTTCTAAAATTTTATACATATAGAATATTCCGAGAAAACAATTGGGTGTTTCTTTCGGATATTCAGTTTTATGACCTTTAGTGCCGGAATGCAAAAAAATCGTCTGGAATGGTTGGTTGGTGGTCGTGGGATATTTGTTGTTTTCTGTACTTACTATATCTTCGCGACGTATTTGCTACCTTCAATTGGCAGCATCGAGAGATTTTCACCTGCTTACATGGCACTTGTGATTCCTGGCTGGATTTTTGTTTGGTTGAATCGCCGCGTGTTGTTGAATGCTGGATGGATTCCAAAGCTGTGGTGGGTGTTTATTGCTGCGGTTATGCTAGTTGCCTTAATTCAATGGAGCGGATCGCTAGCTTATAACGGGTTGTATATTGGCTTGGTTGCAATCGCAATTGTTAATTCAGGCGGCTACTTGCGAACTGAGGAGCTTAATGCGATTTTCTTGGCTACGATTGTCGGGTCAGTCATTGTTTACTATTTAGGTGTGACTGAATATGGGTTTCTGCCTGGGCAAGCAGATGCAACCTCGTGTCACCATGGCTTGGGGTTTCGCGTCTCATTATTCAGAATTCCTTCGGAGTCTGCTGCACTTTCATTCTTTGTTTTATTGTGGAATACGTTCTTACCTCCCCAAGGTTCTCGATGGCGGCGCTGGCTAGCCATTACGCTGGCAGTATATTTTCTTGCGTTCAGTGGAATTCGCACAGCCGTGATTGCGTTGCTGATCGTTTCACCGGTGCTTATTTATCGACTTATGCCTATTCGGGTGCGATGGGCGAGGTCGGCTGCTGCATTAATGATTCCTGCTGTCGTTGTGATGACCTCGTTTTATTTGCTGGCTGCTCAAGGTGGTGGGAGATTCGGCAGCGAATTCCTTGCTAGCTATCTCTTGCGAGCAGACTCGTGTGAGGCGGTTCTGAGCAATCCTGATGATTTAGGACGCATTGAGATTGGGGCCACGATACCAGCGTCCCGACAGCTTGAGGAGATTTTGGTTGAGCAGGGCACTTCAGTGAATTGGCTGTCAACGACTATTAATCGCCATTGTGCGGGTATTTACCAGTTGCGACTATTTCTTAAACATCCATTTATTGGAAACAAAATAGTACATCCCAACGATGGCGATGATCCAGAAATTGCCGTTTGCACCAAAAGCACCATGCAACGATATTGCGATGCATGCGTACTTAGCACTTACTGGCTCAGTAGGGGGGGGGGCGCCGGCGTTGCCCTTATCGCCATATTCTGCGCAACACTTTGGATCGCAGTCAGAAAAAAAAGCACTTTTGGAATAATTGCACTTGTAGCTTTTGGTCTCATTATGCAAGGCTGGGGTGTGATGTTCACTCCGTACAATTTCACTTTTTATATGCTGGCCTCTTTGGTTCCGTTAATTGGGATTAGTGGGTCGAGGGAAAAGCGAGCGGGATAATGAAAGGAAATACTTGAAAACCTGTGTAATTGGTCTCGGTCGAATGGGGCGCCGACACCTAGAGGCGGCGCGGCGCGCTGGTCTGACTGTTGTGGGTGCTTATGATCCTTTGCCGGCATCGGTAGATGCAGCTGTGGCAGAAGGAGCCATACCTCGTGAGGCCGTTTTCCCTACTTTCGAAACGATGATGGCTGCTGTCCGTCCCGAAGCTATGGTCGTATCCTCCACTGCGCCTAGCCATGCTGACTACGTTTGCAATGCTGCTGCAGGCGGGGTTCGTTTCATTCTCTGCGAGAAGCCGATGGCGGTTTCGTTGGCTGACTGTGATCGAATGGTGGATGTTTGTGGCCGTTATGGTGTTCGTCTGGGGGTGAACCACCAGATGCAGTACATGGAGCAGTACACCATCGTTAAAGAAATGGCTGAATCGACAGCCTTCGGTGGCTTGCGCAGTATCACCGTAGCAGCGGCCAATTTTGGCTTGGCGATGAATGGTGTCCATTATTTTGAGATGTTCCGTTTCATGACTGGCGAGGAAATTACGTCGGTTGCTTTTCAAGCGGACGCAGCGATCGTGCCTAATCCGCGGGGTAAGGAGTATGAGGATCGCTCCGGTCAATTGTTCGCTCGCTCCGCAACAGGAAGGCGTTTAATCCTGGAGATCGGGGGAGACCTTGGTCATGGTATTCAAGTAGTTTACGGGTGCCGCCATGGTCAGATCATCGTAGATGAACTGGCGGGCAAGTTGCGGGCGATCTGTCGGCAAGAAGAATTCCGCGATCTCCCCACCACCCGTTACGGTATGCCGGCGACTGAAGAATTGCGTCAGATTGCTCCGGCCGACGTGATTGAGCCTACTGCTGATGTTTGGCGCGGCGTGTTGGCGGGGGGCGATTTCCCTGATGGCATACGTGGCCGCCATGCGGTGCGCGCTTTGGTGGCGGCCCAGGTTTCAGCTACCCGGGATGGCGCGCCGGTCTCCTTGGCTGGCGGGCTACCAATTGATACCAAGTTCCCATGGGCATGACATGAATCCAGTCAAGATTGCGGTGATCGGAGCGGGCAACATGGCCCGAGAACACCTGAAGGCCTTCGCCCATGTGGGTGGGGTCACCCTCACCGGTATCTACAGTCGGACCCGGAGTCGGGCCGAGGAAGTGGCTGCCGATTACCCTGGAATGGAGGTTTGCAACTCGGTTGAGGAGCTTTATCAGCGCACCGGTGCGGACTTGGTGATCGTCACCGTACGTGAGCTGTCCATGGCTGCTGTGGCCGCTGAGGCCTTTTGCTTCCCTTGGAAGGTGCTGTTGGAAAAGCCCGCCGGGTATGACTTGGCCGACGCCAAGCGAATTGTGGACGCCGCTGCCGGGCGTGAGGGTGAGGTTTTCGTCGCCCTCAACCGGCGTGCCTACGGCAGCACCCGCAATGCCCTGTCCGCCCTTGCGGGTTGCGATGCTCCGCGCTTTGTCAAGGTGCTCGATCAGCAGGACCAAGCTGCCGCTCGAGACATCTACGGCGAGCCTCCGGAAGTGGTTAAGAACTACATGTTTGCCAACTCGATCCACCTGATCGACTATTTCCACGTCTTTGGCCGTGGAGAGATCACCGACGTCACCTCGGTTGTGCCGTGGACCCCTGAGCAACCCGGTATGGTGGTGGCAAGTATTCGCTTCAGTTCCGGCGACATCGGCCTCTACGAAGGCTGCTGGGACGGCCCGGGACCATGGATGGTGACCGTGACTCACCGCGAGTTGCGCGCGGAAATGCGCCCCTTGGAGCAGCTCACTCTGCAGCGCCGGGGTGAGCGCAAGCTGGTATCGGTGGACGGCGATCCCCTCGACACTGCGCTAAAACCCGGCCTAGGCTGGCAAGCGCGACAGGCCTTGGCCGCTGTTCGTGGGGAGGCCCACAGTCTGCCTACCTTGGCGGATTCCTGGAAGTCCATGGTGCTGGTGGCGAAGATCTTCGGCCTGGGCGCTTAACGCGGGATGCTGTCGGAAGCGGAGGCCAATGCCCGGCTAAGGGCATTCGAGGATGAAACCGGGGCCTTTGCTTTCATTGTCGGTGGTGTGTCGGCCTGGCGGGTGATCCGCTTTCCCGTGGCCCTGGCACTACAAGGCATCGCTCTGTCCCCTCCACGCTTGGGGCGCCGCGCGCTGCTGACCCATGCTTGGCGATCCTTCATGGACCTGATGTTCTGTCGCGGTGGTAAGGCCTATGCGGTCAAATCCTATGTCTCGGCCCTGCGCTTTCGGGGCCCCGACGGGGCCGAGGACATCTACTTCAATAAGCTCCTGAGGGAGATCCCCGGCGGGGTCTATCTGTATTCCCTGAACGCTGCAGCTAATACTCCCAGCCCGTGGCTGGGTCGGGTGAATGCGATCAATACCACCGCTATCCAGGTTCTTGCTGGGATACTCGCCCGGCTTTTGCCCAAGTCGGGGGAGGCTGCAGCCATAGAACGGCTGGCGGAGTTGATTAGAGAGCGCCTAGGCGTCCAGGACTTTCCTGCCGCCCGCATCCTCCGCATGGTCAGTTCGTTGCACTGGCAGGCGCGATTGAATGGCTGGTTGCTGGGCCGCCTCGGGGTGAAGTGGGTGCTCGCCGCCGATACCGGCGAGCGGGCTTTGATCAAAGCCTGTCGCGATCGGGGGGTACGCTTCGCCGAACTGCAGCATGGAATCTATACCGAGGATCACCCCGACGCCTTGGCAGCATCGACGCCTTTGGGGGCTTGCCCCGTTACTGCCCTGTTGTTGCCGGACCGATTGGCGCTTTATGGTGAGTACTGGGCCGCGCGCCAGAGGGATACATTGGCCGCCCGTACAGGCGGCACCATTCTGGTGGGAGCGGCTATCATCGACTGGGCCCGCGAGCTGCGATCCGCGTGGCGCGCCGACCCCCGCCGGCCACGACTGGTGGTCACTGCTCAGGGCTTTGATCAAGGCGCCCTGGCTTCGTTCCTGGATGAATTCCTGACCGCCTATTCCGGCGATTGCGAACTGATCGTCCGGCTTCATCCCGCCTATTCCCGGGGCGCTGGTGGATATGAAGAGTTGATTGCACGCGATTCGCGGATCAGAGTCCAACCGGGCGCCGCCCAGCCTAATACTTATCAGCTGATTGCAGAAGCTGACCTCCACCTGAGTATCGCCTCTGCCTGTCACTTCGATGCTCTGGCGATCGGCACGCCTACTGGTGTGATTCGCCTCGAGGGTTGGGAACTGGTAGCCGGGCTGGTGGCCGAAGGGTGCGCCCTTGATCTGACTGATCCAGGTGCTTTAGCGGCGGTAGTGGACTCCCAGGTTTGGAATCCCGGTGGCCTATTGGAGCGCGACTACTACTGTCAACCTGGCTTTGTGGACAACGTATCTACCTTGTTGAAAACAAGATGAGGTGATCGGAAATATCCGATTGCCAAGCTCCTTCAGGGGCAAAATCGACGATAATTAGCGTCTTTACCTCGGCCTGTGCCGGCTGTGTCCTGGAGACCTGAGTGCATATCACCCCCGAGCCGACTGTCCATATTATTGACTATGGGCTGGGCAATATTGGCTCGATCGCCAATATGATCCGCAAGATGGGTGGTCAGCCGGTTGTTTGTCGCGACCCGGCCAACCTCATTGCGGCTGAACGCATCATTCTGCCTGGAGTAGGTGCCTTTGACGCCGGGATGAGCGCCCTCGAAAACGCCGGCTTCGTCCCACCTCTGCTCGATGCAGTTACCCGCCAGGTGCCTTTGCTTGGCATCTGCCTTGGCATGCAGTTGTTGTTTCCCGCTAGCGAGGAGGGTGAGCGTCCTGGTCTCGACTTGATCAGAGGCCGGATTCGACGATTCGACCCAGCCGTTGGACTCAAGGTTCCCCACATGGGCTGGAACCGGGTCGAGCCAGCCACTAGCTGCTCGCTGTTCGCTGGGCTTGAGGATAACCGCTTCTATTTCGTTCATTCCTACTACGCCGATTGCGAGCGGGCTCAGGATGTTGCCGGGACCACGGTATATGGGCAGCCCTTCGCCTCCGCCGTACAGGTGGGTAAGGTTTTCGGCGCCCAGTTCCATCCTGAGAAGAGCCACAAGTTCGGCATGCGTTTGGTGGCCAATTTTCTGGGGGTTCACTAGTGCTCCGTGCCCGCGTTATTCCCTGTCTGTTGCTTCGCCGCCAGGGCCTGGTTAAGACTATCCGCTTCAAGGATCCGTCCTATGTTGGCGACCCCCTCAACGCGGTTAAGATATTCAATGATAAGGAAGTGGACGAACTGATCCTGCTCGATATCTTCGCCTCACGCCAAGGCACCGCGCCTGACCTAGACTACATCCACCAAGTGGCTGAGGAATGCTTCATGCCTCTGTGCTATGGCGGCGGGGTTGACTCGGTAAACCTGGCCAAGCGCATCGTCGCCCTCGGCGTGGAGAAGATTGCAGTCAATTCCGCCGCCCTTGAGCGCCCAGCACTGATCCGAGAGATATCGGATGCCATCGGTGCACAGAGTACGGTGGTGGCGATTGATGTCCGCCGCGACTGGATGGGTCGCCCACGGGTGTTCAACGCTGCCCGCGGCAAGGCCACTGACTTGAGCCCGGCCGACTATGCCCGCAAAGTGGCGGCTTTCGGTGCCGGCGAGATACTGCTCAACGATGTGGATAGAGACGGCACCCAGAAAGGCCTCGACTACAAGACCATCCGCGCAGTGGTGGACGCGGTGGACGTCCCAGTGGTGGCCTGCGGAGGCGCCGCCGACATCGCCGACATCAAGGGCGCGGTACACGAGGGTGGCGTCTCCGGCGTTGCCGCTGGCAGCCTGTTCGTCTACCAGGGCAAGCACCGTGCGGTGCTGATTTCCTATCCAGACTATGCGCTGCTCGAGCGCGAGATAGGCCACCTATGAACCAGACCTGCACTACCTGCGTGATGGATACCTCGGCGCCGGACATTACCTTCGATGCTTCTGGCCGGTGCCATTTCTGCCGCGACTTTGCGACCAAGCTGGTCGCCGTTCCCGCCACCGGACAGAATGCCGAGAGTTTCATTGCTGCGGTTAAGGCCGCAGGGCGTAGCAAGCCCTATGACTGCATCGTCGGCCTAAGTGGCGGCATCGACAGCGCCTACGTGCTTTACACTGCTGTGCGCCAAGGCCTGCGTCCCCTAGCGGTGCACCTCGATAATGGCTGGAACTCGGAACTGGCCACCCATAACATCGCCAATCTAGTGCGCCGCCTGGGCGTCGACCTTCATACTCACGTCATCGACTGGGAAGAGAACCGGGACATGCAGCTGGCTTTCTTCAAAGCCAATGTGGTGGACATCGAGCTGCTTATGGACAACGCCATGCTGGCCCTCAACTACCAGCAGGCGGCCCGCTATGGTCTGCGTCATATCCTCGCCGGAACCAACCGCGCGACCGAGGGCATGCGGATGCCGGAGGGATGGAATCACCTGAAGTTCGACGCAACCAACATCCGCGCCATCCAGCGCCGCTTCGGCACGATGCCGATCAAAACCCATCCGCTGATCTCAGTCAAGGGCTTCGTCTTCAACGAGTTCGTGCGGCGCATTAAGTGGACGCCCTTCCTCGACTACTTCGACTACCGCAAGGACGAGGCGCTGAAGCTGCTCGCCGCCGAGGTGGACTACAAGCCCTATCCCTACAAGCACTACGAGTCGGTGTTCACCCGCTTCTACCAAGGCTACATCCTGCCGCGCAAGTTCGGCATCGACAAGCGCCGCCTGCATTTGTCCACGTTGGTCATCAGCGGCCAGATGACCCGCGCCGCGGCCCTCGTCCAGTTGGAGCAGTCGCCCTATCCTGATCCTGCCCAACTCCGCGACGACATGGCCTTCGTGTTGAAGAAGCTCGGTTTCAGCGAGGCGTCTTTCTACGCTTACCTGGATGCGCCACGGGTCGAACACGCGACCTACGGCTCGGAGAAGTGGCTGTGGGACGGCCTGCTTCGGGTCTACCGGGCGGTGCGGGGCGCATGACGGAATGTCAGGCCGACGCGGCCAGCCTCAAAGTGCTCTATCTGCACCACGTGGCGCCCTTTGGCGGTTCCTCGCGGAGCATGATGGAAATGATCAACGCCCTGCCGTCTGGCACGGTGGAGGCGAGGATTGTGCTGCCCCGCGGCCAGTATGCCGAAATCCTTGGCCGCCAGGGCTTACTGCTGCTGACTTCGGGAGGCGTCGCCCAGTTCGACCATTGCCGCTACAGCTACTATCGTGGCTGGCGCTGGCTAGTTCTTGGCCGAGAGTTGCTCTACCTGCCGGGTACTCTGTTCGCCCTCTGGCGGGCCCGTCGGCGCTGGCCTGACACCGACCTCGTCCATGTGAACGAGATCACCATGCTGCCTTCTTTGCTAGCTGCCCGCTGGCTGTTCGGCAAGCCGGTGGTGGTTCATGTACGCTCGGTTCAGTGCACGCTGCCCCTGGCCCGTACTCACTGGGTTTTTGGACTGGTTGGCCGCTATTCCGCGATGCGCATCGCCATCGACCAGAACGTCCAGCAGAGCCTGCCGGCCGATCTGTCGTCCACAGTGATCCACAACGGCCTCAAGGTCCCCGACGGCGGCGGTCCCACGGGCGATGTCTGCCCCGGGGAGCTGGTGGTGGGCATGGTCGGGGTCATCGCCCGGGTCAAGGGCTGCATCGAATTTGTCCGTGCCGCCGCCGAACTGAAGCGCCGCGGCGTACCGGTGCGTTTCAAGCTGATCGGCAAGGAAATCCGCCATCAATCCGGCTGGCGCGACCGACTGCTGCGCAGCCTGGGCTTCTCCCAGGAGATCAGCAATGAACTGCTGGACATCATCGCCGCCGAAGGTTTGGAAGACATCGTTCGCTTCGAGCCCTTCACCACCGACCTAAAGGCAGTCTATCGGGCCATGGACGTGATCGCCTTCCCGAGCCACTATGACGCGCCGGGGCGGCCGATCTTCGAGGCCGCCCTCTACGGCATCCCGGCGATTGCCGCAGTCTCCGAGCCCATGCCGGATACGATCCAACCCGAGGTCACAGGCCTGACCATCCCGCCCCGGGATCATTTGGCTCTGGCTGACGCCATCGAGCGCCTCTACCGTGATCCCCAACTGCGGCGAACCATGGGTGACCAGGCCCGCGCCTTCGCCGAGGGCAGCTTCGATGCGGCGCGGAATGCCAGCGAGGTCCTCGCCCTCTATCGCCGCCTGAAGGCCGGCGAAGACTGACGGGGCTGCCATGCACATCCTCTTCATCAGCCAGTATTTTTACCCGGAGAATTTCCGCATTAACGACCTGGTGGATGCCCTAGCCGGGCGGGGGCACGAGATCACCGTGCTCACTGGCCTGCCCAACTACCCCTCCGGGCGGATTGCCCTGGGTTACGGCTGGCAGGGGCCCTGGACCGAGACCATCGGCGCTGCGCGAGTCTACCGAGTACCACTGCTACCCCGTGGTGACGGAGGCGGGCTGCGCCTGCTCGCAAACTACTGTTCCTTCGTCATCAGTGCTGCCTGGGCCGTGCAATTCCGCTTGCCCCGCCGGGTTTACGATGCCATCTTCGTCTTCGAGCCCTCGCCGATCACCGTCGGCCTAGTTTCAGCCCTGGCCCGCCGTCGCTTCGGCGTGCCGGTGCTGTTCTGGATACTCGATCTCTGGCCGAAGAGCCTACAGGCAGTGGGCGTAGTTTCTTCGCCGGGGGTGTTAGCCCTGGTGGACCGCTTAGTAAAGTGGATTTATCGCCGCTGCGACCTGTTGTTGGTTCAATCCGAGGCCTTCTGCGGCGAACTCAACCGCCAGGGCGTTGAGCCGGGCAAGGTGCGCTACTTCCCGAATTGGGGTGAGGCCGCCTACGAAGCTGCGCTTGAGATCCCCGATGACGACGCCAAGGTCAGGAGGGTGACGGGCGAGCGGCCTTTCCGAATCGTGTTCGCAGGCAACATCGGCGCGGCGCAGGACTTTCCTGCCATCATCGATGCGGCCGGACGGCTGCGCGACGCCTATGTTGAGTGGGTTATTGCTGGAGATGGTCGGGCCGCGACCGAGGCCCATGCTCGAGTCGCTGCCCTGGGCCTGGAGGACAAGGTGCGCTTCCTCGGCCAGCAGCCCAATGAGGCCATGCCGGCCCTGTTCCGGACGGCGGACGCCCTGCTCCTCAGTCTGCGCGACGAGCCGATTTTCGCACTGACGGTCCCTGGGAAACTACAATCCTATCTGACCGCCGGCCGCCCGGTGCTCGGCATGATCAGCGGGGAGGGGGCGCGCATCATCGAGGAATCGGGCGGAGGCCTTGCGTGCCCGGCGGGGGATGCCGCCGGGCTCGAGCGCTCTGTCCGCGTCCTACTGTCCGCTGACCCGGCTGCTAGGCGGGAGATGGGCGAGCGGGGCCAGGCCTATTACCGGGAGCATTTTTCCCGTGACCGCCTGCTTGACAGGCTTGAATCCTGGTTCCGAGAAGCCCGCGGCGCCGGCAATGACAACAGGAAATGATATGAAGACTGATGAAATCCAGCAGCTAGCCCCGCTGTTCAAGGACAAACGGGTGCTGATCACCGGGGGCACGGGTTCCTTTGGCCACGAGTTTCTGCGGTTCCTGGAGCCCTTCGACTGCCGCGAGATCCGCATCTTCTCCCGCGACGAGCTCAAGCAGGAGCAGATGCGTATCGATCTGGGCAGTGACCAGGTGCGCTTCTACATCGGTGACGTGCGTGACCGCGCCAGCGTGGATTCGGCGATGCACGGCGTCGACTACGTGTTTCATGCCGCAGCCCTCAAGCAGGTGCCGTCTTGCGAGTTTTTTCCGATGCAGGCGGTGGCGACCAACATTCAGGGCAGCAACAACGTAGTCGAGTCGGCCATCGCTAGCGGGGTCTCCCGTTTGGTTTGCTTGTCCACTGACAAGGCAGTTTATCCCCTCAATGCCATGGGAATGACCAAAGCGCTGATGGAGAAGGTCACCCAAGCCGCGGCCCGCCGGACTGGTGACAACGGCACTGTTCTTTGTTCGGTCCGCTACGGCAACGTGATGTATTCGCGCGGCTCGGTGATCCCGCTATTCATCAAGCAGATTCGTGAGGGCAAGCCGCTGACCCTAACCGTGCCCGAGATGACGCGCTTCCTACTCCCGCTGCCGATGGCGATCAACTTGGTCGGCTTCGCTTTCCTCCACGGCCGCCAGGGCGATCTGTTTATTCGCAAGGCCCCGGCTTGCACGGTCGGCGTGCTGGCTGAAGCTTTGCTCCGAATGTTCAAGTCCGATGCCGGAGTCAAAGTCATCGGCATGCGTCACGGCGAGAAACTATACGAAACCCTGGCAACCAGGGAGGAGCTTTTCAATTCCGAGGACATGGGCGACTACTACCGGTCGCGAATGGACAACCGGGATCTAAACTACGGCAAGTATTTCACCGAAGGGAATGCCCAGGAGGTCGACTACGATGACTACACGTCGCATAACACCGAGCGCCTCGACGTAGACCAGGTAGAGCAGTTGCTACTGACCCTGCCTGGCGTAGTTGCCGAACTGAAGGCGGTGGGCCGCTTATGAAAATAGGCATTACCGGCGCCGACGGCCTGCTCGGATGGCATCTGCGGGCACGCATTCGTGCCATGCTGCCAAACGCAGAGTGTCGAATCGCCGGACGCGCAGAGTTCGCTGATTCTGCCGCGCTGGCTGCCTTCGCTTGCGGACTTGACGCCCTCATCCATTGCGCTGGGATCAACCGAGGTGCTGATGCCGATGTGCTTGGAATCAACGGCGGGCTGGCCGCCCGCCTAGTCGCCGCTTGTGAGTCCGCCTGTGCTGGCGGCGAGATGCCTCACCTGCTGTTCGCCAATTCCACCCACCATGACCGCGATAGCGCCTACGGGCAGAGCAAGCGAGAGGTGGCGGCTGCCTTCGCTGCGTTGGCGCAACGGCTGGGCGGGCGCTTTAGCGATGTGATTCTGCCCAATGTCTTCGGCGAGTTCGGGCGCCCCTTCCACAATTCTGCGGTGGCCACCTTCTGTCACCAAATCACCCACGGCGAGACCCCCGCGGTCAATCCCGGCGGGGTGATGGAACTGGTGCACGCGCAGGCGGTGGCGGGGCAATTTCTCGAACTGATCGAAAGTGGCGCCTCAGGACAGACCAGGGTCAAGGGACGCACGGTGTTGGTGGAGGACCTGGCCCGCCAAATCGCCGGGCTGCGCGCGGACTATCTGGACCTACGCATCCTACCGGCGATGACGGACAGCCACGACGTGGCCCTATTCAATACCTTCCGCAGCTATCTTTTTCCGCGCCACGCCGAGCTACCTTTGGACCTGCATACGGATGCCAGGGGCACTCTGTTCGAGGCGGTGCGCACCTACCCGGGTGGCCAGGCTTTTCTATCCACTTCCCATCCGGGCGTGGTCCGCGGTAACCATTTCCATACCCGTAAGTTCGAGCGCTTCCTGGTCTGCGCTGGTGAGGCCGAGATTCGCTTCCGCAAGCTCTTCACCACTGAGGTGCTGACTGTCCGCGTTTCAGGCCGTCGGCCAGTGATTGTAGACATCCCCACCTTCTACACCCATTCCATCGAGAACGTGGGGGAGGGCGAGCTGATGACCCTGTTCTGGTCCAATGAGATTTACGATCCATCGGACTCTGACACTTTCCCCGAGAAAGTAGGAATATGACAAGCGCCAGACTTAAGGTGATGACCGTGGTTGGTACCCGGCCCGAGGTGATCCGATTATCGCGGGTGATCGCTCGCCTCGATGAGGTCGCTGACCACGTGCTCGTGCACACGGGTCAGAACTACGACTACGAGTTGAATCAGATCTTCTTCGACGAGCTTTCTATCCGAAAGCCCGACCATTTCCTCGACGCTGTGGGCGATAGCGTCGCTGCAACCATTGGCAACATCATTACCAAGGCCGATCAGGTCCTGGCGAGTGAGCAGCCGGAGGCATTGCTGGTCCTTGGCGATACCAATTCCTGCTTGGCGGCGATCGCTGCCAAGCGGCGCAAGATCCCCATCTTTCACATGGAGGCCGGCAATCGCTGCTTCGATGCGCGCGTTCCCGAGGAAACAAACCGAAAAATCGTTGACCATCTGGCGGACATCAACATGCCATACAGCGATATTGCTAGAGAATACCTCCTTAGAGAAGGTCTTCCGCCTGATCGCATCATCAAGACCGGTAGCCCGATGCACGAAGTCCTTACACACTACCTGCCTTTGATGAAAGCGTCGAACGTGCTATCTCGCCTCGGCCTCGTTGCCCGTGATTACTTTGTAATCAGCTGCCACCGGGAAGAAAACGTAGATAGCCCGATACAGTTCGGCCGTCTCGTCGAAGTGCTTAACACGATCGCCGAGAGATATGGCAAACGCATTATAGTCTCTACCCACCCGCGTACCCGAAAGCGCTTCGATGCCCTCGCAATGCCTCTTTCTCCCAAGATCGATCTGATGAAGCCATTGGGTTTGGTGGACTACGTCCGGCTACAAATGGATGCCATAGCGGTGCTTTCTGACAGTGGCACGATCAACGAGGAAAGTTCGATTCTCAACTTTCCCGCTCTTAACATCCGAGAGGCCCATGAACGCCCTGAGGGTATGGAAGAGGCAGCGACGGTGATGACTGGACTGACGGTGGACCGGGTGCTCCAGTCCCTCGAGCTGGTCCTTTCTCAGGGCCGCGGGGGTGAGCGTACGCTGCATCAGGTGAAGGACTACTCGGTACCCAATGTGGCCGAGAAGGTAGTCCGGGTGATATTTAGCTACACCGACTATGTGAATCGTGTGGTCTGGAGGAAATCGATGTGAGTCGCTTGTTGGTCTCCGGAGCCACGGGTTTCGTTGGCCGCGCGCTGATCTCACATCTGGCGGGGCGGTACTCGTTGATCGCTCCCCATCGATCGACGACAGCGTTGCCACCGGGCGTGGAAGGTTTTTTCATTGAGAGCCTTGACGGCAGCACTGATTGGCAAGGGCACCTTGTCGGTGTGGATTGCGTCATTCATCTGGCGGCTCGGGTCCATGTGATGCGCGAAACCCATGCCGACCCACTGGCGGCATTCCGCGAAGTTAACGTGGCCGGTACCTTAGCTCTGGCACGGGCGGCCGTGGTGGCCGGCGTACGTCGCTTCGTGTACCTCAGCTCGATCAAAGTAAATGGCGAAGAGACTAACCCCGGTCGGCCCTTCTGCGCTGATGATCCAATCGCTCCAGAGGATCACTATGGCGTCAGCAAGGCGGAAGCCGAGACAGCGTTAATGGCGCTCGCCCGAAACAGTGGCTTGGAAGTAGTGATCATTCGCCCGCCCCTGGTCTATGGACGCGGAGTCAAGGGCAACCTGAGTAGTCTCCAGGGAGCGATTAGCCGCGGCCTGCCCCTGCCTCTGGCTAAGATTGATAATTGGCGCAGCTTGGTGGGTATTGACAATCTTTGTTCGTTGATCGAGACATGCATTGACCATCCCGCCGCCGCCGGTCAGATTTTCCTTGCTAGCGACGGCGAGGATATTTCGACTACTCGCTTGGCCAGTGAGATCGGCGCAGCCATCGGCCGACCAGCCCGCTTGTTTCCCTTGCCCCAGAAACTGATCTGTCGTTCCGCCTACTGGACTGGGAAAGAGAATTTGGTGCGCCGGCTTTATGGCAATCTACAGGTGGACATCGACAAAAATCGTCGGATCCTTGGCTGGAAGCCTACAGTCAGTGTGGTCGAGGGTTTTCAACGGGCTTTTTCCCGGTAGGGACAGCATGGGTAGTTAAGCAAACCATAGACTGGAGGCTAGGCCTAGCCACATTTTTGTTCCTGTTTTGCCGCTGCACCATCTTCATAGGCATTAGGTCCAATAGAGTTTCCTCTTGTTTGCGCAAGGTTTTTCCTGTCGAAACGTATAATTCCTACCTCTTGCTCATTCCTTCCTCAGTCATGCAGGTTTTCGCCCTAGGCCTCAATCACGTAACCGCTCCCCTCGCCGTGCGCGAGCAGGTGGCGTTTGACGTGATGGGCTTGCCCAAAGCCCTGCACGATCTGTTGCGGCGAAATGCGGTGCGGGAGGCGGCGATCCTGTCCACCTGCAATCGTACCGAACTGTATTGCGCCACGGATCGCGCCGATGCCATTGCGCCGGTGAAGGAATGGTTGGCGGAATACCACGCCCTGCCTGGCCCGCATATCCATCCCCATCTTTATACCCATCCCCAGCGGGATGCGATCCGTCACATGTTCCGCGTTGCCAGTGGCCTAGATTCCATGGTGTTGGGCGAGCCGCAAATCCTTGGCCAGATGAAACAGGCGGCTCGGGCGGCGGAAGAGGCGGGCACCCTGGGTTCCTTCCTTGGCAAGCTGTTCCAGCGCACTTTTGCTGTAGCCAAGGAGGTGCGCTCCACCACGGCCATCGGTGCCAATACGGTGTCCATGGCTGCGGCTGCGGTCCACCTGTCTGGACGTATTTTCGACAGCATTGCCAAGCAGAAAGTGCTGTTCGTTGGCGCTGGGGAAATGATCGAACTCTGCGCTGCTCATTTCGCCGCGGCTAAGCCAGGCAAGATGACTATCGCCAACCGGACACCGGAACGGGCTCAGTCCTTGGCTGGACGTATTCAGGCCGACGTGATTCGCCTTGACGAATTGGCTGGGTGCCTGGGGGATTACGACATCGTGGTGTCCTGCACCGGCAGTCCCTTGCCCGTGGTGGGCTTGGGGATGGTGGAGCGGGCGTTGAAGCAACGTCGTCATCGCCCCATGGTGATGGTGGACTTGGCAGTGCCCCGCGACATTGAGGCCGAAGTGGCTCGGTTGGACGACGTTTTCCTGTACACCCTGGACGATCTCGGCGAAATTGTCGAAGCCGGCTTGGAGTCTCGACAAGCGGCGGTGGTGGAGGCGGAGGGCATCATCGACCAGCAGGTGAACAGTTTCCTGCACTGGGTGGATGCCCGAGAAGTGGTGCCGGTGATTCGTGCCCTGCGCGATAGCGCCGAACAGGTGCGTCACCATGAGCTGGAGCATGCACTGAAGGCCTTGCATCGCGGCGAAGAGCCGGCCAAGGTGCTGGAGGCATTGTCCCGGGGCATCACCAACAAACTGATGCATCCGCCCACCCAGGCCCTGAACCAGGCCGAGGGTGAAAACCGTAATCGTGTGGCTGATCTGCTGGCCGGCATCTACCACCTCAACACCCAATCCCATTCCGACAAGTAGCGCTGAGGATTCGCCCCGGGCCCAAGGTGGGCCGGGGCGTTTCTTTTTGCGCGCTTAACCATTGCCATGAAAAACAGTATCCGCGACAAGCTTCAGCATCTCACTGAGCGTAAGGAGGAAATCGAGGCCTTGATGTCCAGCGAAGAGGCGACCAAGGATATGGATGCCTACCGTCGCTTGACCAAGGAGAGTGCGGAGATTGAACCAGTCGTGGCGCTTTACGCAGCCTACCGAAAAGCCGAAGTTGATCTGGCGGGAGCCGAGGAAATGCTGGCCGATCCGGACATGAAAGAGTTGGCGGCGGACGAAATCGAGGCAGCCAAGGCCAGCATCCTCAAACTGGAGGATGACCTGCAGATCGCCCTGCTGCCCAAGGACCCCAACGACGACAAGAATCTGTTCCTGGAAATCCGCGCCGGTACTGGCGGCGACGAATCGGCGCTGTTCGCCGGCGACCTGTTCCGGATGTACACCCGCTACGCTGAACGCCAAGGGTGGAAGGTCGAAGTGGTGTCTCGCAATGAGTCAGACCTGGGCGGTTATCGCGAGGTCATCTGCCGTATCGTCGGCCAAGGCGCTTATTCCAAACTCAAGTTCGAGTCCGGCGGCCACCGCGTGCAGCGGGTGCCGGCTACCGAGTCGCAAGGGCGCATCCACACCTCCGCCTGCACCGTGGCGGTGATGCCCGAGGCGGATGAGCTGGAAGAAGTGCACATCAACCCTGCGGACCTGCGTATCGATACCTTCCGCGCGTCCGGCGCTGGCGGACAACACATCAACAAGACCGATTCGGCGGTACGTATCACCCACATTCCTACCGGCATCGTTGTCGAGTGCCAGGACGATCGTTCCCAGCATCGCAACAAGGCCCAGGCCATGAGCGTGCTGGCGGCCCGCATCAACGACGCCCAGACTCGGGAGCAGCAGAAGAAGATCGCCTCCACCCGCAAAAGCCTGATCGGTAGCGGCGACCGTTCCGAACGCATCCGTACTTACAACTTCCCCCAGGGGCGCATGACTGACCACCGCATCAATCTCACCCTCTACAAGCTGGATGCCGTCATGCAAGGGGAGTTGGATGAACTGGTGAATGCCTTGACTTCGGAGCACCAGACGGAATTGCTGGCCGCCCTCTCGGAAGAAAATCACTGACCGTGGCGGTTACTATCGCCGATGCCCTACGAGCTGCGCGGCTATCCATTCCCCTTGCAGAGGCTCGTCTGCTGCTGGGCTTTCTGCTGGAGCGGAATTTGGCGTGGATTGAGGCCCATCATGACGACGCCTTGTCAAAGGACATTGCAGAAAAATTTTCTGCCTGGGTGAACCGCCGTTCTTCCGGCGAGCCGGTGGCGTATCTCACCGGCCATCGTGAGTTTTACGGCCGGGAATTCACTGTGGGTCCTGCGGTGTTGATCCCTCGCCATGAAACGGAGCTATTGGTGGAGCTGGCCTTGGCCAGAATGAAAGGCATTCCCGCGCCGGCAGTGCTTGACCTGGGTACCGGCAGCGGTTGTATCGCGGTGACCCTTGCACTTGAAGCGCCGATGGCGAAGGTCACAGCGGTGGATGCTTCGGCAGAAGCCTTGGCGGTGGCGAGAGAAAATGCCGAGGCTCTATCGGCGCCCGTACGTTTCTTTCACGGCAGTTGGTTCGAACCCGTTGTGGGGAGCCGTTTCCATCTGATTGTTGCCAATCCGCCCTACATTGCCGCTGGCGACCCCCATCTCGCCCAGGGCGATGTGCGCTTCGAGCCGGCATCCGCCCTGGCCAGCGGGCCGACGGGAATGGACGACATCCGTCACATTACTTCCCAGACGCCGGACTATCTCAATCCTGGCGGAACGCTGATGTTCGAGCATGGCTACGACCAGGCCGAGGCTGTGGCAGGGGTCCTGGCCGAGCGAGGCTTTGCCGCCATCGAACAACACCGGGACTTGGCAGGAATCCTGCGTGTCACTCTCGGGCGATGGCAAGGCTGACATTGACCCCGAGCCCTTGGGCCGGTAAAATTAACCCGATAATTTTTGTCGGGTATTGAAAAGGAATTCAAGATGGACGACGTGCAAAAGAAAATTCACGACACCGTGACCCAAAACTCCGTGGTGCTCTACATGAAGGGCAACGCGCAGTTTCCCCAATGCGGTTTTTCCGGCCGTGTGGTGCAGATTCTCAAGGCCTGCGGCCTGAACAAATTTGTCACAGTGGATGTGCTGGCTGACGAATCCATTCGCCAGGGTGTCAAGGACTACGCCCAGTGGCCCACGGTGCCCCAACTCTATGTCAACGGCGAATTCGTCGGCGGTGCCGATATCGCCACCGAGATGTACCAAGCTGGCGAACTGCAAACCTTGCTCGAACCCATCGTCAAGGCGCAGTGATTTTGTGTTTAGACGGCGCAAGAACAAAGCCCGGCATTTGCCGGGCTTTGTTTTTTGGTGTTGTCGTTTAGATCAGGATAAGGTTGTCCCGGTGGATCAATTCTTCCTCGTCCACGTAGCCTAGCAATCCCTCGATGTCTCCGCTGCCGTGGCGGGCGATGCGCCGTGCCTCAGAGCTTGAGTAGTTGATCAGGCCCCGGGCAATCTCGTGGCCCTGGCTGTCTCGACAAGCCACCGCGGCGCCCCGCTCGAATTCCCCTTCCACGGCGGTAACGCCGATGGGTAGCAGGCTACGGCCTTCTTTTAAAGCTTTCTCCGCGCCGGCATCCAGGCTCAGGCTGCCGGCCAATTGCAGGTGGTCGGCCAGCCATTGCTTGCGTGCGGCTAGTGGCGTGGCACTGGCGTAGAGCAGGGTGCCCAGTTGCTCACCGGCGGCAAGGCGGGGTAGTACATCAGCTTCGCGGCCGCTGGCGATCAGGGTGTGGGCACCGCTGCGGGCGGCCCGCTGGGCGGCGCGGATCTTGGTGATCATGCCGCCCTTGCTGATGCCGCTACCGGCGCCGCCGGCCATGGCTTCGAAGCGGCGATCTTCCGCCGCGCCTTCATGGATCAGGGTGGCTGCCGGATCCTTGCGCGGGTCGGCGCTGTACAAGCCCTGCTGGTCGGTGAGGATTACCAGCAATTCCGCTTCCACCAAGTTGGCCACCAAGGCGCCCAGGGTATCGTTGTCGCCGAACTTGATTTCGTCGGTGACCACGGTGTCGTTCTCGTTGATGATGGGCACCACCCCCAGGGAGAGCAGGGTGGTCAGGGTGGAGCGGGCATTGAGATAGCGGGTGCGGTCGGCCAGGTCCTCGTGGGTGAGCAGGATCTGCGCGGTCTTGAGGCCATGGCTGGAAAAGCAGGTTTCATAGGTCTGGCACAGGCCCATCTGGCCCACGGCCGCCGCCGCTTGCAACTCATGAATGCCGTGGGGCCGTTCGTGCCAACCCAGCCGCTGCATGCCGGCGGCGATGGCGCCTGAGGACACCAGCACCACCTCCCGGCCTTGGCGATGGAGCGCGGCGATCTGCCGGGCGCATTCGGCAATGAACGCTTGGGAAAGGCCAGCGCCGTTGTCGGTAACGAGGGCGCTGCCGACCTTGACGATCAGCCGCTTACTCTTCGCTATCGTCGATCTCATGGTCATCTTCGCCATCGTCGTCTTCGTCTGCCACTGGGGCTTTGGGCTCTGGGGGGCGGGTGTCGTGCTCCACCACCACATCGCCGAATTCGGCCCGGTGTTTCTCGATATGCTCCATCACGGCGAAGGTCAGCGCCTTGCAACCATCGCCGGTGAGGCCGGAAATCACGAAGTGCTTGTCCACGCCGCCGTAGCCCTCAATCAGGGCGGCGATGCGGGCTTCCCGCTCTTCTTCGGGAACCAGGTCGATCTTGTTGATGATCAGCCAGCGCGGTTTGGTATACAACTGCTCATCGTACTTGCGCAGTTCGTTGGTGATCGCCAAGGCATCCCGCACCGGGTCAGCGTCGGGATCGAAGGGGGCGATATCCACCAGATGCAGCAGCACCCTGGTCCGTTGCAGATGGCGCAGGAAGCGGTGGCCGAGGCCGGCGCCTTCCGCCGCGCCTTCGATCAGGCCGGGCACGTCGGCGATGACGAAGCTGCGGTCATGGTCCACCCGCACCACGCCCAGATTGGGATGCAAGGTGGTGAAGGGATAGTCGGCCACCTTGGGGCGGGCAGCGGAAACGGCGCGGATGAAGGTGGACTTGCCGGCGTTGGGCAGGCCCAACAGGCCCACGTCAGCCAGCACCTTCAATTCCAGCTTGAGCATGCGCCGCACGCCTTCCTCGCCGGGGGTGCATTGGCGCGGGGCGCGGTTGGTGCTGGACTTGAAGTGCAGGTTGCCCAGCCCGCCCTTGCCGCCCTGGGCGATGAGGACACGCTTGCCGTCCTTGTCCAGGTCGGCGATCAGCTCGCCGGTTTCGTAGTCGGACACCACGGTGCCCACGGGCATGCGCAACTCCAGATCGCCGCCGCCCTTGCCGTAGCAGTCGGAGCCGCGGCCATTTTCGCCCCGGTCGGCGCGGAACATGCGGGTGTAGCGGAAATCGATCAGGGTGTTGAGATTGCGGTCGGCGATGGCGTAGATGCTACCGCCCTTGCCGCCGTCGCCACCGTCGGGGCCGCCAAAAGGGATGAACTTTTCGCGGCGAAACGAAGCCACGCCATTGCCGCCGTCGCCGGCCATGACTTCGATCCTGGCTTCGTCAAAGAATTTCATTGTTGCTGCTCCAGAAATGCAAAAGCCCTATCCCAGGGATAGGGCTTTTGCCAGGCCCAGGCCTGATTATTCGCCAGCGTAGGGAACGATGCTCACTACCTTGCGTTGCGTAGCGCCCTTGACGGCAAACTTCACCGTGCCGTGCACCTTGGCAAAGAGGGTGTGGTCCTTGCCGATACCGACGTTGTCGCCGGGGTGGAACTGGGTGCCGCGCTGACGGACGATGATGCTGCCGGCGTGGATCAGTTCGCCGCCGTAGCTCTTGACGCCCAGTCGTTTGGCTTCTGAGTCGCGGCCGTTACGGGAACTACCGCCTGCTTTCTTGTGTGCCATGGTAAGTGCTCCTTATTAGGCTATGAACTCAGCCGGCGATGCCGCTGATTTCCAGTTCGGTGTAGTTCTGACGGTGGCCTTGATGCTTCTGGTAGTGCTTACGACGACGCATCTTGAAGATACGAACCTTGTCGTGACGACCGTGGCTGACCACTTTGGCTGTGACTGTGGCACCTGAAACCAGGGGCGTGCCGATCTTGACCGACTCGCCCTCGCCGACCATCAAAACTTGGTCGAGAGTGATTTCAGCGCCCACGTCTGCCGGTATCTGTTCTACTTTGATCTTTTCGCCGGCAACGACGCGATACTGCTTGCCGCCGGTTTTTATGACCGCATAAGACATGGATGACTCCGTTATAAAAGAAGGAAAGTACTGCGGGTGCTACAAAAGAACCGCGCATTATAGGGAGCCAACTCATTCATGTCAAAGCAAATTTGTCTATTGTTGACGATGCCGTGAGGGGTGCCTAACATCGCGCCTTTCCTGCAAATCCGCTCCGCGCCCCTTCCCCTGTGCAGCTCAATTCCCTCTATGCCCTGATCGCCGACGATATGAAGGTCGTCGATGGGGTCATCCGCGACCGCCTTTACTCCGATGTGGTGCTGGTGCGCCAAGTGGCTGAATACATCATTGGCGCCGGCGGCAAGCGCATGCGTCCGGCCCTGGTGCTGCTCACGGCGGGGGCCACAGGGTACCGGGGTAGCCACCACCACGAACTGGCGGCAGTGGTGGAGTTCATCCATACCGCGACCCTGCTCCACGACGACGTGGTGGACGAATCCGACCTGCGTCGCGGCCGCGATACCGCCAATGCCCTGTTCGGCAATGCCGCCAGCGTGCTGGTGGGGGATTTCCTCTATTCCCGTGCTTTCCAGATGATGGTGGGGGTAGGCAGCATGCGCATCATGGAAGTGCTGGCCGACGCAACCAATGTGATCGCCGAGGGTGAGGTCTTGCAGTTGATGAACTGCAATAACGCCGATGTGGATGTGGACGCCTATTTGCGCGTGATCCGCTACAAGACCGCCAAGCTGTTCGAGGCCGCCGCCCGCCTCGGCGGCATCCTTGGCCAGAGCACGCCGGAGATGGAAGAGGGCCTGGCCCGCTATGGCATGCACCTGGGCACCGCCTTCCAATTGGTGGACGACGTGCTCGACTACTCCGGTGTGGAAGGGGAAACCGGCAAGCATGTGGGCGACGACCTCGCCGAAGGCAAACCGACCCTGCCCCTGATCCACGTCATGCAGCACGGCAGCCCGGAACAGGCTGCATTGGTACGCCAAGCCATTGAACAGGGGGGGCTGGATGAACTGCCCGCCATTCTCGCCGCCATCCAGGCCACGGGTGCTTTGGAAGAAACCCGCCGCCGCGCCGAAGCCGAAGCGGCAACGGCCAAGGCCGCGATTAATGCCCTGCCGCCTTCGCAATACAAAGACAGTCTGCTAGAATTGGCGGACTTTGCAGTCACCCGCCGTCATTGATGGCGACGGGTTCAAACTGCAAGGGTTCCCGCTCAGGTAGGTCGGCTTCGGGGCGTAGCTCAGCCTGGTAGAGTACTGCGTTCGGGACGCAGGAGTCGGAGGTTCGAATCCTCTCGCCCCGACCAAATGCACACCTGCCTGATACGAAATGCCGGTCATCCGACCGGCATTTTTGTTGGTGTTCTGGTTTCGGGGGAGAGATGCTCAAAGGCTTGCTCTGGCTGCTGATCCTGCTGATGTTTTGGGGCATTTTCCGTTCCCGCAGCAGAGGCGGGGATGACGCCCGGACTTCCTCTTCCGGCAATGTGCCCCGGCCCGATGCATCCCAAGCCATGGTGGCCTGCGCTCAATGCGGCGTGTATTTGCCCGAGGTGGAAGCCCTGCGCCATGGAGATGCCGTTTTTTGTTGCCAGGAACATCGTGAGCAATGGCGCAGGATGCAGTGAAAACGCCGACGGGCCATTCCCCCAGTTTCAGTGAGCGCCTCAACGCAGGCGCGCCGACGGAATCGTTCTGGCGTTCCCTGCAATATTTCCATTTATATCGCCTGCTGGTGGCTGCGCTATTCGGACTGGCGCTGATTTTCCTCTCCGCTTCACCGCCCTTCGGCAGCCAGAATCTGCGCCTGACCGAGTGGCTGGTGCGTTCCTATCTGCTGGCCGCCACGCTGTTCTATGTGCTGCCGCGCTGGCGTCCACCGTTCAACCTGCTGCTGACGGTGGAAGTGGCGGTGGATGTGTTGGTATTGACGTTGTTGATGCATTTGTCCGGCGGCAATCGCAGCGGCATCAGCTACATGCTGCTGGTGGTGCTGGCCGGTGCTGGCCTGGTGGGGCAGGGCCGGTTGACCCTGTTCTATGCCGCCATGGCTTCGGTGGCGGTACTGGTGGAGCAGGCCTTCCATCAGCTCCAGGATGTCGGCGACCTGTCTGATTTCACCTATACCGGCGTGATCTGTGTCGGCTTCTTCGGTACCGCCATCTCGGCCCACTTGCTCTCCAAGCGGGTGGTGGCCAACGAGCATCTGGCCCGTCAGCGGGGTGAGGCCCTGGCGGCGCAAATGCGCATCAACGAGCAAGTGATCCAGGACATGCAGGATGGCATCCTGGTCTTGGACCGGGAAGGCAAGGTGCGCCAACACAATCCCAAGGCCCTGGAGCTGTGCCAGATACAAGGACGGACCGCGGGCCTGGAACTGGACGACTATTGCCCTGAACTGGCCCGGCGCTATGCCGAGTGGAGCGAACAAGGCGTCGCTGCAAGCGATGTGTTGCTTTCCCGTGGCGCCCGGCCGTTACGGGTGCGTTACCTGCCTGCCGGCGACGGCGAGAACTCCCTGCTGTACCTGGAAGATGCGGAACAGCTCCAAGCCCAAGCGCGCCAGATCAAGCTGGCGGCTTTGGGGCGCTTGACGGCGAACATGGCCCATGAGATCCGCAATCCCCTGGCGGCCATCAGTCATGCAACCGAGCTGTTGCAGGAGGACGGCGAGGAACTGACGCGGAAGCGGTTATTGCGCATCATCGGTGAAAACACGCAAAGGTTGAACCGTCTGGTGACCGATGTATTGGAGTTGGGGCGGCGGGACAGAACCCAGCGTGAGCCCATCCCCCTGGACACCTTTCTCGCGGGTTTCCTGGAGGAGCTCGCCTTGACGGAACCTGAGGGGGTGTTGGCCGTCCGGGTCGAATGCCCGCCGGGACTGGTACTGCGCTTTGATCGCGGCCATCTGAATCGGCTGTTGACCAATCTCGTAGGCAACGCCATGCGCTATTGCTCCGGCCGTCCCGGGAGCATCGCCATCCGTTGCCTGTCCACGGCCTATGGCAGCATCGAAATCCACGTGGTGGACGACGGCCCCGGCATCGACCCCGGTGCCAGTGCCCATGTATTCGAGCCATTTTTCACGACCCGCAGCAATGGCACAGGTCTGGGGCTTTATATTGCCCGGGAGCTGTGCGAGGCTAACGGTGCGGCGTTGGATTTGATGGGCAGTGGTTCCGGCGCCCATTTCCGCATCAGCGGCAAAGACGTGGACGGGGGCCGTGATCTTGGACAAAAGGAGCGCAGGGTGTGAAGCGGGGTGACTGCCAGAAGCGGGTGTTGATCGTGGACGACGAGGCCGATATTCGCGAGCTGCTGGATCTGACCATGGTCCGCATGGGGGTGGCCACCGACTGCGCCGCCAATTTGGCGGAAGCCCGTGGATTCCTGGAGCGGGGCGCTTATCAGTTATGCCTGACAGACATGCGCTTGCCTGATGGCGACGGTCTTTCCCTGGTACGCCACATTGGGGAAACCTGTCCGCAGATGCCGGTGGCCGTGATTACCGCCCACGGCAGCACAGAGAATGCCGTGGCGGCCCTCAAAGCCGGCGCTTTCGACTACCTGTCCAAACCTGTCTCCCTGGATCAGTTGCGGGCCCTGGTCAAAACGGCCATCGGCCTGCCGTCCACGGAAGCCACCAGTGTGGCCAATGCCGCCTTGGCGGGCGCCGATAATCTGGCCCTGCTGGGCAGTTCCGCCGCCATGGCGGAAGTGCGCAATATGATCGAGCGGGTTGCCCGCAGTCAGGCGCCGGTGCATATCCAGGGCGAATCCGGCAGCGGCAAGGAATTGGCGGCGCGACTGATTCATCAACTGGGTGCCCGCGGCGGCGGCCCCTTCGTACCGGTGAACTGTGGCGCGATTCCCGAAAACCTGATGGAAAGCGAATTCTTCGGCTACCGCAAGGGCGCCTTCACCGGCGCCGAGCAGGACAGGGATGGATTCTTCCAAGTGGCCCATGGCGGCACCTTGTTCCTCGATGAGGTGGCAGACCTGCCCGCGGCGATGCAGGTCAAGCTGCTGCGGGTCATCCAGGAAAAGAAGCTGCGCAAGGTGGGTAGCCCGACAGAGGATGCGGTGGATGTGCGCATCCTCAGCGCCACGCACCAGAACCTGCGGGCCCTGGTGGATCAAGGCAAGTTTCGCCAGGATCTCTATTTCCGGCTCAATGTGATCGAACTGCGCATGCCTTCCTTGAGGGAATGCGGTGACGATGTACTGATGCTGGCGGAACGCATCCTTGCCCGTTTGGCGCGGGAGTCGGGAACCGTAGCGCCGGCCCTTTCCAGTGAGGCCAAGGACGCGCTGGCTGTTTATTCCTTCCCGGGCAATGTACGGGAGCTGGAAAATATCCTGGAGCGGGCCATGGCCCTGCGCGATGGCGATAGGGTGGAAGCGGCGGATCTCAATCTGGCCCCTGCGGCATCAGCGAACAACGGCGAGGAGCCGGCGATGCAGAACTCCCTTCAGGACTACCTCGACCAGGTGGAACGCCAGGCCCTGCTGGAGGCCTTGCAGAAGACCCGGTTCAATCGCACCGCGGCGGCCAAACTGCTGGGTGTCACCTTCCGCTCCCTGCGCTACCGCATGGAACGACTGGGCTTGAATGACTAAAGCCAAGGCGGGTTCGGTGAAGCCGGCAGGCTTGACCTGGGGCGATGAGGCCGACGGCCTGGTCCGCGAAGCCGTCCAGATTCCTTCCCCCAATCAGGACGACCGACCTGAGGGCATGGCGGTGGACCTGCTGGTGATCCACTTCATCAGCCTGCCGCCCGGGCAATTTGGCGGGGATGCCATTACGGCCTTGTTCACCAACACCCTGAATGAATCCGCCCATCCCGATTTTGCCGGCTTGTCCGGCCTACGCGTGTCGTCCCATTTCCTGATTCGCCGTGACGGCAGCTTGATCCAGTATGTACCTTGCGCCCGCCGCGCCTGGCATGCCGGCCAATCCCGCTGGCGCGGCCGCAGCCGCTGCAACGATTTCTCCATCGGCATCGAATTGGAGGGCTGCGAAACCCAGGTTTTCGATGCGGCGCAATACGAGACCCTGAACCTGTTGCTGCCTCTCCTCAAGGCTCGGTTTCCCATCCGCGATGTGGTCGGCCACGAACACATCGCCCCCGGTCGCAAGAACGATCCCGGTCCCACCTTCGACTGGGCGCGGCTCTCCTGATTGTTCCCTTTATCGAAAGCGATATTCGGCGTCCTGCCGAAGGCTGGTTTGCGTCGGCGACCGTGAAAAAATTCTTCATCCAACACGCATGAACTGCTTGCACCTTGAAATTGTCGACACTAGAATTAGTGGCAACTTGTCATTCCGGCACTAGATATAGTGGTTCCTCCCTAAAGGGATGGGCCGCAGTCGCTGAACCGGTTTGCCTCTCGCTGCACCTCGACAACCATACAGGGAGCCCAATGATGCGCTTAGCGACTGACGATGTGATCTCAAAGACCCCCCTCGCCGATTTTTCCAACGATCCCTCGCCAGCCTTCCGCAACGCATCTCCCGAATTCAAGGTTATCCGCCGTAACGGCGCCGTGGTCGGGTTCGAACCGGCCAAGGTGTCCATCGCCATGACCAAGGCCTTCCTCGCTGTCGCCGGTGGCCAAGGCGCCGTGTCCGCCCGCATCCGCGAGGTGGTGGCCCAATTGACCGATGCCGTGGTTGCGGCCCTGATGCGGCGCCAGCCCAACGGCGGCACCGTCCATATTGAGGACATCCAGGATCAGGTGGAGTTGGCCCTGATGCGTTCCGGCGAGCACGACGTGGCCCGAGCCTATGTGCTCTACCGGGAGAAGCGCAACCAGGAGCGGGCGCAGAAGCGTGCCACCCTGGTGCCGGAGCTTTCCCTTCATGTGGTTGAAGACGGTGTGCGCACGCCTCTCGATCAAGAAGCCTTGCATGGCTTGATCGAGGCAGCCTGCGAGGGGCTTGGCGATGCGGTCAATCCCGCCGCAATCTTCGAAACCACCCTGAAGAATCTCTACGATGGCGTGCCGGTAGATGAAGTGCGCAAGTCCGCCATCCTGTCTTCCCGGGTGCTGATCGAGAAGGATCCGGCCTACAGCTACGTCACTGCCCGCCTGCTGTTGCACACCATTCGTCGCGAAGTGCTGGGGGAAGAGGTTTCCCAGGCGGCCATGGCGACCCGCTACGCAGAATATTTTCCCCAGTTCGTCGCTGCCGGCATCAAGGCCGAACTGCTGGATCCCCGCCTCGCCCAGTTTGATCTTCAGCGCCTGGGCCAGGCCCTGGATGCCCAGCGTGACCTCAAGTTCGGCTATCTAGGCCTGCAAACACTCTACGACCGCTACTTCCTCCATATAGAGGAGCGTCGTATCGAACTACCCCAGGTGTTCTTCATGCGCGTGGCCATGGGCCTCGCCATCAATGAAATCGAGCGGGAGGCACGAGCCATTGAGTTCTACGAAGTGCTGTCCAACTTCGACTTCATGAGCTCGACCCCCACCTTGTTCAACTCCGGCACCCTGCATTCCCAGCTGTCCTCCTGCTACCTGACCACGGTGGACGACGACCTGGATCAGATTTTCGGCGCCATGCGGGAGAATGCCCTGCTGCAGAAATACGCCGGCGGCCTGGGCAACGATTGGACCAACGTCCGCGCCCTGGGCGCCCGGATCAAGGGCACCAACGGCAAGAGCCAGGGCGTGATCCCGTTCCTCAAGGTGGTGAACGACACGGCGGTGGCGGTGAACCAGGGCGGCAAGCGCAAGGGCGCCGTCTGCGCCTATCTGGAAACCTGGCACCTAGACATCGACGAGTTCCTCGACCTGCGCAAGAACACCGGCGACGACCGCCGTCGTACCCACGACATGAACACCGCCAACTGGATTCCCGATCTCTTCATGAAGCGGGTCATGGAAGCTGGCGAGTGGACCCTGTTCTCCCCCTCCGACGTGCCCGACCTCCACGACAAATACGGTCGCGCCTTTGAGGAGGCCTATGTCCGCTACGAGGAAAAGGCCGATCGAGGCGAGATCAAACTGTTCCGCCGGGTGCCCGCCCTGTCCCTGTGGCGCAAGATGCTCACCATGCTGTTCGAGACCGGGCACCCCTGGGTCACCTTCAAGGACCCCTGCAATATCCGCTCGCCCCAACAGCATGTGGGCGTGGTGCACAGCTCCAACCTTTGCACCGAGATCACCCTCAATACTTCCAGCACCGAGACGGCGGTCTGCAACCTCGGTTCGGTGAACCTGTTGGCCCACCTCAAGCCTGCCCTGAGCGGTGTCGAAGGGGATGTCCAATTGGACCAGGCCAAGCTGAAGAAGACCATCCGCACCGCGATGCGCATGCTGGACAACGTGGTGGACATCAACTTCTACGCGGTGGACAAGGCGCGCAATTCCAATGTCCGCCACCGGCCCGTGGGGCTCGGGGTCATGGCCTTCCAGGATTGCCTGCACGAACTGCGCATTCCCTATGCCTCCGACGCTGCGGTGGAATTTGCCGACCGTTCCATGGAAGCCGTCTGCTACCACGCCTATTGGGCCAGCACTGACTTGGCCGAAGAGCGCGGCCGCTACTCCAGCTTCAAGGGCAGCTTGTGGGATCGGGGCATCCTGCCCCAGGACAGCCTCGACTTGTTGGCCCAGGAGCGGGGCGGCTACCTGGAGGTGGATCGTTCCGCCACCCTGGATTGGGATGCCCTGCGCAGCCGCATCGCCCAGGTGGGCATGCGCAATTCCAACTGCGTGGCCATCGCCCCGACGGCCACCATCTCCAACATTATCGGCGTTTCGGCCTGCATCGAACCCGAGTACCAGAACCTCTACGTCAAATCCAATCTGTCCGGCGAGTTCACCGTGGCCAACGAGCATCTGGTGCGCGACCTGAAAGCCCTTGGCCTGTGGGACGAGGTGATGATTGCCGATCTGAAGTACTTTGACGGCTCCCTGGCCCGCATCGACCGGGTGCCCCAGGAGCTGCGCGACCTCTACGCCACCGCCTTCGAGGTGGATGCCACGTGGCTGGTGGAGGCCGCCTCCCGTCGCCAGAAATGGATAGACCAGGCCCAGTCCCTCAATATCTACATGGCCGGCGCTTCCGGCCGCAAACTGGATGAAACCTACAAACTGGCCTGGCAGCGGGGACTCAAGACCACCTACTACCTGCGTACCCTGGGCGCTACCCACGCCGAAAAGTCCACCACCAAGGCCGGTGCGTTGAACGCCGTGTCCTCGGGATCGGAGCCGGCGCCCGAAGCCCAGTTCTGTTCCATCGACAACCCCGAATGCGAAGCCTGCCAATAAGGCTGGAGGAAGATACATGTTGAGTTTTGAAGACGACCTGCCCGCCGCCAAGCCCGGCTTGCAACCTGCCTTGGCCGGCGGCTTTCTGCGCCAACCCGCTGCTCCGATCGACGACAAGGATGATGCCGCACTGCGACGTATCCGCGTGGAAGACAAGCGCATCATCAACGGCGGCACCGACGTCAACCAATTGGTGCCCTTCAAGTACAAGTGGGCCTGGGACAAATACTTGGCCGGCTGCGCCAACCATTGGATGCCCCAGGAAATCAACATGGCGCGGGACATCTCCCAATGGAAGGATCCCAACGCCTTGTCCGCCGATGAGCGACGCATCGTCACCCGCAACCTGGGTTTCTTCGTCACCGCCGACAGTCTGGCCGCCAACAACATCGTCCTCGGCACTTACCGTCACATCACCGCCCCTGAATGCCGCCAGTACCTCCTGCGCCAGGCCTTCGAGGAAGCGATCCATACCCACGCCTATCAGTACATCGTGGAAAGCCTGGGGTTGGACGAGGGCGAGGTATTCAATGCCTATCACGAGATTCCTTCCATCCGCGCCAAGGACGAATTCCTTATTCCCTTCATTGATATCCTGACCAATCCGGAATTCCGTACCGGCACGCCCGAGGCCGACCAGCAGTTGCTGAAGAGCCTGATCGTCTTCGCCTGTCTGATGGAGGGTTTATTCTTCTACGTAGGCTTTGCGCAGATTCTGGCCCTGGGCCGGCAGAACAAGATGACCGGCGCGGCGGAGCAGTACCAGTACATCCTGCGCGACGAATCGATGCACTGCAACTTCGGCATCGACCTCATCAACCAGATCAAGTTGGAGAACCCGCATCTCTGGACGACGGAGTTCCGTGCCGAGTTGCGTGAACTCTTCAAGAAGGCCGTGGATCTCGAGTATGCCTACGCCGAGGACACCATGCCCCGCGGCGTGCTGGGCCTCAATGCGTCCATGTTCAAGGGCTATCTGCGATACATCGCTAATCGCCGCTGCCAGCAGATCGGCCTCGATGCGATGTTCACCGGCGAGGAGAATCCTTTCCCCTGGATGGCGGAGATGATCGACCTCAAGAAGGAGAAAAACTTTTTCGAGACGCGCGTCATCGAGTATCAAACCGGTGGCGCGTTGTCGTGGGATTGAGACACTGATGCAGCACGGCCTCCAGCGTGCTGTGTCTAGACGAATGACGTTTGTTAGTCTCCGCCTCGACGTGTGTCGCTCATTCATAAACTGAGTGATAGGCGGAAAAACGTGAGGAATTCATTGCTTTCCTTTGCATGATTGCAGTGAATAATGCGCGCATACCCATCACGGGTTGTAGATGTAAAAAGCAGTAGTGGTGTTTTCCTTGTTCCCTTGTCCTTTAGGAGGTTCACATGGCTGAGACCAAAGCCAAGAAACCGGCGGCTAAGAAGCCTGCTGCCAAGAAGCCCGCTGCCGCAAAGAAACCCGCGGCTGCAAAGAAACCCGTTGCGAAGAAACCCGCAGCGGCCAAGAAACCCGTAGCGAAGAAAGCTGCTGCTCCCAAAAAGCCCGCAGCCAAGAAACCCGTTGCAAAGAAGCCTGCTGCCAAGAAGCCTGTGGCAGCTAAGAAGCCCGCTGCTAAGCCCGCAGCCAAGAAGGCCGTCGCCGCCAAGAAGCCCGCGGTGAAAAAGGCTGCTGCGAAGAAGCCGGTAGCCAAGAAGCCCGCTGCCAAGAAGCCCGTAGCGAAAAAAGCAGTTGCAGCCAAGAAGCCCGTGGCCAAGAAGGCTGTCGCCAAGAAGCCCGCTGCTAAGAAGCCCGCTGCCAAGCCGGCTGCTAAGAAGCCGGTAGCCAAGAAACCCGCTGCCAAGAAGCCTGCCGCTAAAAAGCCCGCTGCCAAGCCTGCTGCCAAGAAGCCTGCAGCTAAGCCCGCCGCGAAAAAGCCGGCTGCTAAGCCTGCCGCCAAGAAGGCTCCTGCTGCGAAGAAGGCCGCTCCTGCTGCCGCTCCCGCTGCCGCTCCTTCTGCCGCTGCTGCGCCTGGC
>RXJP01000044.1 GCA_003963315.1 Rhodocyclaceae bacterium | reverse complement strand
GTCGCACTAGAGGTCGGGGTCGGGGTCGGGGTCGGGGTCGGGGCCGCGACCGTAGGAGAAGGCTGGGTCTTCACCACTGCGGCAGCTTCGGCGGCAAACCCCTTGGCAGCCTCAGCCGTCTTGCGCATCATGTCTGGGCGCAAGACCATGGTTTTCTCGAAATCGGCCTGGGGCGACTGGGCCGGCGCTTCATTGATGTACTTGAGGCGATATTTGCCCAACTCGATCACATCGTTGGTTTGCAGGAAGTGCTTTTGCACCTGCTGACCATTAACGAACGTACCGTTGGTGCTGTTCAGGTCTTCCAGAAACGAGTCATTGAGAATGGTGACAATGGCGGCGTGCTCCCCCGAGATGGCCAGATTGTCGATCTGGATATCATTGTGGGGCTTGCGGCCAATGGTAATCCGCTCCTTGGTGAGGGGAATTTCCTTGAGTGTCAGGCCATCCATACTCAGAATGAGTTTTGCCATCTTTTGGTCCCTTAATACCTTCCCTGTATTCCTGCGCTTCCGACGTTATCTAAGCCCTGAACCAACCCGCTACCTTGCGCCACCAACCACCCGGCGCGGGGAAAGGCTGCTTCACTTTTACCAGAATTACCGACACATTGTCTCGCCCACCGTTGTCGTTGGCCATTTGCACCAAATGGTCGGCACACAATGACAAGTTGGAGGACAGCATCTGCAAGGCCATCCCGATTTCGTCATCCTCCACCATGTCGTTGAGCCCATCGGAGCAGAGCAAATAGATATCTCCCGGCAAAACATCATGGACATGGATTTCCGCCTCCACTTCAGCTCCCACCCCCAAGGCCCGGGTCACCAGATTCTTATTCTGGGAGTATCTCGCCTGCTCCGGCGTAATAATGCCACCATCGATCTGTTCCTGTAACAGGGAATGGTCTTTTGTCACCACCGACAACTCGCCCCCCCGCAGGCGGTAAAGGCGGGAATCGCCGATATGCGCCTCGATCAGGCGATTGTCGGAGAAAACTGCGGCAACCAAAGTCGTGCCCATTCCTGAATACTGGGGATGACTTTGTCCAGCTTGGAAAACTGCGCTGTTGGCGCGACGAATTTCCTGATCCAGGACCTTTTCGCCCCATAAGCCGCCGCTACTGGGCATATAAGGGGGCCTTTGGTCGAAAAGCTGCTCCAGTTGCGTCCCCAGCAGCGCGGTGGTCATGCCGCTGGCCACCTCCCCCGCGTTGTAGCCCCCCATGCCGTCAGCCAACACGGCAATACCGCAGGCCACATTGGCCAACACGGAATCCTCATTGTTGGTTCGGACCATGCCAGGATCCGAACGTACCGCCATTTCCAAGGACTGGCTCAAATCCATCACGAGGTGGAGCCCCCGCTGGCGACAACACAAGTACGCAGGTCCTGGGCCATTTCGGCGCCTGTCTGGTAACGCTGGTTAATATCCTTGGTCAAGGCCCGGTTGATGATGGCCACCAGGCATTCTGGGAGGTCATTGCGTACGCTGCGGATGTCAGTCGGTGCCTCGTTGGCAATACGGAACATCAGTTGGGCCATGGACTCGCCTTCGAAGGGCAATTTGCCACAAGCCATCTGGTATAGGGCCACCCCCAGGGAGAATAGATCCGAGCGGCCGTCGATCTTGCTTCCGGCCAGTTGCTCTGGCGACATGTAGCTCGGCGTGCCCAAGACCATGCCGGTCTTGGTCTTGGAGGAGTCGGTCAACCGGGCGATACCGAAGTCCGTGACTTTCACGGTATCGGATTCCAGTTCATACATGACGTTGGCGGGCTTGATGTCCCGGTGCACAACGGAATTCTTGTGGGCGTAATCCAGGGCATCGGCCACCCGGGCGATGATGCTCATCACCCTATCCACCGGCAGCAATTTGTCCGGCTTGGTATAGGGCACCAGATCCTGGCCCTTGAGGAATTCCATGGCGATATAGGCCAAGTCGTGTTCTTCGCCGGCATCGTAGATGGTGACGATGTTCGGATGGTTGAGGCGACCCGCAGTTTCCGCCTCGCGGAAGAAACGTTCCTTGACCTCCACCAACTCGTCCGCCTCGAATTCTTGGGAAAGGGCCATGGTCTTGATCGCCACCACCCGGTTGATCTTGGGATCCTTGCCCAGATACACCACCCCCATGGCGCCCTTGCCCAACTCCTTCTCTACTTGGAAGCGGCCCAACATGGGTTTTTCCACATTGCCACCGGCGTCCAGCAGGCTGGCGTTGGTACGTCCGCCGCTCGCGCCGCCCAGGATAACGGTTTCCGACATCTGCACCGCCCGGTTCAGGCGCTGCTCCAGGTCGCGGAACTTGGGGTTGTAGTCGGCCATGTAGCGGAATACCGACTCGGCCTTGTTGAACTGCCGTTTGCGCTCAAAATCCAGGGCCAGGTTGTAGAGGTTCTCCATCAACTGGTCGTCCAGGGGGCACTTGCGGAACTTGTCGAAAGCCATGTCCAACTGACCCTGGCCTTGGAAAGCCAGCCCCAGCATGCGGTTGGACTCGGCTGAATCCAGATCGGACTTTTCCTTGCCCTGCTCGGTAAGCAGGAAACGCTTGGTGGTCAGCAAAGCATGGCCCACCAGCAGCAAAGTAGCCGGTAGCATCAGTTGCAACCACATCAATTGGGTCGTCATCAATACGAAGTGGCTGCCAACCAGCACCACCAGCAAAACCACGGTCAACCCCGCCCCCATACCAGCCTTGAGCCTGGGCAACAAAGCGATCAGATAAGCAGCCACTAGGAGGAACACCGCCTTTTCCACCCAGAAGCCCCAAGATGGCGAGACGAAGAAGTGCTCGGACAGAATGCTCGACACTGCATGGGCCTGCATCAGCACCGCGGGCATGGAAGGGGAAATTGGGGTGACGAAAACACTGCCCACCCCTGCCGCCGTCGGGCCGATCAGGACGATCTTGTCCCGATATTTGTCATAGGGAATCTTGCCGGTCTTGACATCGAAAAAGGAGTCCACCGGGAAGGCCGCGTGTCCATCCCTATCCTTGTAGAAAAAGGTGGACATGCGGGTATAGGCATCCGTAGCGATCTTGAGCCGCCCCAACTGCACTGACTGCCCCGCATGAACTTGTATGTCGGCCGGCCCCAGGTTGTGGCTGCGGGCGGCCACCAGCAGGGACAGGGAAGGATAGGTCTGGTCGAAATGGCCCAGCACGAGGGCCTCGCTGCGGATGCCCCCGTCCACATCGGGGGTCACATTCAAATGGCCGATGGCCGCGGCAGTTTTCCCTAACGGTTCGATCACCGACGCATCCACATCCATGGTGGGAATGGGAATGTCTTCACCACTGCTGACCTGTTTAACGGAATTGGCTTTGATGTAGTCAGGCAGTTCCTTATCCGGCTTGCCGAGCGGGTCACCGAGGCGGAACAATATCGGCAAAGCCACGTTGCCGGCTTTGCCGAAAGCGGTGGCTAGGCGTAGGTCGGTATTCAGTTTTTCCTCAGCCTCTGCCAACACGGCCGTGAGGGAAGGACAAGAGGAACGATACTCCACAGGGGTTGGCGCGACGGCAGGCGCCGGAACGGCTGTGCCATCAGCGACAGGCGCTGGCACAACAGCCGGTGCCGCCACGGGGGCGAGGTTGCACAACTCTGCCATCTTGTTGATATAGCCAAGCCCGGGATCGATCTGCGGCTCGGAATAGAAGATGGTGGTGGCGATCACTTTAGCCTTGGCTGCTGCCAGCTTTTCAACCATATCAGCCATGATCTCTCGCGACCAAGGCCAACGACCGATGTTGTCGATGCTCTGCTTGTCTATGGCGATCACGGCCACCTTGTCGGAAGGGGAACGGGATGTCATGCCCACGCCAAGGTCGTAGGCCTTTCGTTCGAGGCTTTGCAGGAGGTCGCTGCCGCTGACCACCAACATGATGACCGTAACGACTACCCCAAGAAAGGCGTCGGACTTCCAGAATCCCGTTTTTTTCATTTTCATCGAGTTTACGTCCCGGCAAGGCCCCGACTATAAACAAGTCTGCATATAAACAGGGCGATAGTGGCAATTCTTGCAGTCCTGCCTTAATACAGTCAAATATTTCTCTTGAAATTTTGCGGAATATTGCCTCCCCGGCACACCACTGGCTATGCCTTAAGTGCCATGGCTTATCGAAAATGGCTCAAAGAACGGTGCGGTCTTCCTTGCGGCCATGCCGCCAGGCCAAGCCATTGCCCACCAAAATCACCAGGACGGCACAGAGGCTTCCAGCCAATGTCGCCACCCAACCCGTTTTCAGGTCCAGCCAAGGGCTCAAAGCCGGGTCCGTGACCATCATGCTCCCCGCCACATACCCAAGCAACCCGGCCCCCAGGCTGACCAGGAAAGGGAAGCGTTCCATCAAATGAAGCACCAGTTGGCTGGAAAAGACGATCAAAGGGATGCTCACAGCCAGACCGAACAGTAACAACAGCAAGGAACCGTGGGCGGCGGCGGCAACCCCGATTACATTGTCCAGGCTCATGACGAAGTCGGCCACGATGATGGTTTTGATTGCCCCAACCAGCCTGTCGGAAGCCTGGATGTCGTGCCCCTCCCCATCCTCGGGCAGCAATAGCTTGATGCCGATCCAAAGCAACAGCGCACCCCCTCCGAGTTTAAGGTAGGGCAATCCCAGTAGGGTCGCCGCCAGGGCCGTCAGCAACACCCGCAAGCCCACTGCACCGGCCACGCCCCAGAGAATGCCCAACTTGCGCTGATGGGTAGGGAGATTGCGGCAGGCCAGGGCAATTACCACCGCGTTGTCGCCGGAAAGCAGCAAATCGATGATGATGATCTGGAAGACGGCGATCCAGAAATCAGGGGAGGCGAAATCCATGGGTGTTGTTCGAGACTCGGAAATAAAAAAACCGCGTCGATTTCCATCGACGCGGTTTTATACCCGTTAAAGGGGGATTACAGCAGGGCCTTGAGCAGCTTGCCCATTTCGGACGGGTTGCGGGTCACCTTGAAGCCGCACTCTTCCATGATGGCAAGCTTGGCATCGGCCGTATCGGCGCCACCGGAGATCAGCGCGCCGGCATGGCCCATGCGCTTTCCGGGGGGGGCGGTCACACCGGCGATGAAGCCAACGATGGGCTTCTTCATGTTGGCCTTGCACCACAGCGCGGCTTCGGCTTCGTCGGGACCGCCGATTTCGCCGATCATGATGACGGCGTCGGTATCGGGGTCGTCGTTGAAGGCCTTCATCACGTCGATGTGCTTGAGGCCGTTGATGGGGTCACCACCGATACCCACGGCAGAAGACTGGCCGAGACCGATTTCGGTCAGTTGGGCCACGGCTTCGTAGGTCAGGGTGCCGGAACGGGAAACCACGCCGATACGACCCTTGCGATGGATGTGGCCGGGCATGATGCCGATCTTGATTTCATCGGGGGTGATCAGGCCAGGGCAGTTAGGGCCCAACAGCAGGGTTTTCTTGCCACCGGCAGCTTCCTTGGCCTTCATGCGGTTACGCACTTCCAGCATGTCGCGGACGGGGATGCCTTCGGTGATGCAGATGGCCAGGTCCAGATCGGCTTCCACGGCTTCCCAAATGGCAGCAGCAGCGCCGGCGGGGGGCACGTAGATGACGGAAACGGTAGCGCCAGTCTCGGAAGCAGCTTCCTTGACGGAACCAAAGATCGGGATATCAAAAATCTTCTCGCCGGCCTTCTTGGGGTTCACACCAGCAACGAAACATTCCTTGCCGTTGGCGTATTCCTGGCACTTTTCGGTGTGGAACTGGCCGGTCTTGCCGGTGATACCCTGGGTGATCACCTTGGTGTTTTTGTTGATGTAGATGGACATTCTGCTTCCCCTTACTTAACAGCGGCGACGATCTTCTGGGCGGCCTCTGCCATGCTGTCGGCAGAGATGATGGGCAGACCGGAGTCTTTCAGGATCTGCTTGCCCAGGTCTTCGTTGGTGCCCTTCATGCGCACCACCAGGGGTACGGACAGCTTGGTTTCACGAGCCGCGGTGACCACGCCATTGGCGATGGTGTCGCACTTCATGATGCCGCCGAAGATGTTGACCAGGATGCCCTTGACCTTGGGGTTCTTGAGCATGATCTTGAAGGCTTCGGTCACCTTCTCGGTGGTGGCACCGCCGCCCACGTCGAGGAAGTTGGCGGGCTCGGCACCGAACAGCTTGATGGTGTCCATGGTGGCCATGGCCAGACCGGCACCGTTCACCAAACAGCCGATGTTGCCGTCGAGGGAGATGTAGGCCAGATCGAACTTGGAAGCTTCGATTTCGTCGGCGTCTTCTTCATCCAGATCGCGCAGGGCGACGATTTCCGGATGACGGAACAGGGCGTTGGAATCGAAGTTGAACTTGGCGTCGAGGGCGACGATGTTGCCCTTGCTGTCACGGTTCAGGGGATTGATTTCCACCAGGGAAGCGTCGGTTTCCATGTAGCAGGTGTAGAGCTTTTTGCACAGGTCGACGAATTGGGGCACGGAATCTTCCGGCAGGGTGATGCCCTTGGCCAGGTCCTTGGCTTGGGCGTCGGTCACGCCAGCCAGGGGATCGATGAAAATCTTGACGATCTTTTCGGGAGTGCTGTGGGCCACTTCCTCGATGTCCATGCCGCCTTCGCTGGAAGCAATGAATGCCACCTTCTGCGAGGCACGATCGGTCACCAGGGAAATGTAGTATTCCTTCTGGATGTCTGCCCCATCTTCGATGTACAGACGACGCACCTTTTGGCCTTCGGGGCCGGTCTGGTGGGTCTTCAACTGCATGCCGAGAATCTGTCCGGCCAGGGTTTTCACGTCATCGAGCGACTTGGCGACCTTCACGCCGCCGCCCTTGCCGCGACCACCCGCGTGAATCTGGGCCTTGACCACCCAGACCGGGCCGCCCAGTTGCTTGGCGGCCTCGACCGCCTCTTCGACGGTGAAGGCGGGAATGCCGCGCGGGACCGCCACGCCGAATTTCTTCAGGATTTCCTTGCCCTGATACTCATGGATCTTCATGCGTCTTCCTTGCTGTAAGGTGCGTTTGAGATTTTTTGATACGGACCGGATTCAGAAAACACAGACCCTCTTGGAGCGTATTTTCGAGCGATCAAGACCGTGCCGCCTGTTCTTGGCGGGTCATTGATGATACTCCATTCAGGCTGCCCCGTCTCCGGCCGAACACACTTACGCCCAGCTTACGGCCGCTAACAGAGCGGACCTGGGCTTGTTTTGCCGTATTCAGGCCGAGGCCGGAACCGGGCTTTGGGTCTGCACCAAAAAGAAGCGTCGGGAGACAAAAGCGGAGTCGGTAAAGCTGCAATTGGCTGCCGGGTTCGCGCCAGTACCGTAGAAATCGGCATAGGCGGCTGACTGGTTCATGAACACATTACCGGTGAGATTAAGGTGCAGCGGCACACCCTGGCGCAAGGAAAGGTCGGCCGCCAGTTCCTGCACATGTTCGTTGGTGGAATGCAGCCCCAGCGCCAGAGCGCCGCTACTGGCCATCACCCGCTCGGCCAAAGCCAGGGCCTCGGTGGTGGTGCCAGTTTCCACCAGAAAACTGACCGGGCCGAAATATTCCTTGGCAAAAGCTTGCTCATCCAGCACCCCCACCTTGACCAACAAGGGGGAATGAATCCTGGCCGCGGGCCAGTTCGGGTTCTCCACGGGGGAAGAATCCCGCAGCACCTCGCCCACCTCCCGGGCGGCATCAATGCCTTCCTTGAGCCATTCGGCGTGCAAGCAGCCCATGACATCCAGCGCCTTTTCCCCTTCATCAAGCAGACGGCTGATGGTGGCGGCCAAGTCGCGGCCGAATTGCTCGGCAGAGACTGTTTCCTCGACCGTTTTCACCCCTTCTCGGGAAACCAGCACCAACCGGGGTGTAGCGCCCAATTGGCCGGAGTACAGACAAAGGCTGAGGGCCAGATTGCGTAACAGGCCCTTGTAGTCGTCGGTGGAATCCACAACGACGCAATTGAGGCTGGAACGCTGGGCAAAAAGTACCGCATGGTGGGCGTTTTCCTCCAGCCAGTCGCCCTGGGCCATACCGCCTGTGTAGTCGATCAGGCGGATCTCCGGCTTGAGGGCGGCGATCCTGGCCACAGATTCGGTTTCGTCATCCACCAGCAAACTGATCAGATTGGGATCGAATCCAGACTCCTTCAGCACCATACGGGCCACCGCCACCGTCAGCGCCAAGGGCAGGATGGCCTGGGGATGGGGTTTCACGATCACGGGATTGCCCGTCACCAGATTGGCGAAAATGCCGGGGAAAGCACTCCAGGTGGGCGAGGTGGAACAGGCGATAACCAGACCGATGCCCCGCGGCACCGGGGTAAACACCTTGTCCATAGTGACGCTGCCGCCATTGGACTGAGGCCGGGTCCAACTGGAACGATAGGGCACCTGCTTCATTTCCTTGTAGGCGCACGCCACCGCTTCCAGGCCGCGATCCAGGGCCTGGGCCAGGGAATACTGATAAGCGAAGGTGAAGGACTGCCCGGTGGTATGCATGGCGGCAAAGGCCATCTCCACACCATGGGTCTGTAGGCGATGCAAGACTTCCAGGCACACCCCTACCCTATCCTCCGGGCCGGCCTTGACCCAGGGCCACATGGCGCTGCGAGCCGCCATGATGAGCGCGTCGGGGTTGCACACGGGATAGGACACGTTAAGGGCGAAACCATAGGGCGAAACCTCACCACCATTGCGCCCTACCACGCCAGGTTGGTCCAGGTAAAAGGAAGCATCCCGATAAGCCTCGAAGGCCTGCCGCCCCTCTTCAATGGCCTCCGCCCCCAAGTGAGCGGGATTTTCCGGAAACGGACTCCAGTACACCCGGTTCTCCACCGCAGCAATGGCCTGGCGGAAAAACGGCAGATATTTATCGAAAAGGACGCTGGACATGGGTAGAACTCCGCATTGCGGCTTGTCGCCAATGGGCCCTGAGTGTATCCCATGTTGCCCCGGCCTTGCCCCGTGCATAATGGCGGACAAATCAAACGCTGGAGGAAGCGACCATGAGCGAAATCGCAACCCTGGGTGGCGGCTGTTTCTGGTGCCTGGAAGCCGCCCTGAAGCAGCTCGAAGGTGTTGAAAGCGTGATCTCGGGTTACAGCGGCGGCACCACTGAACAACCCGACTACCACAGCGTATGCGGCGGCGATACCGGCCATGCCGAAGTGGTGCAAATCCATTTCGACCCAGCCCTACTCAGCTACCGCAATCTGCTGGAGGCCTTTTTCGCCATCCACGACCCCACTACCCCAAACCGGCAGGGCAACGACATCGGCACCCAATATCGGTCGGTGATCTACACCCACAGCTCGGTTCAGGAAGACATTGCACGGGACCTGCTGGCCGAATTCGAGGCGTCTGGCACTTGGCCAGACCCGGTGGTAACCCAAATAGCCCCTGCCCCGACCTTCTGGCCGGCCGAGGATTATCACCAAAACTACTTTGCCCACAATCCAAACCAGTCCTACTGCCAATACGTGGTTGCCCCGAAAGTGGGCAAGCTACGGGCATTGTTTCGGGATCGGCTGAAGAAAACCTAGACGGGATTTTCCACCTCGACATAACGGCACTGGATGCCGAACACGTCCGTCAAGCGCTGCGCCAAGGCCTGAACACCGTAACGTTCGGTGGCATGGTGACCAGCGGCGATATAGGGGACCCCGGATTCCCTGGCCAGATGGGTGGTCTGCTCGGAAATTTCGCCACTCACGAACAGGTCAGCGCCGACAGCAATGGCCTGCTCGAAATACCCCTGGGCCCCGCCGGTGCACCAAGCAATTCGCGCTACTTCCCGCTCACTGTTACCCACCAGGAGCGGCTGTCGCCCCAACACTTGATGCAGATGGGCGGCCACTGCGGCAGCGGACTGCCTCTCCGCTGTACGCCCATAAAACCCGATGTCCTGTTCAGCGAAACGTCCCTCCACCAACCACCCGGCAACCCGCGCCAACTGTGCGTTATTGCCCAGTTCCCCATGGGCATCCAAGGGCAGGTGGTAGGCGATCAGATTGATGTCGTGTTTGAGCAGCGCCGCCAGACGCGCCTTGCGCATGCCTGTCACCCGGCCATCCTCGCCCTTCCAGAACCAACCGTGATGCACCACCAAGGCGTCCGCTCCTTGCCGGATCGCCTCGTCGATCAAGGCCTGGCTGGCCGTGACGCCACAGACCACCTTGTTAATATCCGCCCTGCCTTCCACCTGCAATCCATTTGGGCAATAATCGCGAAACCGCGCTGCATCCAGCGTGGCATCCAGATACGCGCATAGTTCCCTTCGCTGCATCACTGACATCTCCGATATGAAACGACTTTGGTTGATCTTCGCACAGACTGTCACCGTCTGCGTCGCCACTTTGTTTGCGGTGCAAACGCTGAAGCCCGAATGGCTAAAGCGGGATGGCGGCCTGGGCACCGTTACCGTGCAGGAAGCCGCCTACGGCAGGCCAGACAACCGCAATGTGGCGACCTATGCCGAAGCTGCCCGCAAGGCGGTACCGGCAGTGGTGCACATCTATACCTCCCAGGAAATCCGGACACCCCGCAACCCGCTATTTGACGACCCGCTGTTCCGCCACTTTTTCGGCGATCGGGGAGGCGAGGAAACCCAGCGCAGGGCAGGCCTGGGTAGCGGAGTTATCGTCAGCGCAGAAGGCTACATCCTCACCAACAACCATGTGGTGGAAGGAGCGGACGAAATCGAAGTGGCCCTCAACGATGGGCGCAAGCTGAAAGCCAAAGTAGTGGGCAGCGATCCCGAGTCCGATCTGGCCGTGGTACGTATATCAGCACCGGAGAAACTGCCGGTCATCACCTTTTCCAATTCCGATGCCGTGCGAGTCGGCGACGTGGTGCTGGCTATCGGCAATCCTTTCGGCGTCGGTCAGACCGTTACTTCCGGCATCGTTTCGGCCCTAGGGCGTAACCACCTGGGCATCAACACCTTCGAGAATTTCATCCAGACCGATGCCGCCATCAATCCAGGCAACTCCGGCGGCGCCCTGGTGGACAGCAACGGCAACTTGATCGGCATCAACACCGCCATCTATTCCCAGAGCGGCGGGTCCATGGGCATCGGCTTCGCCATTCCGGTATCCCTCGCCCGCAAGGTGCTGGACCAGATCATCAAGACCGGCGCCGTGACCCGGGGCTGGATCGGGGTGGAAATCCAGGAGATTACCCCCGAACTGGCGGAATCCTTCCGCCTGCCCAACACCAGCGGCGCGTTGATCGCCGGCATCATGCGCGGCAGCCCGGCGGACAAGGCCGGCATCAAACCCGGCGATGTGCTGCTGTCCATCAACAAACAGGCCGTCACCGATGCCCAGTCCATGCTGGAACTGATCGCCGGCCTGGAGCCAGGACAAAGCGGCAACTTCCACCTGCGCAGGGAAAACAAGGAATTGGATTTGAATGTGGCCGTGGGCAAGCGGCCCAAACCGCCGAAACAATAAGAATCGATTTCAGCCGGGGCTCAGGCGTCGGCTGAAGCCGCCGTTTCAGCGTCCTTGCGGGTGACGAAATGGGCGCAGAGCAGGCCCAATTCGTAAAGCAGGCACATGGGTACCGCGAGCATGACCTGGGAGGTCACATCCGGGGGCGTCACCACCGCGGACACCACAAAGGCACCGACCACAGCATAGGGGCGGATTTCCTTGAGCTTGGTGAGGCTCACCACGCCAAAACGGACCAATAACACCACGATCACCGGCACTTCGAAGGTCGTACCGAAGGCAACGAACATGGTCATCACGAAGGACAGGTATTGCTCGATATCCGGCGCCGGCGTAATGCTGGAGGGCGATACCTCGGCAATGAACTTGAATACCGTGTTGAAAACGAAGAAGTAACAAAAAGCCATGCCCAGCAAAAAGAGGAAACTGGTCGCCACAATCACCGGCAACACCAGGCGTTTTTCGTGGGCATACAGCCCTGGCGCGACAAAAGCCCAAGCCTGATAGAGCACCACTGGCAAGGCGAGGACAAAGGCCACCAGCAGCGTCACTTTAAGCGGCACGAGGAAAGGCGTCACCACGCCGGTGGCGATCATCTTGGTGCCGGGTGGCAAGGTGGCCATCATCGGATGGGCCAACAAATCGTAGATCTTTCCCGACCAAGGCATCAAGCCAAGGAAGAACACCAATACGGTACCCATGGCCTTCATCAGGCGCTGGCGCAATTCGATCAGATGAGAGACAAAGCTCTCCTTGATGTCGCTATCGGAATCAAACATCAGGACTGCGATTCCCGTTGAGGTGAAGGGCGGACAGGATGTTCCGGCGGAGAGGAAAAGAGGTTGCCCTGTCCGGGGTCCGTCTCAGGCAGGGTGGGCGTTGGTTCCGTCGATGCAACCGAGGCAATCACCGGCGTCACCTCCGTCTCCGCAACCGGAGCTACAGCCTCATGGATCTTGTTTTCCACCTGGGCCAGTCCGCCATGAACCTCGGCCTCCATGGCCATCACCCGTTCATAGGTTTCCTGTTGGATGCGCTTCAGCTCCTCCAGTTGGAGCTCCCGGTTCACTTCCGACTTGATGTTGTTGAAGTAGCGTTGGGCCCGGCCCAGCATGGCGCCGACGGTGCGTGCCACCGACGGCAGCCGCTCCGGCCCGATCACGACCAGCGCGACCACCGCAATAACCACCAGTTCGGAAAATCCCACGTCGAACATTGAGCTCTAGCCTGCGTCAAACAGGTGGCAGATCAAGATTTGGTTTTTTCCTTGACTTCCACATCAATGGTTCGGCCTAGCTGTTGTTCCGGCTCGGCGGGCTTGTCCACAGCCCCTTCCTTCATGCCGTCCTTGAAGCCCTTGACTGCGCTACCGATGTCCTTACCCACGTTGGCCAGTTTCTTGGTGCCGAAAATCAACACCACAATGACCAAGACGATCAACCAATGCGTAATACTGAAACTGCCCATGTCGCTCTCCTCTGTGTCTCTGTTGCCAGATGTTGGGGGTGAATTCTGTAATCAGCCGGATACCATCGGCCCTACGGGTTCCGGGCCGCCCAGGATGTGAACGTGTAGATGGTACACCTCTTGACCGCCAATTCGACCCGTGTTGATCAGGGTGCGGAAACCCTCTTGCAATCCCAGGTTACGGGCCAACTCCCCCGCTTTCAGCAGCATCTTTCCCAACAACGCCTGGTGTTCCGGTGTCGCATCGGCCAGGCTGGCCAGATGCTGCTTGGGGATGATGAGGAAATGTACCGGCCTCTTGGGATGGATATCGTGGAAGGCGAAGAGTTCCTCATCCGCATAAATTCGGCCACTGGGGATTTCTCCCTGGGCGATGCGGCAGAAGATGCAGTCGCTGGCAGCCACCGTCACTGGCCCCGGCTGTTTTTTTCATCAATGCCGGAAATACCTTCGCGGCGGCGAAACTCCACCAGAACGTCGTCCACACCGATGCCCATGTGGGCCAACAGCACCATGCTGTGGAACCAAAGGTCGCAGGTTTCTCGCACCAGGTGCAAGCGGTCTGCATCCTTGGCCGCCATGATGGTTTCTGCCGCTTCTTCCGCTACCTTCTTGCAGATGGCATCGGTTCCCTTGGCGTAAAGCCCCGCCACATAGGAGGAATCGGGGGCAGCGCCTTTGCGCTCCAACAACGTAGCCTGGAGACGGTGCAACACTTCCATATCGATCATTTGTAGATTTCTCCAGGGTCTTTGAGGACGGGATCCACCGCCTGCCATTGGTCGGCATCGAGACGGGTAAAGAAACAACTGCGGCGGCCTGTGTGGCAGGCGATGCCGCCCTGCTGCTCTACCCTGAGCAAAACCACATCGTCGTCACAATCCTTACGTATTTCCACCACCTTCTGGATGTGTCCGGACTCCTCGCCCTTATGCCAGAGTTTGCGCCGGGAACGGGACCAATACACAGCCTCTCTGGTTTCCAGGGTCTTTTCCAGGGCCTCACGGTTCATCCAGGCGAACATCAGCACCTCACCGGAAGCCGCATCCTGGGTAATGACAGGTACGAGCCCCTGGTCGTCCCATTTGATCTCATTAAGCCACTTACCCATTAGAGACGGACCTCGATGCCGCGTTGTTGCATGTATTCCTTGGCTTGGCGCACGGTGTATTCACCATAGTGGAAGATGCTGGCGGCCAGCACTGCATCCGCCTTGCCTTCGGTCACGCCGTCGGCCAGATGCTGCAGATTGCCCACGCCGCCGGAGGCGATCACGGGAATATCCACCGCCTCGGAAACGGCCCGGGTCAGGGCCAGGTCGAAGCCGATCTTGGTGCCGTCCCGGTCCATGCTGGTCAGCAGGATCTCCCCGGCACCCAGTTCGGCCACACGGCGTGCCCAGTCGATGGCATCCAAGCCGGTGTTCTTGCGCCCGCCGTGGGTGAACACTTCCCACTTGCCCGGGGAAGTCTGCTTGGCATCCACGGCGACGACGATGCACTGACTGCCCACCTTGCCGGAAGCGTCGGCCACCAGTTGCGGGTTGGTGACGGCCGCCGTATTCATGCTGACCTTGTCGGCCCCGGCGTTGAGCAGTCGGCGTACGTCATCGACACTGCGGACACCGCCACCCACCGTCAGGGGGATGAATACCTGCTCGGCGCAGGCTTCGACGATATGGAGGATGATGTCCCGGTCATCGGAACTGGCGGTGATGTCGAGGAAGGTGATTTCGTCGGCGCCCTGCTCGTCATAGCGGCGGGCGATTTCCACCGGGTCGCCGGCATCCCGCAACTCGACGAAATTGACGCCCTTCACCACACGACCGGCATTGACATCGAGGCAGGGGATGATGCGTTTTGCCAGCATGGAATCTATTTGCCGCCGAGCTTGTCAGCCTCAGCCTGGGCCTTGGCGAAATCCAGCTTGCCTTCATAAATGGCGCGCCCCGTGATGGCCCCGGTGATGCCCTCGTCGGCCACGGCGCAGAGGGCCTTGACGTCAGCCAGGCTGCCGATGCCGCCGCTGGCAATGACGGGAATACGCAGCGCCTGGGCCAGCTTCACCGTGGCGTCGATATTCACCCCGGACAACATGCCGTCGCGGCCGATGTCGGTATAGATCACGCCTTCCACACCGTAGTCCTCGAATTTCTTGGCCAAGTCGATGACATCATGGCCTGTGAGCTTGGACCATCCGTCCACCGCCACTTTGCCGTCCTTGGCGTCGAGGCCGACGATGATGTGACCCGGGAAGGCGGTGCAGGCATCGTGGAGGAAACCGGGGTTCTTCACCGCCGCGGTGCCGATAATGATGTAGCTGATACCATCGTCGAGGCAACGCTCAATGGTGTCCAAGTCGCGGATGCCGCCACCCAGCTGGACAGGGATCTCGTCCCCCACTTCTTTCAGGATGGCCTTGATGGCCGGCGCATTCTTGGGCTTGCCGGCGAAGGCGCCGTTCAGGTCCACCAGATGCAACCGTCGCGCGCCCTGATCTATCCAGTGGCGGGCCATGGCGCCGGGATCTTCGGAAAACACCGTGGCATCGTCCATATCGCCCTGCTTGAGGCGCACACAGTGGCCATCCTTGAGGTCAATCGCGGGTATCAGCAGCATAGAAGTAACGTTCGCAGAAAAGAATTCAGGGATTCCAGTGCATAAAGTTGCTCAGCAGCCGCAAACCGGACTGGGCACTCTTTTCCGGATGGAACTGGACGGCAACGATGTTATCCCGGGCCACCGCACTGGTAAAGGGCAGCCCATAGGTAGTGGTGCCCAAGGTGATAGCTGGGTCGGCAGGCGCCACGAAATAACTGTGCACAAAGTAAAAACGGGAATCGTCAGCAATGCCGCTCCAAATCGGATGGGGCTTGGCCTGATGCACCTCGTTCCATCCCATATGGGGCACCTTGAGCTGGCTGCCATCGATGGCCCTCATGGCTTCCCGGGGGAAGCGGGGCACCCTTCCGGCCAGAATGCCAAGGCCGGGCACATCCCCTTCTTCACCATGCTCGAAAAGCATTTGCAGTCCGACACAGATGCCCAAAAAGGGTTTTTCCGATGCAGCGTGGATCACAGCGTCCGTTAGGCCGCGGGCCCGCAATTGGGCCATGCAGTCCGGCAGGGCGCCCTGCCCAGGCACCACCACGCGATGGGCGGCGGCGACCACGGCAGGGTCGGCCGTTACGACGATATCCGCCCCACTGGCCACATGCTCCAGGGCTTTGGCCACGGAACGCAGGTTGCCCATGCCGTAATCCACGACGGCGACAGTGCTCATGGTCTTGCTCGACTGAAAGAAGGTGTTTAGAGGGTGCCCTTGGTGGAGGGAATACCACTGGAACGGGGGTCGGCGGTAACGGCCATGCGCAGCGCACGCCCGAAGGCCTTGAACACGGTTTCGGCCTGATGGTGGGCGTTATCCCCCTTCAGGTTGTCGATATGCACGGTGATGGCGGCGTGGTTGACCAGGCCCTGGAAGAATTCCCGCACCAGGTCCACGTCGAACTCGCCGATGGCAGCCCGGGTAAAGGGCACGTTGAAATCCAGGCCGGGGCGGCCGGAGAGGTCCACCACCACGCGGGAGAGCGCTTCGTCCAGGGGCACATAGGCATGGCCGTAACGCAACAGACCTTTCTTGTCGCCCAACGCCTTGGCCAGCGCCTGGCCCATGGTAATGCCGATGTCCTCCACCGTATGATGGGCATCGATATGCAGATCGCCAGTCGCTTTCACTTCCAGATCGATCATGCCATGGCGGGCGATTTGGTCCAGCATGTGGTCGAGAAATCCCACCCCGGAAGCAAGATCGGACTTGCCCGATCCGTCCAGGTTGAGGCGGACGGATATCTGGGTTTCGAGGGTGTTGCGAGAGATTTCGGCTTGCCGCATGGCTGTTGAATTGCTTGGGAATGGGAGGACAGGAAGCGGCTGCATGATACCATTTTGCCCTGTCCACGCACGTCCTCCGCCGGGGGCGCGCGTTACCCAATTCCCTTCTCCGCCCATGCCCATGAGCCGTTACTGGAGCAAAACCGTACACGCCCTGACTCCCTATGTTCCCGGGGAGCAGCCCAAACTGACCAACTTGGTCAAACTCAACACCAACGAGAATCCCTACGGCCCCTCTCCCCTGGCGCTTGCCGCAATGCAGGCGGAACTGGGAGACAGCCTCCGGCTCTATCCCGACCCCACGGGGGAAAAACTGAAAAAGGCCGTCGCCGACTTTTACCATCTGGCAGCGGACAACGTGTTTGTCGGCAACGGTTCAGACGAAGTGCTGGCCCATGCTTTCCTTGGCCTGCTCAAGCATGAGCGGCCAATCCTTTTCCCGGACATCACCTACAGCTTCTACCCGGTCTATTGCGGTCTCTACGACATTGAGTACCGGGCCCTGCCCCTGGATGAAGCCTTCCGTCTGCGGACTGCGGATTACACAGCCCCCAACGGCGGCATCATTTTCCCCAATCCCAACGCCCCCACCGGCGTACTGCTCCCTTTGGCGGAGGTGGAACGTATCGTCGCCGCCAATCCGGATTCGGTGGTGGTGATCGATGAAGCCTACGTGGACTTCGGTGGCGAAGCGCTGCCCACCGCCGCGGGTTTGATCGGCCGTTATCCCAATGTGTTGGTGGTGCAGACGCTGTCCAAATCCCGTTCCCTGGCAGGATTGCGGGTAGGTTTCGCCCTTGGGCATCAGGCATTGATCGAAGGACTGGAACGGGTCAAGGACAGCTTCAATTCCTACCCCTTGGACCGCCTGGCGCTGGCGGGTGCGGTGGCGGCCATGCAGGACAAGGGCCACTTCGACGCCACCCGCCGCCAGGTCATGCGCAGCAGGGAAGCCTTGATTGGACAGATGCGGGATTTGGGTTTTGAAGTGCTGCCTTCCGCCGCCAACTTCATCTTCGCCCGACACCCCGGACGTGATGCGGCGGCCTTGTCCAAGCAACTGCGGGAGCGCAGCATCATCGTGCGCCATTTCGCGAAGCCCCGCATCGACCAGTTCCTGCGCATCACCGTGGGTACGGATGAACAATGCGCCGCCCTGGTGGCAGGACTCAAGGAAATCCTCGCTTAATTTCGCCTCAGGCGACTGACCAGTCGCCCCCTTCCGCGGGAAGGGGGTGGGGGGAAGGTAAACGCTATTCGCCGCGGAGCGGCTGAGTTGCGTTACTCGTAGCGTAACTCAGCCGCCCGGGCATGGGCGGTCAGCCCTTCGCCGTGGGCCAGGGTGGACGCCGTCGGTCCCAGATTCCGGGCGCCAGCAGCCGAAACGTCGATCAGGCTGGAACGTTTCTGGAAATCGTACACCCCCAGGGGGCTGGAGAAACGGGCGCTGCGGGAGGTGGGCAACACGTGGTTGGGGCCGGCGCAGTAATCGCCCAGGGACTCCGACGCATAGGGGCCGATGAAAATGGCTCCGGCATGGCGAATCCGGGACACCAGCGCTTGGGCATCCTTGACCGACAGTTCCAAGTGTTCCGGCGCGATGCGATTAGCCACGGCGCAGGCTTCGTTGAGATCGGTCACGTGGATTAACGCCCCCCGGCCGGACAGGGACGCCGCGATGGTGTCCTTGCGCGGCATGGTGGGCAGTAGCTTCTCGATGCTGGCGATCACCCGCTCGATATAGGCCTCATCCGGGCAGAGCAGGATGGACTGGGCCAATTCATCGTGCTCCGCCTGGGCGAATAAATCCATGGCCACCCAGTCCGGGTCGGTACTGCCGTCGGCGATCACCAGCACTTCCGATGGACCGGCCACCATGTCGATGCCCACCACCCCAAACACCCGGCGCTTGGCGCTGGCCACATAAGCGTTCCCGGGGCCGACAATCTTGTCCACCTGGGGAATGGTCTGGGTGCCGTAGGCCAGGGCAGCCACCGCTTGGGCACCACCCAGGGTGAACACGCGGTCCACTCCCGCCAGATGGGCCGCCGCCAGCACCAGGGCATTCTTTTCGCCCCGAGGGGTCGGCGTCACCATGATGAGCTCCCCCACGCCGGCAACCTTGGCGGGCAAGGCATTCATCAAAACGGAGGAGGGATAGGCCGCCTTACCGCCAGGGACGTAGAGACCGACACGATCCAGGGGCGTCACTTTCTGGCCGAGGCGGGTACCGTCGACCTCGGTGTACTCCCAGGATTCGGCCTTTTGCCGCTCGTGGTAACCGCGCACCCGTTCTGCGGCGGTTTGCAAGGCCTGCTTCTGGTCATCGGGCAAACCGGCAAAAGCCGCAGCCAATTCGTCCTTTGGCAGCTCCAGCTCCACCATGGCGGCCACTTCCCGACCGTCGAAACGGCGGGTGTAGTCCAGCACGGCGGCGTCGCCCAGGCGACGCACATTGGCGATGATCTCCGCCACGGATTTCTCGATGGCTTCGTCAGTAGAGTCGTCAAAGGCCAGCAACTGGTCCAGGGCAGACAGGAACTCCGGCTCCCGGGTGCTCATGCGGCGGATGAACAGGCTCATCGGATCGCTCCGGCAAAGGCTTCGATCACCGGTTGCAACAGCCCGTGCTTGACCTTGAGGGCCGCCTGATTGACCACCAGGCGAGAAGAGATGTCCATGATTTCCTCCACCTCCACCAGATGGTTGGCTTTGAGGGTGGCGCCGCTGGACACCAGGTCCACAATCACTTCCGACAGGCCGGCCAGGGGCGCCAACTCCATGGAGCCGTAGAGCTTGATGAGGTCCACATGCACCCCCTTGGCGGCGAAGTGTTCCTTGGCGGTGTTGATGTACTTGGTGGCGATACGCAGGCGGGCGCCGGGGCGCACAGCGGCTGCGTAATCGAAGCCCGCGGGGGCGGCGACGCACATGCGGCACTTGGCGATATTCAGGTCCAGGGGTTGGTAGAGGCCGGCGCCGCCATGTTCGATCAAGACATCCTTGCCGGCAATGCCCAGGTCGGCAGCGCCGTATTGGACATAGGTGGGCACGTCGGACGCCCGCACGATGACCACCCTCACCTCGGGCCGGTTGGTGCCGATGATGAGCTTGCGGGAACTTTCCGGGTTCTCGCTGGGCACGATGCCGGCCGCCGCCAACAGCGGCAAGGTTTCTTCAAAAATGCGGCCCTTGGAGAGCGCAATGGTGATGCCGTCCACAGGGGACTCCATTCAATCGGGGAAAGGTTGGAATTCTAGCCGGAAAGGGCTGCCCGCCCCTGTCGTCGGAGAGGGCGGCCATTGGCCGCCTGCAAGATCCTAGCTGACGCGCCGTACCCGGGCGCCGAGGGCGGCCAGCTTTTGCTCCAAGTGTTCGTAACCCCGGTCCAGGTGGTAGATCCGCTCGATCAGGGTCTCACCCTTGGCAGCCAAGCCAGCGACCACCAGACTGGCGGACGCCCGCAGGTCGGTAGCCATCACCGTCGCGCCGCTCAGGCTTTCAGCACCGGTGACCACGGCGGTATTGCCGTCGATCTTGATGTCAGCACCAAGGCGGATCAACTCCACCGCATGCATGAAACGGTTTTCGAAAATGGTCTCCCGGATCACCGCGGTACCGCTGGCGAAGCAGTTAATGGCCATGAACTGGGCCTGCATGTCGGTGGGAAAGGCGGGATAGGGGGCCGTACGGATGGACACTGCGTTGAGCCGCGGGGGTGCTTTCAACTGGATACTGTCGCGGCAGAAGTTCACTTCACAGCCCGCATCCATCAGTTTGTCCACTACCGAATCCAGATAGGCGGCGGAGGTGCCCGTCAGGCGGATATCGCCGCCAGTGGCGGCGGCGGCACAAAGATAGGTGCCGGTCTCGATGCGGTCCGGCATGATGCGGTGGCTGGCGCCGTGCAGGGCGGTCACGCCCTGAATGCGGATCACGTCGGTGCCGGCGCCTGAAATACGGGCGCCCATGGCCACCAGGCAGTTGGCCAGGTCCACCACCTCGGGCTCCCGGGCAGCGTTCTCGATCACGGTCTCGCCCTCGGCCAAGCAGGCTGCCATCATCAGGTTTTCGGTGCCGGTCACGGTCACCATGTCGGTGAACAGCCGGGCGCCCTTGAGACGGGCTACCTTGGCCTGGACATAGCCCTGCTCCACGGTGATTTCAGCCCCCATGGCCTGCAATCCCTTGATGTGCTGGTCCACCGGCCGGGCGCCGATGGCGCAGCCACCGGGCAGGGACACCCGGGCCTCGCCACAGCGGGCCGCCAAGGGGCCAAGCACGAGAATGGAGGCACGCATGGTCTTGACCATCTCGTAGGGCGCCACGGGATTGTCCAGACCGCCGGCATCCAGGGTGACGGTACTGCCCTGTTGTTCCACCTTGACGCCCATCTGCTGAAGCAATTTGAGCATGGTGCCCACGTCGTTCAGGTCGGGCACGTTGCTGAAGGTCACCGGCCCACGGGTCAGCAGGGCGGCACAAAGCAGGGGCAGCGCGGCGTTCTTGGCGCCGGAAATGGCGATCTCGCCCTTGAGAGCGACGCCCCCCTCGATCAGGAGCTTATCCACGGCTGGCTTCCCATTCCTCGGGGGTCAGGGTCTTCATGGACAAGGCATGGAGAACGCCGGAAGCCAGGTGCTCGCGCACGGTATCGAACACCCGCTGCTGGCGTTTGACCCGGTTCAACCCGGCGAATTCGGTGCTGACGATGACGGCCTCGAAGTGGGCGCCATCCCCTTCCACATGGGCAAACAGGCAGGGCATGCCTTCGGTGATCCAGGTTTCGATCTGTTGCGGTTCCAGCATGGTCAGGCTCTCAGCTTGTAGCCGCGCTTGAGCAGGGAGAGGGCAAAAGCGGCGACGAATAGGAAACAGACGGACACGACCGCCAGGCTCTGCCAGGGAGACACATCGGACACGCCGAAGAAGCCGTAGCGGAAGCCGTCGATCATGTAGAAGACGGGATTGTAATGGGACACCCCCTGCCAGAAGGCAGGCAGCGAGTGGATGGAATAGAACACCCCGGACAGGAAGGTCAGGGGCATGATGATGAAGTTCTGGAAGGCCGCCAATTGGTCGAACTTATCCGCCCAGAGACCGGCCAGTATGCCCAAGGCCCCCATCATGGCGCCGCCCAGCAGGATGAAAACAAGGATCCAGGCAGGATGGGTAAACCCGAGGGGGGTGAAAAACATGGTCACGGCCAGCACGCCCACCCCGACAGCGAATCCGCGCACGGTGGAGGAGAGGATATAAGCGCTGAACAGCGAAAACGGGGAGATCGGCGGCAGCAGGATGAAAACAATGCTACCCATGACCTTGGCCTGGATCAGGGAAGAGGACGAATTGGCGAAGGCATTTTGCAACACCGACATCATCACCAGCCCGGGCACCAGGAAAGAGGCATAGGGCAAGGTGTCGTAGACCCGGACATGGTCTTCCAGCACATGGGAAAAGATCAACAGGTACAACATGGCGGTGAGCACCGGCGCAGCCACCGTCTGGAAACCCACTTTCCAGAAACGCAGGATTTCCTTGCGCAACAGGGTCAGGAAACTGGTCATGATGCGCCTCCCTCCCGGGCCTGCTGCATCACCCGAACGAAAACCTCTTCCAAATCAGGCTGATTCACGGCCATGTCTTCAATCACGCAGCCCGCCATTCTCACCTGGGCCAGGAGGGACTCGATCTGGCCGTACGTCTGGAAAGGGATGGACCAATACTTGTCTTTCTGCACCGACACCTGGGCCAGGGCCTCCGGCAAACCGGGGCCTTCGCCCAGGCGCAGGCGCAAGGCCTGGGCGGAGAATTTGCGCAACAGGTTCTCGGTGCTATCGAGGGAAACCACCCGACCGCCCTTGAGCATGGCGATGCGCCCGCACAGGGCCTCGGCTTCCTCCAGATAATGGGTAGTCAAAACGATGGTGTTGCCTTCCTCGTTGAGACGCCGGATGAATTGCCAGAGGGTCTGGCGCAGTTCCACATCCACCCCCGCCGTGGGCTCGTCCAGCACAATGACGGGAGGGCGATGTACCAGGGCCTGGGCCACCAGCACCCGGCGCTTCATGCCACCGGAGAGGGAGCGCATGCCGGAATCCGCTTTGGCGGTGAGGTCCAGGTTGGCAAGAATCTCGTCAATCCAGTCGTCGCAGCGGCGAATGCCGAAATACCCCGCCTGGAAGCGCAGGACCTCGCGCACGGTGAAAAAGGGATCGAACACCAGTTCCTGGGGCACTACCCCCAGCAGGCGACGGGCGGCCCGGTAGTCCTTATGGACGTCGTGACCCATCACTTCCAAGCTACCGCCATCGGGCCGAACCAATCCGGCCAAGGCTGAAATCAGCGTGGTCTTGCCCGCGCCATTGGGGCCCAACAAACCGAAAAACTCGCCTTGGTTGATTTCCAGATCCACACCGGCCAGAGCTTGCAAGTCACCATAACGTTTGGTGACCTGGCGGATGGATATCGCCGGGATCATGTTTTCAGGGAAAAGCGAGGGAAAAGGGGGCGATATCAGTTGAGGGGAAGCATCCCGCTGACGCCGTAAACATCCGCCATGCTCAGCAGACCCTGGGGCGGGTTGGCCAAACGGATGGACAGGCCATTACGCTTGGCGGTACGCACCCAAGCGAAAACCACCGCCAGACCCGACGAATCCACCTCGGTCACGGCGGACATATCGAAGACACGGGCAGCCCGACCGATGGCGGCATTGCCTCCGGATAACAACTCGGCGGCGGTATTGAGATTCATGGCCCCATCTACCAAGGCCTGATCGCCAGCTTCCTTGATCATTTCTTAGCGGGCGTTTCGGGAGCTTTGTTTTTGGCCTGCAAGGACTTGATCAAGCCGTCCACGCCACTGTTGGCGATCTCCTGGCGGAATTGATCGCGATAGCTGGTGACCATGCTCACGTCAGCAATCACCACGTCGTACACCTTCCAGCCGGCGCCGTTTTTCTCGAGTTCGTAGTTGATGCCGATCGGCTTGGCACCCGCCTGCTTGATCTCGGTACGCACCGTCACTTCGGTATCTGCGGGCGCCATCTTCAGGGGTTTGAAGTCGATAGTCTGATTCTTGTAAGCCGTCAGGGCATTGGAATAGGTGCGCACCAGCAAGGTCCGGAACTCATCGGACAAGGCCTTTTGCTGCACGGGGGTGGCCTGACGCCAGTCCTTGCCCACGGCCTGGGCGGTCATGCGCTGAAAGTTGAAATGGGGAAGCACTTTGACTTCCACCAGTTCCATGGCTTTCTTGGTGTTGCCCCCTTGGATATCCTTGTCCTTACGCAGGATATCCAAGACTTCATTGGAAACATTCTTGACCAAGGTGTCGGGGGCCTGCTCATCCGCCATCGCCACGGGCACAACCCCGGCAATGAAACAGAGGGCAAGAAATGCAAACAGCTTTTTCATTTTTCTAGCTTTCGTGAAGACTCGGGGGATGGTCACTCATCCGCATTGTTGCGGGGAGGGGCGCCATCATAGACGAGGCTGCGGCGGCGCTGCAGGTAGGCATCCCGGATGTAGGAATACTTATCCAGCGCCGCTTCCTCGATCACCTTGTCGGCAGGCAGCAATGCCGCACGATCACTGATCAGGCGGGTAATGATCAAGGTATTGCGGGCCGCCACGTTGTGCATCTGGCCCACGGGTTCCACAGCCAGATCCGCCGCCAGGCCGACCGTATCGCGGACATCGCGGGGACCGAAGACGGGAATCACCAGATAGGCGCCGCTACCGGCACCCCAACGACCGAAGGTTTGGCCGAAATCTTCGTCATGCTTTTCCAATCCCATGTCGCTGGCCCAGTCAATCAACCCCAGGACACCGATGGTGCTGTTCACCGCCACCCGGCCGAAGTCGCTGGCGGCATCGGGCACCTTACCCTGCAACAGATTGTTCACACCAATGAATACGTCGGCGATATTGCCGAAGAAATTGGACACCCCAGTCTTCGCCGGCACCGGCACGGCGGCATCGTAGCCCTGGGCCACCGGCTTGACGATGGTTTTATCCAGCCCTTCATTGAAGGCGAACATGGCGCGATTGAATCCCTCAACCGGATCCTTGGGGTTACCCGAAGTCGCGCAACCGCCCAACAGGCCGGAAGCCCCCACCAGGGAAACCACGAAACACAGACGTTTGAACTGGGATGAAATCACAATGTCACCTTTATCGACGAATCCGGCTGGATAGTGCCACTTATTTGGCAGCGGAAGGCTCGGCAGCCTTGTTGAACATGAACTGGCTGATGAGCTTTTCCAACACTACGGCAGACTGGGTCTTCTTGATCGTGTCGCCGGTCTTGAGCATTTCGGTGTCGCCACCCACTTCAAAACCAACGTACTGCTCGCCCAGCAACCCTGAGGTGTTAATAGTAGCAAATGTGTCTCGGGGAAATTTATACCGGGCATCAATCTGCATGGTGACCTGCGCGACATAGTTCTCGGGATCGAACTTGATGTCCGCTACACGCCCGACCACCACGCCGGCGCTCTTGACGGCACCGCGGGGCTTGAGGCCGCCGATATTGTCGAACTTGGCATAGAGCGCATAGGTCTCGCCGCTGCTGGCGCCGCTCAGATTGCCCACCTTCATGGCAAGGAAACCCAGCGCGACCAGACCGATAGCAACAAAAAAACCGACCCAGAGGTCAAGCATGGCACGATTCATTTAAATCCCCCGGAACATGAAGGCAGTAAGAACAAAGTCAGCGGCCAGAATGGCCAGCGAAGACGTCACGACAGTGCGCGTGGTGGCACCAGAAACGCCTTCGGCGGTGGGATCGGCATCATAACCTTCAAAGACGGCGATCCAGCTCACAATCACGCCAAAGACGAAACTCTTGATGACACCGTTCACGATGTCCTGGCGAAAATCCACGGAGGCCTGCATCTGCGACCAGAAGGAGCCTTCGTCCACCCCGATCAATTGCACGCCCACCAGATAACCGCCGAATACACCCAAGGCGGAGAATAGGGCCGCCAGCAGCGGCATGGAAATCACGCCGGCCCAGAAACGGGGCGCCACCACCCGGGCGATGGGATTAACCGCCATCATCTCCATAGCGGAGAGCTGCTCGGTCGCTTTCATCAGGCCTATTTCCGCGGTGATAGCCGAGCCGGCGCGGCTGGCGAACAACAGAGCTGCCACCACGGGGCCGAGTTCACGCACCAGGGAAAGGGCGACCAGGATACCCAGTGCTTCGGAAGAACCGTAGCGCTGGAGTGTGTCATATCCCTGCAAACCCAGCACCATACCGACGAACAGGCCGGAAACCAGGATGATGATCAAAGACAGCACGCCGGTGAAGTAAATCTCGCGGATGGTCAAGCTGAAGCGCCGCAGCGCGGTTCCCGAATGCAGGAAAATAGCAATGAAGAAACGGCTGGCGAAACCCAGGCGCCAAATCCTGTCGGTCACACGGCGACCCAGCCCACGAATGGACCCGAGAATGCTATCGAGCACGGGATACCTCTTGCAGCATCGCGTCGCCATAGGGCGGCGCAGGATAATGGAACGGCACGGGGCCGTCAGCTTCGCCCCAAATGAACTGATGGACGTAGGGCGCCGTGGATTTACGAATTTCGTCCGCGGTCCCTTCGGCAACGATCTTGCCTTCCGAAACGAAATACACGTAGTCAACGATCTTCAGCGATTCCTGCACATCGTGGGTCACCACGATGGAACATGCGCCAAGGGCATCGTTGAGTGTGCGGATCAACTGCCCGACAACGGACAGGGAAATGGGGTCCAACCCGGCAAAGGGTTCGTCGTACATCATCAGCATCGGGTCTAAGGCGATCGCCCTGGCCAGGGCCACGCGACGTGCCATGCCCCCCGACAACTCCGACGGCATCAGATGATGGACGCCGCGCAAACCCACAGCGTGGAGCTTCATCAACACCAGGTCGTGAATCAGCTCATCGGGCAACCCGGTATGCTCCCGCATCTGGAAGGCCACGTTGTCGTAAACCGACATATCGGTGAACAAGGCCCCGAACTGGAACAACATCCCCATCCGCCGCCGCAAGGCATAGAGCCCTTCGTCATCCAGTTCGTGCACAACCTGGCCGCCGATGGAAACGGAGCCGGAAGTCGGCTTGAGCTGTCCGCCGATGAGGCGCATGGTCGTGGTTTTCCCACAACCGCTCGAGCCCATGATGGCCACAACCTGCCCACGGTGGATCTCCATATTGATCCCGGTGAGGACAGGGCGACGGTCATAGGTGAAGTTGAGATTGCTGATTTTGACCAGCGGTTCCGCAGACACGAGTGAATGATTTCCAGGGGCGAAAACCGGGAGATTCTAGCAGATGGAACGCGCTTAAACCGCGGCTGCCAGCTTAGGCTATGATCGTGCCGTCATGAGCACCATACCTCCCCAAAAAGCAAAACCCTTCCTGTTGATCGTGGACGACGATCCCTTGATCGCCGAGACCCTGTCTTTCATTCTGCAAGGGGATTTTGAAGTCATCACGGCAGATTCCCGACCATCTGCCATCGCCCTTGTCAGACAGGCCCAGCAGGCCCCAGGGCTTGCCTTGATCGACTTGGGACTCCCTCCGCTTCCCCATCGCCCCGACGAGGGCTTTGCTCTGATCAGGGAATTACTCGCCCACGACCCGGACATCCGTATCGTGGTGCTCTCAGGCCAGAACGACGAAAGCAATGCACGCCATGCCCGCGCCCTGGGGGCGACGGATTTCGTCGCCAAACCGGCCGACCCGGACCACATCAAGCGGGTGCTCCTGGATGCCCTTAGCTTCCGCCTGACCGATGCCGCCCAAGCCGAATCCACCGACTGCAAACTGCTGGGCAATAGTCCGCCGATCCAAAAACTCCGCCTGCAATTGCAGCAGTATGCCGACTCCCCTTTCCCTATCCTGATCGAAGGGGAGTCGGGCAGCGGCAAGGAAATCGCAGCCAGTTGCTGCCTTCACCTCCACTCGGAACGCAGGAATAAGCCCTATTTCGCCCTTAATTGCGCAGCGATCTCTCCCTCTCTTGTGGAACCCACCCTGTTTGGCTATGCAAAAGGCGCATTTACAGGGGCAACAGGCAACAAATCCGGGTATTTCGAGGATGCTGGCGATGGCACACTGTTCCTTGATGAGATCGGGGAGCTTCCTTTGGAGCTACAAGCCAAATTGCTGCGCGTCCTGGAAAACGGAGAATTCCAACGGGTGGGGGAAACCCAAACCCGCCGCAGCCGTGCCCGAGTCATCGCTGCCACCAACAGGGATTTGCGCAAGGAAGTACGGGAGGGCCGATTCCGCGGCGACCTGTATCACCGCCTTTCGGTTTTTACCGTCAGCGTCCCGCCCCTGAGGGAGATGGGCAGCGACAGGCTTTTACTGCTCGAGCACTTCCGTCGGCAATACGCACAGACCTCCGGCCGCCCCGCTTTCCGCCTGTCCCCAGGGGCCGAACAGGCTTGGCTTGAATATCCCTTCCCCGGCAATGTGAGAGAACTGCGCAACATCGTCATCCGCCTCACAGCCAAGTACCCCGGCATGCAGGTGGAACCCGATGTCCTGGCCGATGAATTCGATGAACAGTCTTCGCCGACGGAATCCCTAGACGGTGCCAACTGGTTCGACATCGCATTACATGAACTGCAAACCCGGGGGGGCGTCGACCTGGACGAAACCCTGCGCCGCTGGGAACAAGCCTATGTGGACGCCGCCCAGCAACTGGCCAAAGGGAACATCACCCAGGCTGCGCGCCTGCTCGGCATCAACCGCACGACGCTCTATAACCGCATTGAAACCCTGGCCCGCAATAAGCCGCAGGCCAAACAACACTGATCCCGAACCTAATGTACCTTGACCACTTCGGCCTGAGCGAAATCCCTTTCCGTATCACGCCCCACACGGATTTTTTCTTCTCCGGGGCGAATCGTGGCGCCACGCTGGATGCGCTGCTTTATGCCGTGACTCACGACGAAGGCATCGTCAAGGTCAGCGGCGAAGTGGGAAGCGGCAAGACCATGCTGTGCCGGGTCTTGATGGAGCGCCTGCCCAATACCGTCGCCATTGTGTACCTGGCCAATCCGTCCCTGTCCCGGGACGACATACTCTATGCCATCGCCGACGAACTCAATCTCAAGCTACCGGAGAATCTCCGCTCCAGCGCGGTAATTCGCGCTCTCCAGGAACATCTCATCGCGCTTTATGGCCAAGGGCGCCGTGTCGTGGTCCTGGTGGACGAAGCCCACGCCATGCCTGCCGGCACCCTTGAGGAAATCCGGTTACTGTCCAACCTTGAATCCAACCGCCATAAGCTGCTGCAACTGGTGTTGTTCGGACAACCCGAACTGAACGATATCCTGGCCCGCGCTGACATGCGCCAACTCAAGGAACGTATCACCCACAATTTCCAACTGGAGCCGCTGGTCCGAGATGACGTCGCCGAGTACCTCGAATTCAGGTTGCGCACGGCTGGCTACAAGGGTCCCAACGTCTTCAGCCCCCAGGCGACGAAACTCATTTCCGAAGCCTCCTTGGGACTCACCCGCCGCATCAACATCCTGGCCGACAAAACCTTGCTGGCGGCATACTCGGACAACACCCACCAGATCACCACAAAACACGTGAGGGCTGCTATCCGCGATTGCGAATTCAGTTCCGCCACACATCCCGGCCCCAAGAAGCCTGGGCAACCCCGATGGGCGGCAGCCGCGGCACTGGCGATCACATTGATCGGGGCCAGCTATTTCATGGCAACCCGCACAGCGCCCCCCATCGCCCAACCGCCAGCGGCGGTGACTCCGCCCCCCGCGCAGCCCGTTAGTCCAACCCCAACAACGCCCCCCCCGCCCACCGGACTCCCGCCTCCTCCCCCAGCGGCGACCAACAGTTCGCCAGTTGCCACGACACCTGCCCCGCCAATACCAGAGACTCCCGCCGCTCCTGCTTCCTTGCTCGATACCAGCCTGAAATCGGGCAAGGATTGGATCGCCGCCGCGCCGGGAAACCGCTGGTTCGTTCAGCTTTTTGCCGTGGAAGCCAATCGGGCCGAGCAAGCCGAGCAGTTTCTACGCAAAGCAAAAGCCGCCGGCGTGGACATGGAACAAACGAGGGCCTATTTATCCGACCTCAGCGGCAGGATGCGTTACGGCGTCATCTACGGGGACTATGCCAGCCCCCAGGAAGCACGTGCTGCCATTCAAGGCCTTCCTGCCGATATCCGCGATAAAAAACCTTTTATTCGCCCAATCAATCAGTTACGTTGATTAACCAGGAATACAACAAAAGCTAATATTCAAATAATTCATGGGGTTGTGTAAGATTATTCACATGCTATGATAGGTTCAACATAAAACCATCCAATATTTGAGGTAATAGCCCGTGCATCGACCGATCTTTCGCGTCATTGCTGCAAGTCTCTCAGCGCTTATCGTTACTGGATGCGCAAGTACGGGCATTAAGTCTCCGGCCAACGGACATCTCACAACCGAGTCCGCCCCGCCCACAGACAACGCTGGCATCCCGACACCCGTTCAAAGCGCGCTGACCTTGCCCAAACCCAAGACGGCTTCAAAGACGGAAACCTATAGCGTTGTCGTTAACAACATCAAGGCCCAGGAGCTACTCTTCGCCTTGGCGCGGGACGCAAAGCTGAATATCGACATCCATCCCGGTATCAATGGCACCGTCACCTTGAATGCCATTGACCAAACCCTCCAACAACTCCTCACCCGGATATCCAAACAAGTGGATATGCGTTGGGAATTGGATGGTCCCAACCTTAGCGTCATGCCCGACACGCCCTTCCTGCGTACCTATCGGGTCGACTACGTGAACATGACGCGGGATACCAGCGGCACCGTTACCGTCACGACCCAGATCGCCTCGGCCGGCGCGGGTGCAACAACAGGGGGGGCTTCCGGGGGCGCGTCCGGCGGCGGCAATAATTCCCTGACCAAGATTGAAAACAAAGCACAGAACCACTTCTGGGAAACCCTGGAAAAAAACATCAAGGACATCCTGCGCGAGACTGACAAAATCCTTCCCGAAGGCTCAAGCGAAACGGTCATAGAACGTTCTGACCAGCAAAGCGCTGTCGGCGCGCAGCCGACGGCAGGTAACGGCTCGGGGCGCGGCGGTCAAAACCCCGCACCGGTGAATGGCGTGATTCAACAAGAGGGCTCCACCGTGGTCAAGCGCACCACGTTCAGGGAGGCAGCATCCGTCATCGTCAACGCCGAGTCCGGGATCGTGAACGTCCGCGCCACCTCAAGGCAGCATGAAAAAATTCAGGAGTTCATCGACAACGTGATGAACGCCGCCCGCCGCCAGGTGCTGATCGAAGCCACCATTGCCGAAGTCCAGTTGTCCGACAACTATCAGCAGGGCATCAACTGGGCGGCCTTGGCCTTGGGCCGCGCCGGCTTCCAGATCAAACAGAACCCCACCGGCAATCTTGCCGCCCCGGCCTCCAGCCTGCTTGAGCTCACCTATACCAACAACGACTCCCGGTTCGGCAATATCTCCGGCACGGTCAAGTTGCTGGAAAGCTTCGGCACTGTCCGCGTCCTCTCCAGCCCCAAGCTATCGGTGCTGAATAACCAGACCGCCGTGCTCAAGGTTGTGGACAACAGCGTGTATTTCACCATCAAGGCCGATACCACCACCAACCAGACCACCAGCACCACGACCTACACCACAGACCTGAAATCAGTACCCGTCGGTTTCGTGATGAACGTCACCCCGCAAATCGGCGAGCAGGAATCCGTACTGCTCAACATCCGACCCAGCATCTCCCGCATCATCGGCACTGTGGCGGACCCCAACCCAGCCCTGAAGGCCGCCGGCATCACCAGCAGCATTCCCGTGATCCGCACCCGGGAAATGGAATCCGTGATCCGCATTGACAACGGCAACATTGCCGTGATGGGCGGCCTCATGGAAGACGTGCAAAACAACACCGATGCAGCGGTACCCGGCCTAGGGAAGTTGCCCGGCATCGGGAATTTCTTCCAACAACGGGACGATACCCGCACCAAGACGGAATTGGTCATCTTCCTGCGCCCCATCGTCATCAAGGAAGCCAGCGTCAATGGCGACTATCGCCACTTGCGCAACCAACTGCCCGACAGAGATTTTTTCAATCGCCCCGATACCCGTGAAGCCGCCTTGCAACCGTCGGGGAGTCAAGAAAAATGAGCCTCCTGATGGAGGCCTTGAAAAAGGCCGAGGAAGCTAAGCGCCAAGCGAGTGACCAACACGCCTCCGTCGGACAGGAGGCGTTCCCTTCCTTGGAATTGACGCCCTTGCCTGAATCGACAGCGGAAGACAGTGGTGCGATGTTGTCGGTGGACACGTCGCCCCCTCTTCCATCACTGACTCAGTTGGGCGGCATGAATCCAGTGACGGCCAGGCATTCAGAGCTTCCGGAACTGCCTGGCAACCTTGATGCGCTGGACACCGAATTCATCAACTTGGATGACCGCGCCGCTACAGTTGCCGAACCATCGCCAACGAATCGCTTTTCCCTGTCCATGGAACCAGAGAATGAAATTCCTCTGGCAGGTTTGGGCCGCGGCATGGATGCCCCACCGGTGCAGACGACCGAACTCCCGCAACATCCCAAGAAAACCAGCGGGAACAATGGCAAAACTCTGGAACAGGCTGCCGCCCACAATCTATTCGATGCCAAGCAGCCTTCAGCGCGCCCCAGGAAGAACTTTCTGATCGGCCTTGGATTGTTTGTCGTTCTTTCGTTTGGCAGCCTCGGTATCTATCTTTGGTTGCAACTGCAGCCAAAATCCGGATTGGCCCTCATGGCTCCCGGCACGCCGCCACAGATCAAGCCAGTAGCGCCGATTTCAGTACCGGTTATGCAGCCACCGCCCCCAGCACCCCAGCCCAGCGATGTGCAAGCCACAACTCCTGCCCCACAGACCACGACCGCCGCCTCAAAAAAGGATGAAGACGAGGAAGAAAGCAAGCCTCAAGTCAAGGCACAACCAACCCGCACTGCTGCTTCCCCAAGCACTCCCCAGGCAAGCACTCCTGTCAAAATCACCACATCCAAAATGCGGGTTGATCCTTCCCTCGACAATGGCTATGAGGCCTTCCAGCGGGGTGACCTGCCTACCGCCCGCAGCGCCTATGAAGCGGCCCTGAAAAACGACCCCAACAGTGTGGACGCCTTGAACGGCATGGCCATGACCCTGATGCGGAGCGGACGTAGCGACTTGGCCGAAGCCTATTTCCAGAAAGCCCTGGAAGTGGACCCGCGCAACAGCCTGGCCCAGGCCTCTCTCGCCGGCCTACGCGACACCTCCGATCCGGTTCAGGCCGAAAGCCGCCTCAAGCTGGCCTTGGCCGAACAGCCGGATGCCGCCCACTTGCATTTCGCCCTGGGCAACCTCTACGCCCGGCAAAACCGCTGGGCGGACGCCCAACAGGCATATTTCCGCGCCATGTCCGGCGATCCGGAAAACCCCGACTATCTGTTCAACCTGGCAGTCAGCCTGGATCGGCTGCATCAAACCAAGCTTGCCGCCGGTTACTACACCCAGGCCGTGGCTGCCGCACAAAAGCATCCTGCTGGATTCGATCCGGTACAGGTCAACGAAAGAATAAAGAAATTGCAACTTTGAGGTTGTGGCAGCTGTGCAATTCAGCATAATGAAGGCCGAATGAATACAGTCGAGAACGGCCATAGCGCCCACCGCCGCCCCATTGGGCAAATTCTGATCACCCAGGGGGTCATCAGCGAGGACCAATTGCGCATTGCGCTGTTGGAGCAGATGAAATCCAACCAGCCAGTGGGCAAACTGCTGGTCAGCCTGGGTTTCGTATCCGAAGCCACCCTGCGGGATGCCCTGGGGGAATCCCTTGGTCAGATGTCGGTGGACCTGTCCCACGCCATCGTGGACTCCGCCGCCCTCCGCTTGGTGCCACGGGAACTGGCCAAGCGCCACAGCATCCTGCCCCTGGACTACGACGGGGGCCAGCAAAAGCTCACCATCGCCACGGCCGACCCCAACGATATTGTCGCCCTGGATAAATTGCGGGGCCTGGTTGCCCACGACCTGAAGATAGAGGCGCTGCTGGCCGGCGAACAGGAAATCTCCCGGGCCATCGACCAATACTATGGCCATGAGCTGTCCATCGACGGCATCCTCCACGAGATTGAAACCGGCGAGATCGATTACCGCTCCCTGGCCGCCTCCATGGACGAATACAGCCAGCCGGTGGTCCGGTTGGTGGATGCCCTGCTCACCGACGCGGTGAAACGCGATGCCTCGGACATCCACTTCGAGCCGGAAGCCAGCTTCCTCCGCATCCGCTATCGGGTGGACGGCATCCTGCGCCAGATCCGCGCCCTGCATAAATCCTACTGGGCCGCCATGGCGGTGCGGCTCAAGGTGATGTCGGGCATGAACATCGCCGAAACCCGAGCGCCCCAGGATGGCCGTATCTCCATCAACATCAGCGGCCGTTCCGTGGATTTCCGGGTGGCGGCGCAACCCACCATCCACGGCGAAAACGTCGTGCTGCGCATCCTCGACCGGCAAAAAGGCATCGTCCCCCTGGACAAACTGGGGCTGGACGAACACCAGTTCGAACAAATCCAACTGATGATCGCCCGACCCGAAGGCATCATCCTCGTCACCGGCCCCACCGGCAGCGGCAAGACCACCACCCTCTATTCGGTGCTCAACCACATCAACGAGGAAGGGGTCAACATCATGACCCTGGAAGACCCGGTGGAATACCCCATGGCCATGATCCGGCAGACCTCCATCGCCGAATCCGCCAAACTGGATTTCGCCAACGGCATCCGCTCCATGATGCGCCAGGATCCGGACGTGATCCTGGTGGGCGAAGTACGGGACGCCGAAACCGCGGAAATGGCTTTCCGCGCCGCCATGACCGGCCATCAGGTGTACACCACCCTGCACACCAACTCTGCCATCGGCGCGATTCCCCGCCTGTCCGACATCGGCATCCTGCCTGACATCATGGCCGGCAACATCATCGGGGTAGTGGCCCAGCGATTGGTGCGCAAGCTCTGTCCCCAGTGCCGCAAGGCCTACCCCGCCGAACCCCATGAGGCCCGTTTGCTGAAGGCGGACCCGCAGCGGCCGCCCATCCTCTACCGGGCCACCGGCTGCGAAATCTGCGAGTTCCAAGGCTACAAGGGCCGTATCGCCATCATGGAGCTCCTGCGCATGGACTCCGAGTTGGACGAACTCATTGCCCGCCGCGCCACCGCCCGGGAAATCCGCAAGACGGCCATCGCCCGGGGTTTCCGTCCCTTGTCCGAAGACGGATTGCGCCGTGTGGTGGACGGCTCCACTTCCCTCGAGGAGGTGGCCCGGGTCATCGACCTCACCGACCGGATGTAGACCTGATCGTCATGGCGCTCTATTCCTACAAAGCCATGGATGTCTCGGGACGTATGGTGTTCGGCCGTCTCGACGCCATCAATCCGGTGGATCTGGAAATGCGCCTCAAGCGCCTGGAACTGGACATGATTACCGGAGACCCGGTAAAACAGGGCGGGCTCCTGAGTGGCGGCGCGGTTCCTCGCCGGGAATTGATCAATTTCTGTTTCCACCTGGATCAACTGACCCGGGCCGGCGTTCCCATCATTGAAAGCCTCACCGACCTGCGCGACAGCCTGGAGACGCCCCGTTTCCGTGAAGTCATCGCCAGCCTGATTGAAAGCATCGAGGGCGGCAAGACCCTGTCCCAAGCCATGGGGGAGCATCCCAAGGTATTCGACGAAGTGTTCACCAGCCTGATCCGGGCCGGCGAAGACACGGGCAATCTGCCCGATGTGCTGAAGAACCTCACCGAGTCCCTCAAATGGCAGGACGAACTGACCTCCCATACCAAGAAACTGCTCATGTACCCGGCCTTCATGGGCGTGGTGGTGGTGTCCGTGTTCTTCTTCATGATGATCTACTTGGTCCCTAAGATGGTCAGTTTCATCAAGAACATGGGGCAGCAGATTCCCATGCAGACGAAGATCCTGATCTACACCTCGGACTTCATGGTCCATTACTGGTACATCGTCCTGCTGGTACCGATCCTCGTCGCCGGCGGCCTCACCATTGCCGTTCGCACCAACCTTACCGCCAAACACAAGTTCGACGCCTTCAAGCTCAATGTCCCCCTGCTGGGCGACATTCTGCGCAAGATCATCCTCTCCCGCTTTGCCGGCATCTTCGCCATGATGTACGGCTCGGGCATTTCCATCCTGGACTCGATCCGCACAACGGAAGACGTGGTGGGCAACGTCGTCATCAAGGAAGGCCTGCAGAAAGTCGGGCAACTCATCGCCGATGGACAGAACGTCACTGTCGCCTTCCAGAACGTGGGGCTGTTCCCCCCCTTGGTGATCCGCATGCTGCGGGTGGGAGAAAACACAGGTGCCTTGGACGCCGCCCTGCTCAACGTCAGCTACTTCTACAACCGGGATGTGAAGGAATCCATCGAGCGGGTGCAGGCCATGATAGAACCGGCCATGACCATGATCGTGGGCGTCATCCTGGGCTGGGTCATGCTCTCCGTCCTCGGCCCCATCTACGACACCATCTCAAAATTGAAAATCTGAGGCCATGCCCAAACGCCGACTGCTGCTTCTCGATGCCAACCGGATTTCCGCCTATCTCTGGCAGAACGGCCACGTGCAGTTCGAGGGCGACTTCACCAATGGCGAACCGGGCTTGGAGGCTTTCGGCCAATACCTGAAAAAGCACCACAGCAGCCTGTTCACCCTGCTCGCCGACGTTGCGGAAGAAGGCTTCCAGATCGAAGATATTCCCCGAGTGCAGGGCAAGGATCGACAAGCCATCATCACCCGCCGCCTGGGCCAGTATTTTTACGGCAGCCCCTACGCCACGGCCATCTCCCTGGGCCGGGAAGCCACAGGCCGCAAGGACGAAAAGATCCTTTTCGCCGCCCTCACCCGGCCTCCCCAGTTGGACCCTTGGATGGCTGTCTGCAAGGAATACGGAACCCAGCTCACCGCATTGCATGCCGCGCCCTTCATGGTGGCCGAGGTGTTCAAGTCCCTGGCCATCAAGGAAGGCCGCCAACTCCTGCTCACCATCAGCAAAGGCGGCTTGCGGCAGACCTATTTTGAGAACGGCGAATTCCGTTTCTCCCGCCTGACGCCCCTGGCCTTGGGTACTGTGGAGGAAATGGCCCAGGCCTGCACCACGGAAGCCGAAAAAATCTACCAGTACCTGATCGGCCAGCGTCTGCTGGAACGCAACGCACGCATCCGCACCTTGATCCTCGCCCATCCCGCCGACCATGGTCAACTGCGCCAGAAGTGCTACGACAACCACGAACTGACCTTCGAATTCGTCGACCTGGCGGCAGAAGCGCATAAGCGGGGTTTGAAGCCCCATCCCGACGATTCCCACTGCGACCTGCTGCTGCTCCACCTGATGGTGCGGACGCCGCCCACCAGCCAATTCGCACCCGCCGACATCCGGCGCCCCTATCGCATCTGGCAGGCACGCTTCGGCATCAACGCCGCCGCCGCCGTCGGACTGACTGCCTGCCTGCTGTTCGCCGCCAAGAGTGGATTGAACGCCTTTTCCCTAAAAGACCAGGCAAGCCAGATTCAAATCGAGACCCAAAGGGAAAACCAGCGCTACGAAGCCATGCTGAAAACGCTCCCGGCCATCCCCATCAAAATTGATGACCTGCGCACCCTGGTCAACCGTTTCGAAGATATAGAAAAGCGTTCCCCAACACTGAGAAGTAGCTTGGTCACACTCAGTCGCGCCCTGGATGCCACACCGCAAATCGAGGTGGAACGTCTGGACTGGATACTGTCCGGCAATCCGGAAGAAAGCCCCAGCCGGGCTCCTGGCGCCGCAGCGCCAAGACCGGCGCAGCCAGGCAATGGCGCCCCGCAAGCGGCAACAGCCGGAGGCTATTTCGCCATCTTGGAAATGGAAGGCAGGTTGCCCCTCGCCATGGCGGGCGATCACCGGACCATGCTCGCCACCGTGGAAAAATTCCGCGAAACGCTGAGCAAGGATGCCGCCCTTAACGTCAAGGTGCTGCGCATGCCTTTCGACACCGAGTCCGGCAAGACCATCAAAAGCAGCGACAGCGGCAGCGCCAAGGTAGAAGCCCCCGGCTTCGCCATCCGCGTCGTGCAAAAGGTTCTCTGACCATGGCCGCTCCCCTCGTCACCCCCGCCGAATTCAAGAAATTGCGCTGGAGCCTGCTGTGGCTGCTGGTGACCCTTATCGCCGGCGCTGCTGCCGTCGTATTTTCGATTCGGTTTGAGCAGAAGGCGCAAGCCGATACCAAACGCATCGAGGCCGGCCGCAACGAAATTCGCAGCAAGCTGGCCCGGGCCCAGGATGAGGAAAAAGAGCTGCGGGAAAAAATCGCCAAGCATCAAGCCATGGAATCCCGAGGCATCCTCGACCAGGAACACCGCCTCGACTGGGTGGAAAAAATCCGCCAGATCAAGGAGAGCCGGAAACTCATCGACGTGCAATACGAACTGGCGCCCCAGCAGGCTGTGGACAGCGCCCTGGTGCCTTCGGCAGGCTCGGCTTTCGAAGTCATGTCCAGCCCGATGAAACTGCAAATGCAGTTGCTCCACGAAGAAGACCTGCTCAACTTCCTGAACGACCTGCGTCAACAGGTGAAAGCCTATGTGCGCCCCCGGCAATGCACCTTGATACGGCTGCCTTCCGTGGCCAGGGAAACCGGAACCAACGCCCAGCTTAGCGCCGACTGCCAACTGGACTGGATTACCATCCGGGAGAAATCATGAGAATCGCGCTGCTCTGCGGCCTGGTGATCGCGGCGTCTCTATCCGCCTTCGCCCAAACGCCACCCACTGCCCCCTCCCCGGCAACCGCGGCAGTGGAACCCGACCCCGACAACGCGGTCCTGGGGCGTCTGTTCTTCTCCCCGGAACGACGCAGCACCCTGGAACGGCAACGGCAACTCAACATCCGCGAAGCCCAGACCCTGGAAGGGGAAAGCATCAGCCTGAGCGGCGCTGTGATCCGCAGTAGCGGCCATAAGACCTTTTGGATCAACGGCCGGGCCCAATACGACAATGACGCCGCCGCAGGCGTCACCATCACACCCAAGGCGCGCACCCCCGGCCAAGCCCGGGTCACCGCCGGCGGCGAGAGCGCGACGGACCTGCGCATTGGCGAAAGCCTGAACCGGGCCACCCGGGAAAAAACAACCGGGCTGGGGGACGGCAGCATTACCGTCAAAGCAAGACCCGGCCAATAACGCCCCGATGAATCCATCGCCCCACCGCGTGGTCCGTCCCGCAAAACAGAACGGCTATGCGCTGATCTTCCTGTTGGCCCTCATCACCATGGGCGTGATGTATGCCGTGGTGACCTCCCTCAGTCAAAGTCAACAAATAACCAGTAGCGTGAGCACCACAGGTGATCTACTCAAACAAGCAAAAGAGGCACTACTTGCCTACGCCGTCACTTACCCAGAGAATCATACAAATCAGGTATTTGGCTACCTTCCCTGCCCAGACATGGATGGAGATGGCAGTGCCGATGCAAGCAGTAGTGATTGTGGCAGCAATGATGGGCAAGCAGTCATTGGACTGCTTCCATACAAAGAACTAGGGCTCATGGGCAATATAGATGCGGAAGGTAATTGCCTCTGGTATGCAGTTTCAGGAACATTCAAAGCATCGACCACAAAGCCTACGCCGATGAACTGGGATACCTTAGGGCAATTCGATATCCGGGATGCTTCTAATACGCGACAAACGTTTCCCGGCGATACATATGGAGGCGGTGCGGCCGTTATCTTCTCCGTTGGACCACCTCTAAACTATCAATCCCGCGCATCCGTTAGCGCATCCGCACCCTGTGGAGTATCAAGTACTTCAAAGGCGTCTTCGATCTACGCCAACTATGTTGACGTTGACTCCACGAAATCCGACCCGGCTCTATCAGAACCATTTCCCGGAGTAGCAAACAGTACTGTACGAATAGTTGCTGGAACGATAAAAACCACCGACAAAACCCTCAAAAATAACGACCAGCTCACCTGGATAACGGCGAAAGACATTTGGGACCGCGTTCGGAAACGTACCGATATAGCCTCCTCCTTAGACCAGAACATAAACTCCGCTATCGATTATGTGCAGAGTCAGCTAACCAACCATCTGTCTAATTATGCTGAAGGCACCAATTACGCTTTACCGTCAATTAGCGTAACTGCCGGGAGTGCCATTGCAAACTTTTACGCAAACTTTTCAGATCATTTCCGTTTCAGAAAATGTGCGGTAGCCAATAGTTATTGTTTTGTTGTAAACGGAACTTCCTGCGACGGAATCTTGCTATTTGGCGGAATGGCCGATGCCGTGAATAACGACACTACCTCTCCACGCCCCTCAACGAAAAGAAACAATACAAATTATTTCGAAAGCAGTGCTGGTGGGGGTCTACCTCTGCTCACAGTGAGCAATCCGACGTCTTCTACCCCGGCGTACGTCACTAACGCGGCACAAACATATCAAAGCACCAATCCTAGTACTGATATCGTGCAGTGCTTAACACCACAGCCGCCGATACAAATTACGACGGCACAAATGTTTAGCGCATCTAATACAGCAGTAGTATCCGCAGCTCCGCTGGTCACAACAAATGGGACCACACAATTAACGCTAGGAACAACAAACCCACCCAGTAACTCGTCTCTTCTATACGGGTGTTTTTGGTATCCAACATCCATTCCTTTTGGAACGGGACTTCGCATCTATTACCAATACGTCACCAACGCCAGGGGGGACGGATACACATTTGCGCTAGCTGATGCTGACCCTGCACGCAATCCTTCCACAACCATGTGTGGGAATTACCAGGATGCCTTGGGTTACGCTGGCAATAACACGGCAACATCAGTCATCAACTACCCCAAAATGGCGCTTGAATTTGACTTCCGCAGAAGCAATACAGGAAGCAGCCCGGCTCCTCTTTTCAATCGAAATGACCCAACCACAGCTCCATCAATGCATTTCGCCTTTGATTACTGGGGTGTTAGCAGTGGAGACCCCAATGGTAACGATGACGTAACTCATGGAGCTGGGGACGGAGTTAATGATCCAAGAAATCCGACTACTTCGCCGGGGCTGCGCCAGTTCTCAACCTCGATATCCAATGGGGCGAACGTCTATGTACGGATAGATATCATTAGGAGCTACAACAGCACCCTCTTGACAGGAACATATACGCTTAACGCCTATTTGGTCCGTGCTGACAGTTCCAACAACTTCCCCAACAGTGGCACCAGCAGCACAATCACTTGCGGCTCGGGGACATCACTATCGCAGACTGTAATGAGCGACACGACAAGCGATTTAGCAACCCAATGTCCGCTACTCCAGACCACCAGTTCCAGTTATCTGCGGTACCTAACCGATACCATTACAATCAATGACATTTCCGGCTTAAGTGAAGCAATGCGACGGGTATACCTCGGTTTCACCACATCCCAACAAGCTTCCGCCACCCAACAGATAAACCTCACAAACTTTTCTGCCGCCACCAGATGAAATCGCAAAACCTCGTCCGCGATATGAAGCTGAAAGGTTTCACACTCACTGAAATGGCGGTGGTACTGGTTATTGTGTCGCTGTTAATTGGAAGCCTCCTCATTCCGTTAGGGACGCAACAGGAAATGCGCTATCGATCGGAAACCGAAAAAAACTTAGCCGAAATCCGAGATGCGCTTTTAGGTTATGCACTTCTGAACAAAAAATTGCCCTGCCCAATGCCCAAGAGCGTGACCGACCCAACAGACGCAAACTACGGGGTTGCTGCATCGTCTTGCTCGCCTGGTACTGAAGGATATTTACCGTGGAAAACCCTTGGGGTCAGAGAAGTAGACGCCTGGGGCACCCCACGAAGCAATGCTACAGATTCATTTTCAGGTTACTGGCTCTATCGGGTTGATGTTAATTTCACCAACACCATTAGTATTTCTACGGCTGCAGCCAGCTCAATTTCCATCAAAGACAATAACAACAATGCCTTGACTGGATCATCAGAACCTCCAATTGCAGTAGTGTTCTCAACTGGTGCCAATAGAACTGCTGACGGCCTTAACGGTGACTCAACGCCCGACGTTTACCAATCAGGCGAGGTCACATCCACATTTGATGACATGCTGATCTGGTTAAGTCGACCATTGATTTTCAGTCGAATGGTAGCTGCAGGGCAACTTTGAATTCGCTCTACGGGAATGGGTCAAGGATGCCGTACGTTTATCGTTTAACCTAGAATGCTATCCACTCAGAGAAATTTTGGCGCTCAATGGCTGTGACATCCCCTCCTGACAACTCCAGTTTCTTCACCCGCCTTCGCAACGCCGGCATTGAACCCGGCGATAGTGAGCAGTTGCGGCTGGCCAAGTCGCTGTTGGTGTTCGCCACCGGCTTAGTCAGCTCGGCGGCGATGGTGTGGCTCGGTATCTATTGGATATTGGGCCCCCAGCTCTCCTCCACCTATCCCTATATCTTTGAGTTGCTGCTGGCGGGCAATCTACTGCTGTACATCAAGACCCGCAATTTCGATTTTTTCCGCGTCACCCAGATCGGCCTGTTCCTTTTTGTACCTTTCGCGGTGCAATGGAGCATAGGCAATTTCGTCACCGCCAGCGGCGTCATCCTGTGGGGTTTGCTGGCGCCGGTAGGCGCCTTGGTGATCTTCGGTATCGAGGGTTCCCTGGCCTGGTTCCTGGCCTGGATTTTCTTCACCGGCCTGTCGGGTTTCTTCGACTGGTACCTGGCGGACATGATGCCCAAGGTGCCGCCGGTGCCCATGAGAACCAGTGTGGTGTTCTTCGCCCTCAACTTCATGGCGGTATCCACCCTGCTCTACATCCTGCTGCGCCACGCCATCACGGAGCAGCGCAAGATCGGGCTGCGCTTGGAAGAGGCCCATGCACAGCTTCAGGTGGAACAGGAGAGGGCAGAGAAGCTGTTGCTCAACATCTTGCCGGCGCCGGTTGCCAAACGATTGAAGGAATCCAACCAGACCATCGCCGACGGCTTTGCCGACGCAACGGTGATGTTCGCCGATATCGTGAACTTCACCCAGGTGGCTGCGGGTATGTCGCCTTCCCAGGTTTTCGCCATGCTCAACCGCATTTTTTCCGCCTTCGATGACCTGGCGGAACAGTTCGGCCTGGAGAAGATCAAGACCATCGGCGACGCCTACATGGTTGCGGGCGGCATCAATGACGAAACCACCGACTACACTGCCGCCATCGCCAACATGGCAGTGTCGATGAGAAATCTTCTGGCCAGGGATTTCGCCGTCAACACTTCCCATCTGAAGATCCGTATCGGCATCGGCACCGGGCCGGTAGTGGCTGGTGTGGTGGGCAAGAAAAAATTCATCTATGACCTATGGGGCGATACAGTCAACATCGCCAGCCGTATCACTTCGGAAGGCTCCCCTGGATCCATTCATTGCGATCAGAAAACCCGGGACCGCCTGCATGCCGATTTCGACTTGTCCCAGCCTATCACCCTCACCCTCAAGGGGAAGGGGGAAATGACCATTTACGAAATCTTGGGTCCCCTAGACAACTAGCCCTGGGTTTCATCCATTTCAGCGTGTTTGGGCCTCAAACTGAGGCAAACACTTCCTGGACGGCTTTCCACCACTGCCAGGCGATAGTTGTTCAACTCGGCAGCCCGGGCCACCTGATACAGGCCGATACCAAGCCCGTTTTCTGAAAGCACCGGTCTCGTTCCCAGGTCGGAGAAAATATGCGGCGGCACCGCGCTTCCGGAGTCACATACCGTCAACGCAGCCCGTCCATCTAACTCTTCGAATTCGATGTTGATTTTTATTTTTCCTTCCGCGCGTTTTTTCCCCAAGGCGTTCTCCAATAAATTCTCCGCCGCGGTGTTGAACAGGTTTTCGTTCAAACGCAAGTTTTCCCAGGCTCCCTTCGTCTGGAATTCGATGCCGCTACCGTCATAGCGCTGTTTCAGATCATTCCACCAAGATTGCGCATTCCGCGTAACACCCTTATCCAGAATGGGCGACCTTAATTTGTCCAGCGTGTGGTTCAGCCTTGAGGCGATTTGGGGTAACTGGCGGCGTAACAATCCGGTCAATGCATCGGAACCGGCCTGGCTATGCTGGGCAGCGAAGATCAAAGTATTGAGTGATTGCAACAGATTCTTGACATCGTGGGTCAGCCGGGCGCCTGTTTCGTGTATGGCATGAACATAGGCCATCTCCCGGATTTCACGATCCCGTTCTTTCGCCTGATAAAACTCCGCGAGCAATTGAGCCACCAGATTAAAGTGCCATATCAAGGTGGCTGAGAGGGCGGTTCTTGTATAAAGGGTTAAGGTAAGAGGCCCTTGAACAAACTCGGTTGTTGCCCCGGACTTTTCCCCGAAGGCGCCGAACTGGACCCCCGCCTCCCAGCGCCCCCCCGTAACCCAGGGAAGCAGTCGTGTGATCCCTTCGCAGGCGCGGTTAAGAAAACGGCTTGGATCAGACTCCTGCTTGGCAAGGTCAGCCAGGAAATGTAACCATTGCTCCAAGGGCAGCCCCACGGAAAGCATATAACGTGACGCCATTGCGCCAAGCCCCGAAAACCCGATTTTCGGGCTCCACAACCAGCTTGCCACCAACAAGAAACCAGCGACACTAAGCATGGTGATGAACAGGGCGGGAAGGTAGCCCTCGGCTTTGAGCAATGTCATAGAGATGCTGCCAAGCGCCACAACCCCAAGCAGCAGAATGAGAAATACGCTGTAAGCAAGATCGATGACCTCGTCTCCGCCGTCGTCGTTTGCCGAAACAGGGAGGGCGCTCATGATGGCGATCAGCACGGGCAGACCATATAAGGCAAGGGATACCATGTTCATGTCCAACCGGACTTCCTGAGGCATCGCCATGGGCACGGCGACCACCAAAATCATAAGGATCAGATACGCCAAAGCGAGCAGATAGTAGAGCCGAAGACTGCGTCCCGTATGGAAAAAGACCCGACCCCCAATGATGCCCGCCAACAGCAGAAGCCAAGCAGTCACCAGCCACCAGTTGAACATCAACAGCATAGGAGCAACGACCAGTGTCATTGCGATGAGCTGATGGCTTGCCAAATGCGCTTCGGTTCGAATAAAAGGCTGCCAAAGAAGAAACAGGCCGAAATGCACGAGCATCAAGGTGCGGCCGAGCCACCCCGTCGGTCCTTGGGCGAGGGCGAGATGCAACAAGGTCAGCGCGACCACGAGCACACCTTGCCGATGAGCAATAATCCAAGAGGAAAGCGATGCCACTGAAATGGCAGGGAATGGAATGGATTTCATCAGAGTTTTCACTTCAACGCTTCCCCCGTACTCAAGGGACGGCTACGGGAGTTTTCCCTTTGTCCGACCGACGGGACTGCACATCCAGTAATAGCGCGGCAATGGGGCGCATCGATATAATGAGCATCGCTCCTAAAAACATTCTTGCCATTCTAATCCCATGCATGACATCACCCTCTCCCGTTTCCTGATCGAAGCCCAACGCGAGCAGCAATCCCTCAGCGCCGACCTGCGCCAATTGCTGGAAGTGGTGGCCCGCGCTTGCACCGCCATTGCAGTCGCGGTGAATAAAGGTGATCTTGCGGGGGTGCTGGGGTCCGCCGGTTCGGGCAACGTCCAAGGCGAGGTGCAGAAGAAGCTGGATGTCATCTCCAACGACATCCTGCTCGCCGCCAACGAATGGGGTGGCCACCTGGCGGCCATGGCTTCGGAGGAGATGGAACATCCCCATCCCATTCCCCACCGCTATCCCAAGGGCGAATACTTACTGCTGTTCGACCCCCTCGACGGTTCTTCCAATATCGACGTCAACGTTTCCATCGGCACCATCTTTTCCGTGCTCCGCTGCCCCGCCGGCAGCGCCGCCGATGAGCAAGCCTTCCTGCAAAACGGCCGGCAGCAGGTGTGCGCAGGCTATGCGCTGTACGGCCCCACCACCTTGCTGGTGCTGACCCTGGGCCAAGGGGTGCACGTCTTCACCCTGGATCGGGAAACCTGCACCTTCCACCTGACGCAAAAGAACCTGCGCATTCCCGAAGACACCCAGGAATACGCCATCAATGCCTCCAACGCCCGCCACTGGGAAGCGCCGGTGCAGCGCTATATCGCCGAGCTGCAGGCGGGCAAGGACGGTGTGCGCGGCAAGGATTTCAATATGCGCTGGGTCGGCTCCATGGTGGCCGACGTGCATCGCATCCTCAGCCGCGGCGGCATCTTCCTCTACCCCAAGGACACCAAGGATGCCGGCAAGGCCGGCAAGCTGCGCCTGATGTACGAAGCGAATCCCATGGCCTTCCTGGTGGAGCAGGCAGGCGGCGCGGCCAGCGACGGCCGACGCGATATCCTCGACATCGCACCGGAAACCTTGCACCAGCGGGTGGCGGTGGTGCTGGGCGCCCGCCATGAAGTGGAACGCGTCGCCGCCTATCACCTCAGTTGAGCGCCGCCATGGACCTGCGCGACAAATACGGCCTGCTCATCGACGATATGGCCGATATGCGCGCCACGGTCCGCATCCAACTTGCCGACGGCGGTCTCGAAAAATGCGACCAGGCCCGCAACGTCAAGGAAGCGGTGCAAAAACTTTCCCTCCGCCGTTACGACCTGATCGTCTGCGACTACAACCTGGGTCAGGGGGCCGACGGCCAGCAATTGCTGGAGCTATTGCGCCGGCGCCAAATATTGCCCTTGACCACCGCCTTTCTCATCATCACCGGCGAAACCAGCTACGAACAGGTGGCCACCGCTGCGGAATACGCTCCCGACGATTACCTGCTCAAGCCTTTCACCGCCGACGCCCTGCGTACCCGGCTGACCCGCATCCTGGAGAAGAAGGAAGCCCTCGCCCCGCTCTACCGCCATCTGGGCCCCAAGGGCGATCCCGTTCAAGCCCTGGCCGTGTGCGACGAACTGTTGGCGCAGGGGAGCCGCTACAGCCTGGACATCCTGCGCCACAAGGGAGAATTGCTCCAAACCCTGAACCGTAGCCAAGAGGCGCTGGCCCTGTATGAAGGTGTGCTGCAACAGCGGGCCACACCCTGGGCTACCGTGGGCAAGGCCAGGGTTCTGGCGGCGGGAGGCGATGACACCGCGGCCAAGGAACAACTGGCCGGAGCCTTGAAGGCCTATCCCAACTATCTGGCGGCCTACGACTCCCTGGCGGCCATCCTGGAAAAGACCGATACCGAAGCCGCCCAGGCGGTGATGGAGCAGTCCCTCGCCGTGGCGCCCACCACCCAGCGCCAACGCCGTGTGGGCGCCCTGGCCCTGGAAAACGAGGACTATGTCCGCGCCGAAGAAGCCTTCAAGCGCGCTGTGGAAAAGGATCGCACCGGTTTCTTCAAGAGCCACGACGATTACGCCGGCCTGGCCCGCAGCTATTCGGCCCAGGGCAAGGTCCAGGAGGCGCTGGCCACGGTCAAGGACATGAGCCAGTATTTCGCTGCCAGCCCTGCCCTCACAGCCCGTCAGGCGGCGGTGGAAAGCCAGGTGTACGCCAAGGCGGGCAATGCCGAAGCGGCCAAGGCCGCCCTGCAAAAAGCCCTGCAAACGCGCCAGGGAGGCGATCTCGACCCGGCCACCCAGTTGGAAATCGCCCAGGCCTGCTTCACCAGCGGCAGCGCTGAACAAGCCAAGGACATCATCCGCAATCTGGCGGAAGACCACCACGAGAACGACCAGGTCCTGGCGGAAGCCCAGAAAGTATTCGCCCGCGCCGGCCTGGGCGACGAAGGTGGTGTCTTCCTCGACGCCACCCGCAAGCGCATGGTCAAGCTCAACAACGACGCCGTGGCCCTGGCCAAGGCGGGGGAGCTGGACCAGGCCATCGCCATGTTGACCGAAGCCGCCGACCGGCTGCGCAACAACTGCCAAGTCGCCATCAACGCGGCCCTGGCGCTGCTCATGAACATCCACCGCAAGGGCATGGACACCAGCGCCCTGGCCCGAGCCCATCACTACATCCTCCAGGCCCGTCACGCCAATCCCGAACATCCGCGCCTGGAGGAAGTGGCTTCCTTCTATCGAAAAGTGGCGCCGCCGGGCACGCTCATTCTCGACGACGAATAGGCAAGCCCCGCCGTGGACACCTTGCTCGCCACCGTTATCCATGACGCCAAGAACGGCCTCGCCACCCTAGGCGCCTGGCTCGAGCAGGCCCGTGCCCAAACCCCGAGCCCGGCCCTGGAAGAAGCCTGTCGCCAGGCCCAGCGGATCAATACCCAATTGGTGGAATTGCTGGCCCTGCATCGAGGCAGCGAAGGTACGCTGCGGCTAGCGATCGCCGACCACGATCTGGCGGATTTCGTGGACGACCTCAAGGCCGAATGGCTGGCCCCGCCCCAATCCACCATCACCGTCTCCTGGCCGGCCGATGCCGGCCGGATCGGCGCCTGGGCCTTCGATGCCTACCAGGTGAAGCTGGTATTGCTCGACGTCCTGCGCAATGCCCTGCGCCATGCCCGGACAACCGTGGCCTTGCGCCTCGCCGTCGAACCCGGCGGCGGCATCCGCTTCACGGTGCAGGATGACGGCCCCGGCTTTCCCGTAGCGCATTCCGCCACCATGCATGACCAAGGCAGCGGGCTCGGCCTCAGCTTCGCCCGCCTGATCGCCCGCGAACACCGCACGCCAAACGGCAAACATGGCGACATAGAAATGAAAAACGCCCCGCAAGGCGGGGCGTTGTTTTCACTCATCCTGCCCTGAGGGCGGCGGCTCAGGACAGGCCCAGCAACTGCACCTCGAACACCAGGGTGGCATTGGGCGGAATGACGCCGCCGGCGCCCCGGGGGCCGTAGCCCAGTTCAGGGGGAATAGTCAGTTTGCGGGTCCCGCCCACCTTCATGCCCTGCACCCCTTCGTCCCAGCCGGCGATCACCCAGCGCTTGCCCAGGGGAAACTCGAAGGCCTCGTTGCGGTCCAGGCTCGAATCGAACTTGCTGCCGTCGGTCAACCAGCCGGTGTAGTGCACGCTCACGGTATGGCCGACGGCGGCAGTCTCGCCTTCACCAACGACGACTTCTTCGATCACCAGGCCGCTGGCGGTGGTAGTGGTACTCATGACATTCCTTTCTTCGGTTAACTTCTGCCCGCCAAGGCCGGCGGATTAAAAATCAGCTCGCTCTTTTTCGGATGCAGGGGCCGCGAGAAGAAGTAGCCCTGGAACTTGCGGCAGCCATAGTTCATCAGCATGCCCAGTTGCGCATCGGTTTCCACCCCTTCCGCCAGGGTATCCAGGCCCAGGCTGCGGGCCAGGCCGATGATGGCGGAGACGATGGCGGCATCTTCCTTGTCCTCGCACAGGTCGCGGACGAAACTCTGGTCCACCTTGAGCTTGTGCACCGGGAAACGCTTCAGATAAGCCAGGCTGGAATAGCCGGTGCCGAAGTCGTCGATGGCCAGCCGCACCCCCATGGTCGCCAACTCTTTCAAGCGTGCGAGGGTTTCCTCCACATCCTGCATCAGGGTGCCTTCGGTGATTTCCAGCTCCAGCAGGCGCGCCGGCTGGCCGGTATCCACCAGGATGTTACGGATGGTATCCACCAGCCCACGCTGGCGGAACTGGCGCGGCGACAGGTTCACCGATACCGGGATGGGCGCCAATCCTTCGTCCTGCCATTGCCGGTTCTGGCGCATGGCCTCGTGGAGCACCCATTCCCCCAGGGGCACCACCAGGCCGGTCTCCTCCGCCACGGGGATGAACTCGCCGGGAGGAATCATGCCGTGTTCGGGATCGTTCCAGCGCACCAGGGCTTCCACGCCGCACAGGGCGTTCTTGTCCAAGTCCACCAGGGATTGGTAGTGGAGCAGCAGCTCCCCCCGGTCGATGGCGGCGCGCAGGCGATGTTCGAGGTTGAAGAAGCGGGTAGCCTCGTCGTTCATGCGCGGGGTGAAGAACTGGAAGTTGTTCCGCCCAGCCGCTTTGGCGTGGTACATGGCCGTATCGGCGTTGCGCATCAACTGCATGGCCTCGGTGCCGTCGTCGGGGAACAGGCTGATGCCGATGGAGGGCGTGGCCTGCAAACCATGGCCGCCGATGAACACCACGGGCGCCAGGGCGGCGATGAATTTTTCCGCCACCATCACCACGTCGTCCACACTGCCGATCTCGCTCAATACCACCACGAATTCGTCACCGCCAAGACGGGAGACCGTATCCGTACCCCGCACCGCATTCTTCAGGCGTTCGGCGATGCTCTTCAGCAGCTCGTCGCCGATGGCATGGCCCAGGGTGTCGTTGATGGATTTGAAACGGTCCAGGTCGAGGAACATCACCGCCACCCGCGTATCGCGCCGCGCCGCCTGGGTGATGGCCTGGCCCAGGCGGTCCTGGAGCAGGGCACGATTGGGCAGGCCGGTCAACGCGTCGTGGTGGGCCAGGTGCCAGATACGCTGCTCGGTCTGCATCCGTTCGAATATTTCGCCCTGCAGCTGGGCGTTGGCGTTGGCCAACTCCTGGGTGCGTTCCTGCACCCGGTTTTCCAATTCTTCCTTGGCCTGGCGTAGGGCTTCTTCCGCCAAGCGGCGTTCGGTGACATCCTCGAACACCCAGATGGCCTCCAGCTCTGTGCTGTTCTCGTGGGTGCGCCGGCCGGAGATGCGCACCCAGAGAGGGGCGCCGTCCTTGCGCTGGCCGGGTATCTCGGCGACGAAGGTGTCGTCGCGCTGGATCACCTCCTGGGCGCGTTCCCGGGTTTCAAGGAACGTGGCTTCCGATGCATACAGGGAGGCCGCTTCCTTGCCTGCCATTTCTTCCGTTCGATAGCCAAAAATCTCCGCCACCTTGGGGTTGGCACGCAGCACGGTACTGCCCCGGGTGTACATGATGCCCACCGCGGCGTGATCGAAAATGGTCTGCTGTTCGTTGAGGGCCTTGCGCAGCAGCGCGTCGGCCTCCTTGTAGGCGGAGATGTCCTCCACCAGCCAGGCGGACCCCGCCGCCGGATCGGCGGGGTCGAAGGCCCGACCCGAAATACGCGCCCAGAATTGGCTGCCGTCCCGTCGGCTCAAGCGCAGTTCGCCGCGGAATTCGCGGCCGGCGGCCAGATCTTCGTAAAAGCTCTTCACCACCAGGCTGAACTCCGCTTCCTGGGCCAGCAGGGTCTGCACCGGCATGTGCAGCAACTCGGTCGGGCCGAAACCCAGCATGGACTCCAGGCATTCGTTGGAGCGCACGATGACCCGCTGCCTCACCACGGCGATACCGATCAGGCTGGTGTTGAATATCCCCAGCAGTTCCCGGGTGGAGGACTCCAACACATCCCGCATGTGCCGGTCTTCGCTCACGTCCTCCATGATCCAGATGGTGCCGGCGCGGGGCTGGGCGGCATCCATGGCCTTGGCGGATATCCGGCACCAGAAGAGGCCGCCGTCACGCCGCCGCATCTGCCGCTCACTGCGGTAGGTCTGTCCCGCCATCAGGAAAGGGATGGCTTCGTTGCGCAGCGCCTCGTGATCCTCGCTGGAAGGATTGAGCGCCGTACTGGGCAATCCCAGCATATCCTCCAGGCGGTCGTAACCCCACATCTGCGCCGCCACCGGATTGGCCTGGACCACGATCCGGTTGCGGGTGAAGATGACCCCCACCGTGGCGTTCTCAAGGATGGCCTTGAGTTCAAGCAAGGTCTGTTCGGATTGATCGCTGCTCTGGGTCGGCATCGCCTCCCAGGTATCACCCCCATCGGCTTCGGCCGCAGGGGCACGCAAGGGCACACCCCTGCGCAAATCAAGCACTCAACTTCTCCAGCACCTTGTAGATAGCGATGGAATCTTCTTCCCCCAAGCCGCTGCCCACCAAGGCATTCAGCAACTGGCTGACCAAGGCGGCGGTAGGCAAGGCCACGCCCGCCTTACCGGCCTGCTCCATGACGATGCGCATGTCCTTCTGGTGCATCCAGGCCTTGAAGCCGGGAGCGAAGTCCCCTTCCAGCATGCGCTTGCCGTGGAGATCGAGCACCTTGCTGTAGGCGGACCCGCCCAACAAAGCCTCCCGCACCTTGACCGGATCCACGCCGCTTTTCTGCGCCAATTGAAAAGCCTCGGAAACCGCTGCGATACCGGCGCCCACCAGAATCTGGTTACAAGCCTTGGCCACCTGTCCGGCGCCGCTGGCGCCGATGCGGGTCACCGTGCGGCCCATGCATTCGAACAGGGGACGGGCCTTTTCGTAGGCTTCCGCCTTGCCGCCCACCATGATGGTCAGGGTCGCTTCCTTGGCGCCCCGCTCGCCGCCGGATACCGGCGCATCGAGGAAGTCCACCTTGTGCACGGCCAGGCGCATGGCCATTTCCCGCGCGGTTTCTGGGGAGATGGTGCTCATATCCACCACCACCAGGCCGGGCCGCGCACCGCTGGAAACGCCATTCGGCCCAAGCAAGACAGCAGAGACATCGGGACCATCGGCCACCATGGTGAACAACACATCCACCTGGGCAGCCACTTCTGCCGGAGAGGCGTATTCCTTGGCGTCGCATTCGCGGAAAGGCCGCAGGGATTCGGGCCGGCGCGCCCACAAATGCAAGCGATGCCCCGCCTTGGCCAGATGCAGCGCCATGGGCCTTCCCATCAATCCCAGACCGATGAATCCAACGTCCATTTCATGCCCCGTCATGAAAAAAGCGATGATACCTGTTCAGGCTTAAATATATCCACCTGCCCGGCATCCGCTGGCGAATTTCATTGGGGATTCAGGGCCTTCCCGATCAGGGGCAACAGCGGTTCGGGCAAACGGATACCGCCCTCCAGGGCGAAGCGATGGGCGCGATCGGACATCTTGCGCCAGGTCTTGGCGATGATATCCACCCACTTCTCTTCGCTGTAATCGGGCTTCTGTCCGGCGAAGGGCAGCATGTAGTGTTCGATGAAGACCAGGCTGGCCACATCCTCCAGCAATTGGGTGTCGGCATTGCCCTTCAGGTTGCGCTTGCCCACCGCCGCCGCGATGCGTTCCACCGAAGCCTCATCGGCCCCCGCCTGCCGGGCCAAGCCGGCGGCCAAATCGGCATGGACACGATACAGGCCGGTGCGCCACTGGTGGTAGCCCACCTTGTCCATGGGGTACTGGCTGCGCGGCACCGTCCAGCGTTGGATGTGCTGGGCACGCACCGCCGCCTGGGCCACGGCATCGGCCTCCGGGGCGAACCGCGCCAGCATCTCGCTCATGCGCCGACCGTAGATCAGCTCCTTGGGCACGGCCGCGCCGGTTTCATCAACCTCGGTGTTGGGGTCCAGGCTGTTGGCCTGGTCGATCAGCGCCAGCACGGCGGGCAACCATGTATTCGTCATCATTCGTCTCCTTCCCGGCGATTATAGTGAAGCCCTTCCTAAGCATCCCCACTACCGGAGGCGCAAACGCCGCTACGCACCATCGCGGCGCACAAATATCCGCCACGCACTGACACCATGCATTTCCAAGGCAGAAAACGGGGTAAATAAAGGGAAATCAGTGGCACGGCCTTTGCACTGACAAGGGTAAACGCCGGGCCGGGACGACGCCGTCCCACCCCAAGCCAGGCAACGGAACGCAGTTCCCCAGGAAGCCCCCGTCGGCCCCATCAGGTTCCCCGCCTGAGCCGACCTGGACGTGGCAGCGCCGCCACCCCTCAGCGTTCCGACAACCCCTAATTTTGCGAGCTTCCATCATGGAAACGAAGACTACCTGCCCCTATTGCGGCACCGGTTGCGACATACCCCTGCGGGGTCTGCCGCAAGCGGCCCAACAACACACCCCCCTTTCGTCCCCCCGCCACGCGGGGGGTTCCGCCGCTGCCGCCGGAGGAAACCGCCATGGAAACTAAGACCACCTGCCCCTATTGCGGAACGGGCTGCGGCGTTATTGCCGAACACGACGGCGCACAAATCACCGGTGTGCGCGGCGACCCCGACCACCCTGCCAACAAAGGCCGCCTGTGCACCAAGGGCGCCACGCTGCATTTCACCGTGTCGCCCGACACCCTGCCCTTGCGGGCGCTCCGTCCCGAGCTGCGCACCGCCAAGGGCGAACAGCGCCAAGCGGTGACCTGGGACAAGGCCCTGGACCATGCCGCCCGCCGCTTCGCCGACGTTATCAAGACCCACGGCCCCGATGCCGTGGCCTTCTACATCTCCGGCCAATTGCTCACCGAGGACTACTACGTCTTCAACAAGCTGGTGAAGGGCCTGATCGGCACCAACAACATCGACAGCAACTCGCGCCTGTGCATGTCCAGCGCTGTCACCGGCTACAAGGCCACCCTGGGTTCCGACGCCCAGCCCTGCGCCTATGAAGACATCGCCCTCGCCGACTGCCTGTTCATCACCGGCTCCAACACGGCCTACGCCCACCCCATCGTCTTCCGCCAGATCGAAGACGCCAGGAAGGCCAATCCCGACCTCAAACTCATCGTCGCCGACCCGCGCCGCACCGACACCGCCGAAGCCGCCGACCTCTACCTGCCCCTGCTGCCCGGCACCGATGTGGCGCTGTACCACGCCATGCTCCACGTCATGCTGTGGGATGGCCTGTGCGACATGGACTACATCGCCGCCCACACCGAAGGCTTCGATGCCCTGCGCGACACCGTGCGCGACTTCACCCCCGCCGTGGCCGCCCAGATCTGCGGCCTGCCGGAAGCCGACATCGTCACCGCCGCCCGCTGGCTTGGTGCCCTGAGCAAGAACGCCATTTCCCTCTGGTGCCAGGGCCTCAACCAATCGGCCCAGGGCACCCACAACAACGCCGCCCTGATCCACCTACACCTGGCCACCGGCAAGATCGGCAAACCCGGCTGCGGCCCCTTCTCCCTCACCGGCCAGCCCAACGCCATGGGCGGCCGGGAAACAGGCGGCATGGCCAACCTGCTCTCCGCCCACCGCGATCTGGCCAATGCCGAGCACCGCGCCGAAGTGGCCCGTTTCTGGGGCGTGGACGACGTACCCGCCAAGCCGGGCCTCACCGCCGTGGAACTGTTCAACGCCGTGGGCGAAGGCAAGATCAAAGCGCTCTGGATCGCCTGCACCAACCCGGCCCAATCCCTGCCCGAATCGGACAAGGTGAAGGCCGCCCTGGCCGCCTGCGATTTCGTCGTGGTGCAGGAAGCCGCCCGCCACACCGACACCACCGCCTACGCCGACCTGCTGCTCCCTGCCGCCGCCTGGGGCGAAAAGAGCGGCACCGTCACCAACTCGGAACGCCGCATCACCCGCCTCCAGGCCGCCATTCCCTTCCGCGGCGAATCCCGCCCCGACTGGCGCATCGCCGCCGACTTCGCCCTGGTGTTGGGCAAGCACCTGGGCAAGAAATCCCTGGCGGAAAAAATGTTCCCCTACGCCACCACCGAAGAGGTGTTCAACGAGCACCGGGAAACCACCCGCGGCCGCGACCTGGACATCACCGGCCTCAGCTATGCCCTGCTGGAGAAGGAAGGCCCGCAGCAATGGCCTTTCCCCGAGGGCGCCAGCCAAGGCAAGGTGCGCCTTTACGAAGACGGCGTATTCGCCACCGCTTCGGGCCGCGCCCGTTTCGTCAACATGCGTCCCGCCCCCACGGCGGAAACCCCCAGCGCCCGCCAGCCCTTCCGCCTCACCACCGGCCGCCTGCGCGACCAATGGCACGGCATGAGCCGCACCGGCACCGTGGCCCGGCTCTACAACCACGCCCCGGAACCCTTGTTGGAAATGCACCCGGACGACGTGTACCGCCGCGGCCTGGAAGACGGCGGCCTGGCCCAGGTGCACAACAAGCGCGGCCGCTTCGTCGCCCGGGTCAAGGCCACCGCCGCCATCCGCTCCGGCCAGGCCTTCATGCCCATGCACTGGGGCGGCCAGTTCATGCGCGGCGGCGGGGTGAACACCCTCACCATGCCCAAGTTCGATCCCACCTCCAAGCAGCCGGAACTCAAACACGCGGCGGTCGCCATCGAGAAATTTGAAGCCCAGTGGCGCATCGTCGCCCTGTTCCGTGCCCCCGCCGGCGCCGGGGCGGATACCCTGGCCCTGCATGCCGCCCTGCAACCCTGGCTGGACCAATGCGACCACGCCACCCTCACCCTCAGCGGGCGGGAAGAGCCGGTGCTGGTATTCCAGGGCTGGATGAAACAGGAAGGCTGGAGCAACGAACAACTCACCGCCTTCGACAACCAGCTCGGCCTCGACGACGCCCATGCCCTGCGCTTCATGGACAAGAAGCGCAACATCTCCAAGCGCGCCCGCATCGAGAACGGTCTGCTGCTGGGCGTGCGCCTGGCCGGCGAAACCAAGGCCAAGGATTGGCTCACCGAAATCATGGCCCACGGTGACCTGCCCGCCGACCTGCGCCGTTGGCTGCTGGCCCCGGTGGAACAGCCCCCCAGCGGCAGCAAGACCCGGGGCAAGGTGATCTGCAATTGCTTCGATGTCTCCGAGGACGAAATCCTCGCCGACTACAGCACTGGCCTGGACCTGGCCGGACTGCAAGAAAAACGCAAGTGCGGCACCTCTTGCGGCTCCTGCCTACCGGAGCTCAAGCGCCTGGCGGCGACTGCCAAGTCGGCAGCCTGAAGCCGGAGTGGGCGATGGCGGAACGGCGTGCTACCGTGCGCCTTTTCCACTCTCCGTCCCAGCACAGGTGCCTTCATGTTCAGCAATGCCACCTTCGATTTCCTCGCCGACCTCGCCGCCCATAACGACCGCGCCTGGTTCGAAGCCAACAAGGATCGCTATGAAGCGCTGGTGAGGCAACCGGCGCTGGATTTCATCATGGACATGGAAGCGCCCCTGGCCCAGTTCGCCCCCAACTTCCGCGTCGACGCCCGCAAGATGGGCGGCTCATTGATGCGGGTGTACCGCGACACCCGCTTCTCCCGGGACAAGACGCCCTACAAGACCAACGTCGGCATCCACTTCCGCCACGCCCTGGGCAAGAACGTCCATGCCCCGGGCTATTACCTGCACATTTCCAACGCGGAATGTTTCTTCGCCGTCGGCTGCTGGCATCCGGAGGCGGACGCCCTTGGCCGCATCCGCGACCTGATCGTCGCGCAGCCTAAAAAATGGTTCAGGGCCCGGGATGACAAGAAGTTCGCCGCCCAATGGCAACGGGGCGGCGACAGCCTGTCGCGCCCGCCCCGCGGCTACCCCGTCCACCACCCTGCCATCGAGGACTTGAAATACAAGGACTTCATCGC
>RXJP01000117.1 GCA_003963315.1 Rhodocyclaceae bacterium | reverse complement strand
CATAGTCGGTGTAACGATCCTGGGTTACATCCTGGGCGAAGGCATCCAGCAGGTCGCGCAACAACTGGACGGGAAGCTTGTACTGACTGACTACCGGGGCCAGATGCTGGAAAATGGGATTGCCGCTGGGGATGCCTTGTTCCAGGCCATCAAGCTCGGCCTGGTAGTCATTCAGCAGGGCCAGGCGCTGCGCGGGCGGCAGGTCGCCCTCATCGGAAAAATCGTCCGCGGTGCGGGCGAACCAGTAGATCGCCGCGACCGGTGCCCGCAGGGCCGGGGGCAGCAAAACGGAGGCGACGGGAAAGTTTTCGTAGTGATCGACGCTCATGGGCCGCGAAGGATAACCGCAGGCAGCGTGTAGCGGTTAAAATCGCCGCCTCACCTGCCCAGGTGGCGAAATTGGTAGACGCACCAGATTTAGGTTCTGGCGTAGCAATACGTGGGGGTTCGAGTCCCTTCCTGGGCACCAGCAGCGACAAGAGTCATATGACGACTTCAGGTAGGAGTCGTCAGTGCGAAATAGAAACCTTCGTACCGATCCACGGAATGTCTGGGATGAAAAGGTATTTGACAGGCCTTATCCGGGTTTTCCCAGCGATCCACCAGCATGTAACCCAAGGCTTCGATGCTTTGGACGAAGCAGCCCCTTGCTTCGATTCGATATGGACAGAACGCCGTGCCGATGCTCTGCAAGGTGAAATAGGCGGGTCGCTGCATGTCATGCAGTGGCACCATGTTAAGCAGCAGATGAGGCGGGAGTACCGGCAAGGAGCTCAACAGATCCGGTAGCGGTGATAGCAGGTATTGCAGCGCGCCTTGTGCAAGCAGCACGTCCGCGCCCGGGCAGGCTTCGAACCGTTCCTGAAATGTCAATTGTCTTGCCAGGTCCCGTTCCAACGCCTGTTTGCGTCCCTCGACAATCACGGCCGGGACGTCGTGGATCACCCAATGCAGGTCAGAGGGGTAGGCGAGTTGTTTGCGGTAGGCGTAGTAGCTGACGCCAATATGGCCGCCGATTTCCACAAGGGTACGGCTACCGGACGCCAGCAAGTGCGATAACCAGAATAGGATGGGGTAGTCGGTAGGGAATGTGCGGTTGGTTCGGTCTTGGTACATCTTCGCTGAAACCGCGTTGTCGTACCCCAGCGGCCGCGTTTTCGGGGCACTAGCGGCGGCTGCAGAAAAGGAGTCGAACACGCCGCGGAACAGGTTGGCGCGACGGTTGTTGGCGAATTCCCTCTCATACCGTTTGGATAGCCACCGTTGCAGAGGCGGCCATTCCGTCAGCCATTCGATCCAGCGATGAACCCGGTAGAGCGGCTGCATGGTGTTTCGCCAGCCCTACTGGGCCCCTTTGCCGCCCAGTACCACGCCAATGGTCTCGAACAGGATGATGAGGTCGAGGAACAGGGTATGGTTCTTCACGTAGTAGAGGTCGTACTGGAGCTTCTGGGCAGAGTCCTCGATCGAGGCGCCGTAATGGAAACGGACCTGGGCCCAGCCGGTGACGCCTGGCTTGACGCTGTGGCGGACCGCGTAGAAAGGGATTTGCTGCGTCAGTTGTTGAACGAAGAAAGGCCGCTCTGGGCGGGGACCGACCAATCCCATGTGCCCGCGCAGCACGCTGAACAGCTGGGGTAGTTCGTCGATTCTCAGCTTCCGGATGATCTTGCCGACCCGGGTCACCCGGCTGTCCCCGGAGGTTGCCCATCGCGGCTTGCCGTCTTTTTCCGCATCGTTGCGCATGCTGCGGAATTTAATGACATTGAACGTCTTGTTATTCAAGCCAACGCGTTCCTGGCGATAAAAGATGGGAAAGCCGCTTTCAACGACGATGGCAATGGTGGTGAGCAGCATGATCGGCGCCGCGAGTACCAGCAGGATGATCGAGCAGACGATATCGAAAATTCTTTTGATCAGGCTGCGAAGAAAGGTCTGGCGGAAGCCGTCGCCGAAGATCAGGTAGCTGGCCTTGAGGGAGTCCAGGCGGATTTGCCCCAGAAATTGTTCGAAATGGGTGGCCAGGTCAAGGACCCGGATGCCGTAGATTTTGCAATCGAGCAGATCCCGGAGGGGCATGACCCCGCCCCGGCGCTCAAGGACGGCGACGATGATTTCGTTGATATTCAGCGCCCGCGCGGCATCCACAACAGACGGGTAGGTGTCCACGATTTCTCCCGCGGGAACGCAGGATTCTTCGGCTGTCGGCCCCGGGAAAAAGCCGACGATTTCGACGTTGCGGTCAGAGGCTGTGATGATCTGGGCGACTTCCTTGGCTTTTTCCCCGCAGCCGAAAATCAATACCCGACTCATCAGGATTTGTGAAGGCGGGGAGTGGTAGGCGCGAAGCCGGTTGGTCAGCATGCCGAAAACGGCACCCATCACGGAGAGTTCCAGGAATTGCTTGTTGACTGAGGACAGGGGCAACAGGAGATAGAGGAAATAGGCGACGGGGATCGATAGGTGCAGGGAGAGTACCGCTCGCGCCCTGGTCTGGAAGAAGGTCTGGGTGTGTATCCGCTGATAAAACCCCAGCAGCCCGTTGATGCCCAGCATGGTCAGCGCGAGAAGTAGCGCGAACACGATGACGATTTTCCCTTCCACCGGCAAGCCGCTACCTATCCACATCACAGCAATGACCATGCCCAGAAGGATGAACGCAAAGTCGGCGATGATGCTGATGATCGTGGAGGGACGAATCCAATGGTTGAATATTTTTATCACGCTGTTTCCTCGAAAGGGCCAAACATCCTGTCATTCACGGTCGCGAGCCCTGGGCGTCACCTGGATGAACCAGTAGCGATGGAATTCCATAAATTTCAAATTTAACCGGACATTATAGGAATGTCCGTGGTGGGACGAAGTCGCCGATTGAGCCCCCGCTATCGCTTATAGCAAGGACTTGTTACGGAAATAGGTCTGACAGGAATCAATAAGCGGTGCTTCTTCGCACCGTCAACTATAGCAATAATAATATGGTATAAGTTATTGATATTCGTCCCGAATTGGTTGCGTTGATGGACTGCGCCGGGATCGCTGGTCAAGTGTGAAAGAGGTGGCTTATGTGCGGCATCGTGGCGGCTGTGGCGGACCGAAGTGTGGTTCCGGTATTGATTGAAGGATTGAAGAAGCTCGAATACCGTGGCTACGATTCCGCTGGCGTGGCGGTTCTTGCTCCCCAGTTGACGCGGAGGCGCAGCGTCGGTCGCGTAGCGGAGTTGGCCATCCAGGTGGAAGGCCTGGCGGCGAATCTGGGGGTCGCGCATACCCGCTGGGCCACCCATGGCGTACCCTCCGAGCGCAATGCTCATCCCCATGTATCCGGCGATCTGGCCGTTGTCCACAATGGCATCATCGAGAATCATGCGGAGTTGAAGTCACGCCTCAGCGCGGCCGGGTATGTGTTCACATCGGACACCGACACCGAAGTCATCGCCCATCTGGTCCGGGATAATCTCAAACAGGGAGGCAGCCTGTTCGACGCAGTTCGCCTGGCCACGGAGGCCTTGGTTGGCGCCTACGCCATCGCGGTACTGTGGGAAGGCTCGTCCAGCATCGTGGTCGCCCGCCACGGTGCGCCACTGCTGCTAGGCATAGGTAGCGATGGCGTCTACGCGGCATCGGATGCCTCTGCGCTGCTCCAGGTGACGCGCCGGATGATTTTTCTTGAAGATGGCGACTGTGCCGAAATTGGGGCCAAGGCGTATCGCATCGTCGCCGCTAACGGCGCCGAGGTAGAGCGTCCGGTGCATGAGAGCGCCCTGTCAGCCGATGCTGTGGAGCTTGGTCAATACAAGCACTACATGCAGAAGGAGATTTTCGAGCAGCCCCAGGCCCTCGCCGACACCCTGTCCCTGATCGTGGGGGCGAATTCCGTCTCGACCAATATCCTCGGGGCGGACGCGGAAGAGGCGCTTGCGTCGGTGAAATCGGTATTGATCTTGGCCTGCGGCACCAGTTTTCATGCCGGGTTGGTGGCGCGTTACTGGATCGAACAACTGACGGGCCTGCGCTGCTCGGTGGAAATCGCCAGCGAATATCGTTATCGGGTTTCGGTCCCAGACCCGACGCAACTGATCGTTGCAATTTCCCAGTCGGGAGAAACGGCCGACACCCTGGCTGCTGTCAAGCATGCATGCAGCCTAGGGCAGCGTCTCACCTTGGCCATTTGCAACGTGGCTGAATCCGCCTTGGTCAGGGAGTGTCGCCTGCGTTTCCTGACCCGGGCCGGCCCGGAAATTGGCGTCGCCTCGACCAAGGCCTTCACTACCCAGCTTGCAGCCCTGTTTTTGCTGGCGCTTATCCTGGCCAAACAGACGAAGCATCTCTCCAAGGAAGACGAAGCGCGGTATCTGGATGCGTTGCGCCACCTGCCGGTGGCCGTCGGCAAGGTGCTGATGTTGGAACCGGCCATCGAAGCCTGGGCGCAGCGCTTCGCCATGAAGCGCCACGCCCTGTTTCTGGGGCGGGGCCACCACTATCCCATTGCCTTGGAAGGCGCCCTGAAACTGAAAGAAATCTCCTACATCCACGCCGAGGCTTATCCAGCGGGGGAACTCAAGCACGGCCCGCTGGCGCTGGTGGACAAGGAGATGCCGGTGATTGCCGTCGCCCCCAACGATAAATTGCTGGAAAAGCTCAAGTCCAACCTGCAGGAAGTGAATGCCCGCGGCGGCGAGCTTTATGTATTCGCGGACGCGGAGAGCGAAATCTCCCAGTCGGAAGGCGTACACATCTTGCGCCTACCGGAACATTACGGCTTGCTTTCCCCCGTTCTCCACGTGGTTCCCCTGCAATTGCTGGCCTATCATGTGGCGCTGGTCAAAGGGACCGACGTAGATAAACCGCGCAATCTGGCGAAAAGCGTCACGGTCGAATGAGTGCAAACGGGAGCCACCGCGTGATCATGGAGAATTCATCAGCCCTGCCCATCGCCAACGCCTTGACAGTGGACGTCGAGGATTATTTTCAGGTGTCTGCCTTGGCGCCCCATATTGACCGGGCCGACTGGCAAAACATACCGTGCCGGGTGGAACGCAATATGGAACTGCTGTTCCAGATGTTCAAGGACAACGGCGTCAGCGCCACCTTTTTCGTCCTGGGCTGGATCGCCGAGCGTTATCCCGCCCTGGTACGACGGATCGTTGCCGAAGGCCATGAACTGGCCAGCCATGGCTATGCCCACCTGCGGGCCAGCGACCAGAGCCACGAGGAATTCCTAGAGGACATCAGCCATGCCAAGAAATTGTTGGAGGATATCTCGGGGGTCGAGGTACGCGGTTATCGGGCACCGAGTTTTTCTATCAGTACCAAGAACCTCTGGGCCTTTGATTGCCTTCTTGCGGCGGGCTATCGTTACAGCTCCAGTATTTATCCGGTGCGCCACGACCACTACGGCATTCCCGATGCGCCTCGGTTTCCCTATGCTTCCCGCGACGGGTTGCTGGAAATCCCGATCACCACGGTGCGTACCCTGGGCCGCAACCTGCCAGCCGGCGGCGGCGGGTATTTCCGCTTCCTGCCCTACCGTCTGTCCCGGCTGGCCATTCAAGAGGTCAACCGGCGGGATCGTCGCCCGGCCATCTTCTATTTCCATCCCTGGGAAGTGGACCCCGCGCAACCCCGGATAGAAGGAGTCAGCCTGAAGACGCGGTTCCGCCACTACGTCAATCTGGACAAGACGGAATCCCGTTTGCGCCGCTTGTTGTCGGATTTCCGCTGGGATCGCGTTGATCGCGCGTTTCAGGCGAATCTAGCATGAGGGGGTGGCGGGCGTGATGGTGCGGCGATGGATGGCCACCTGGGGACGCCAGGCCGTGGTGCTGGGTTTCGGCATTCTGGTCGGTGGCTGGCTGTTCGACGATACGCAACCCCGCTCCCTGCTGAAAATCGGCAATGCGTGTGGCGCCACCTGCGCCCGTTTCAGCGATATTGCCGGACTTGCGGCCTCCGTCGGCATCCAGCATATCCCCCAGGCCATGCCCTTGGCCGTCAAGGAAAACGCCACCTGCATCGCTATCCGCCATCCCTATTCCCCCCACCGCTACCATTTCGTCTTTTTCCCCAAACGGGATATCCGCAATGTGGGGGACATCGCCGCCGGGGACGAGCCTTTCGTGATGGGCTGCCTGGCCTTGATGCGGATGCTCATCACGGAACATGGGCTGGTGTCCTATCGGATGTATTCCAACGGGCCGTTGGAGCAGGACATCACCTACCTCCATTTCCACCTGGTTTCGGATTGACCGCGCGATGATGGTCAGCGAATACTTCAGGGTCGTGCCCGCCAGCATCTATCGCGCTTCGCTGTCGGCCTCCCGTTGGGTGGCCTGGGCCGGGGCTGCCCTGCTGACGGCCTGGGTGCTCAGCGGCTGGTTCTGGGGTGCGATGACGCCAGGGGTGCAGGAGGGGGCCGCACGTACGCCGTCGCCGGCTGAACCCGTGGTGGCCGCACAGGCCGTCGCCGCGCGCCACCTGCTCGGCGGCGATGCTGGCAGCAATCCCGCCGGGACGCCACAGTTCCAATTGTTGGGGGCCATGACCGCCAGCGGCAAAGCCCCTGGCTTTGCTATCCTCGCGGAAAATGGAAAATCGCCACAGGTGGTGGTGGAGGGGGAGACCTTTACGCCAGGGGTCAAACTGCTTCAAGTCTTGCCACGCCAGGTCCGCCTTGAAACGACGGACCGAGTTGAAACCCTGGAACTCCGTGACGCTGCGGGAAGCCCCGCAGCGAACGGTGTGACCATCATTCAGGCCGCCCCCAAGCGTGCCGCCGCAGCCCCCAACCCGATTCCCGCCCGGAAGAATCCACAGCCATGACCACCACACTTCGCCAAACCCTCCTCGCCCTCCTGGTCGCACTGATGGCCGGCGCCTGGGCACCCCTTGCCACCGCCAAGGCGGAGGAGGAGGTTTCGCTAAATTTCGTCAATGTGGATATCGATACGGTGGTGCGCGCCATCAGCAAGATTTCCAACCGCAATTTCCTGATTGATCCCCGCGTCAAAGGGACGTTGAACATCGTCACCAGCAAACCGGTTAGCGCGGAGATGGCCTACCAAATCCTGATGTCCGCGCTTCGCTTGCAGGGGTTCGCCGCAGTTGACGAAGGTGGCGTCATCAAGGTGGTGCCCGAGGCCGATGCCAAGACCCATTCGCTGCCGGTGGTGAAATCCCGGGGCGAAGTTCGAGGCGACCGGCCGGTGACCCGAGTCTTCCACATCCAGAACGAATCGGCGACGCAATTGTTGCAGGTGGTCAAACCGCTGGTTTCCGCCAACAACACTGTGGCCGCCTACGGCAACAACAACACGCTGATCGTGACCGACTACGCGGAAAACGTGGACCGCATTGCCCGGATACTGGATGCGCTGGATGTGCCTCAAGGCGACGTGGCGGTGATTCCGGTTCGCTACGCTGCGGCCCAGGATCTGGCGGTCACCGTAGGCAAACTGATGTCGGATAGCGGGGCGGCCACCGCTCCCGATGCCTCTCAGCGCGTCACCGTCGTTGCCGACAGCCGCTTGAACGCGCTGTTGGTTAAGTCAGACAGCCCCGCGCGCATCACCGCAGTCAGACAACTGGTAGCCAACCTCGACCAACAAGGTGTGGCCGGCAACATTCATGTAGTTTATCTGAAGAATGCCGATGCGGTTAAGGTCGCGCAGACCCTGCGTTCCGTGTTGTCTGGCGATGCCAGAACCGCTGGTCAGGCGGCCGCGAACGGTGGACAGGCACAGTCGGCCAACGCGAGCCAGGGGGGACTCATGGCAGGTGCGCCGGGCGGCGAGATGATCCAGGCCGACCGTGCCACCAACTCCTTGATCATTACTGCCCCCGAAGCCATCTACAGCAATCTGCGCAACGTCGTGGATATGCTGGACCGGCGTCGGGCGCAAGTGTTCGTCGAAGCGCTGATCGCCGAGGTGACCTCCGACCGGGCGGCCGAGTTCGGTATCCAGTTCCAGAGCGGCAGTACGGGTAGCAAGGGCGCCACGCTGTTCGGCGGCACCAATTTCGCGTCGGGCGGCAGCAATATCCTCGGCCTCGCTGCCAATCCCGCTACTGCCGCCAAGGGCCTCAACCTGGCCGTGGCGAAGGGAACGCTGACCCTGCCCGACGGCACGCAAGTACTCAATCTGTCCATGCTGGCCCGCTTCCTGGAAAGCCAGACGAACACCAATATTCTTTCCACGCCCAACATCGTGATGCTGGACAACGAGGAAGCCAAGATCGTGGTGGGCCAGAACCTGCCTTTTGTCACCGGCCAATACACCAATACCGGTGGCGGTACCACGCCGGCCAATCCGTTCCAGACCATCGAACGGAAGGATGTCGGCCTGACCTTGCGAATCCGCCCGCAGATTTCCGAAGGTGGGGCGCTGACCCTGCAGATATTCCAGGAATCTTCATCCGTGGTGGCTTCCACCGTCACCAGTGCCAGCGGCCCGGTGACCAACAAACGCTCCATAGAGACCACTGCCGTGGTGGACGATGGTGAAATCATCGCCCTCGGCGGCCTGGTGCAAGACAGCTACACCTCGGGCGCGGACAAGGTGCCCCTGCTGGGGGACATCCCGGTGGTCGGCAACCTGTTCCGCTACGATAACCGCCAGCGCAGCAAGACCAATCTGTTCGTCTTCCTCCGTCCCCGTATCCTGCGGGATAGCGAAAGCTACCAGTCGCTGACCTCCGACCGGTACGAGTATGTGATCGGCCAGCAAAAAGCCGTGAGCTCCCCCGCCGACGCCATGAGCAAAGAGGGGCCGGCGCCGGAGTTGCCGGCAGTCAGCGGCAAGGGCGTGAAACGCTGAAACAATGGGCAGTATAGAAAAGACGACACTGCCTTACGCCTTTGCCCGGACCCATGGCATCGTCTTGACGGCGGTGTCCGATGAACAGGGAGAGGCCATCCTGCGGGAAGGCGCCCGGCCCGAACTTCTGGGCGAGGTGAGGCGCCACTTGGGCGTGCCGATTCGCTTCGCTCGCATCGTGCCCCCGGGGGAGTTCGATGCCTTGCTGGCGGAAACCTACGCCGCCACGGAATCCCCGGCCGCCGAAATGGCGGACGACCTGGGCCAGGATATTGACCTCACGCGGCTGATGCATGAAATGCCCATGGTCGAGGACCTGCTGGAGTCCCAGGACGATGCCCCCATCATCCGGTTGATCAATGTTTTGTTCACCCAGGCCGTGCACGAGCGGGTATCCGACATCCATGTGGAACCCTTCGAGCAGGTTTCGGTGGTGCGCTTCCGGCGCGATGGCGTGCTGGGTGAGGTGGCCCGTCCCCACCGCGCCCTCCATGCGGCCATGGCGTCCCGCATCAAGATCATGGCCAGCCTCGACATCGCCGAACGGCGCCTGCCCCAGGATGGCCGTATCGCCCTGAAATTGGGTGGCCGATCCGTGGACGTGCGGGTGTCTACCGTGCCCACCGCCCACGGCGAGCGGTTGGTGCTGCGGCTGCTGGAAAAGGATGCGACGCGCCAGCGGCTTGACGCCTTGGGCATGGCGGCCCGGACCCAGGAACGCTTCGGCGGCTTGCTGAACCACGCCCATGGCATCGTCCTGGTGACCGGCCCCACGGGGTCGGGCAAGACCACTACCCTGTATGCCGCCTTGCAATCATTGGACAGGGGCACGCGTAATGTGGTTACGGTGGAAGACCCGGTGGAGTACGACTTGCCCGGCGTGGGGCAGATTGCCGTCAACCCGCGTATCGATTTGACCTTCGCCCGGGCCTTGCGCGCGGTCCTTCGTCAGGATCCCGATGTCATCATGATCGGCGAAATCCGCGATCTGGAAACCGCCCAGATCGCGGTCCAGGCCAGCCTGACCGGCCATCTGGTGCTGGCGACATTGCATACCAACGACAGTGCTTCGGCGGTGACCCGCCTGGTGGACCTGGGGGTGGAAGGCTTCCTGTTGGCCGCCGCGCTGCGTGGCGTGCTGGCGCAGCGGCTGGTGCGCTGCCTGTGCCTCCATTGTCGCAAGCCGGCGCCCTCCGGGCCGGTGGAGCAGGCGTTGTTGGGGGCGGATTGCCCATCGCAGCTGTGGACCGCCGTGGGCTGTCCCCGCTGCAATATGACGGGTTATGCGGGGCGGACCGGCATCTACGAATTGCTTAGTTTCGATGAAGGCCTCGCCCGTGCGGTGCACGACGGCGCCGCCGAGGCGTCGCTGAGGGCCTTGGGCGAGGCGGGTGGTTGCGTGAGCCTGAAGAAGGACGGCCTGCGCCTGCTCGAGACCGGGGTGACGTCCGCCGACGAGCTATTGCGCGTCATGAGCGACTGAGCCGGCCGGCATGACCACGTTTAGCTATCAGGCCGTTGACGCGGGCGGCCAGCGCGTTTCGGGCGTCATTGATGCCGATTCCGCCCGCAATGCCCGCGCCCAGTTGCGGGAGCGGGGGTGTTTCCCGTTGCGGGTGGACGACGCGGGGGCGCAACTGGCGAAACGCCGTGCCCTGTTCGGCCACCGCATCGGGTCGGCGGAGTTGTGCCTGCTGACACGGCAATGGGCGACCCTGTTGCTGTCGGGATTGACCATGGAACAGACCCTGACCGCCCTGATGGAGCAGACGGAACGGGAAGCAACCCGGGCTGTGCTGGCCGGGGTCCGGGGTGAACTCCTGGGGGGGGCTTCATTGCAGGCCGCCCTTGATCGCTATCCACGCGACTTTCCCTCTGTTTATCGGGCATCGGTAGCCGCCGGGGACCGGGCCGGGCAGTTGGCCAAGGTCATGCTGCAATTGGCGGAGCATCTGGAAAGCCGCGATGCGCTGCGCCGCAAGACTCTCCAGGCCCTGATTTATCCGGCGCTGGTGACCGTGGTGGCGCTGGCGGTGGTGGTCGGCCTGATGACCTATGTGGTCCCGGCGGTGGTGGGCGCCTTTCAGCAGGGGCGTCAGACCTTGCCGTGGCTCACCCGGATGATGATCGGCCTGTCCTGGCTGGTGCGGGAATGGGGATGGCTGGCCTGCGTACTCTTGGCTGCTGGCGCCTGGACCTTGCGCCGGGCCTTGCAACGCAAGGAGTTTCGCCAGGCCTGGGATGCCCGCTTGTTGCGCCTGCCGCTGTTGGGCCCTTATCTGCGCCTGCTGGACGCAACCCGTTTCGCCAGTACATTGGCGATCCTGGCCGGCAGCGGTGTGCCGCTACTGGCGGCGTTGGATGCGGCGGGCCGTGTCTTGGCGCGTATTCCCTTGGTCGCTGCCGTGCAGGATGCCTCGGTCAAGGTGCGGGAGGGCATGCCCCTGTCTCGGGCATTGATGCAGACGCGGCAGTTCCCCCCCCTGCTGCTCCATATGATCGCCAGCGGCGAAGCCACCGGCCAACTTGACCAGCAACTGGAACGGGCCGCCAAATTGCAGCAGACCGATCTGGAAAACCGCACCGCGCTATTCACGACCCTGGCGGAACCCGTGCTGCTACTGGTCATGGGCGGCCTGGTGCTGCTGATCGTACTAGCCGTGATGCAGCCCATCATCGATATCAACCATCTCATCCGTTGAGGCACCTCCCATGTCATCCGCCGCCCCGCACCGTGGTTTCACCCTGATCGAAGTGATGATCGTCATTGTCATCCTTGGCGTGCTGGCCGCCCTGATCGTGCCGAAAATCATGGGCCGTCCGGACGAGGCCCGGGGGGTGGCCGCGCGTCAGGATATCGCTACCCTGATGCAGGCGCTCAAGCTCTATAAGCTCGACAACCGCAACTATCCCAGCATGGCGCAGGGATTGGTGGCGCTGGTGAAGAAACCTGAGGTGGAGCCGCTACCCAAAAACTGGAAGTCCTATCTCGACAAGCTGCCCCAGGATCCCTGGGGAATGCCTTACCAGTATCTGAATCCCGGCCTCCATGGGGACGTAGACGTCTTCAGCTATGGCGCCGACGGCAAGCCAGGCGGCGAAGGCGTGGACGCGGATATCGGCGCGTGGCAGCTTTAGGCGCAGGCCGTTTGCCGACCGATCTCCCCGGGCGGACGAAAGAGGGGAGGCCGATGGGCCGTAAGACGCCGGTCGCCAGGGGCTTTACCCTCATCGAAGTGATGGTGGTGTTGCTGATCGTCGGCTTGACCTCGGTTTTCATCACCCTCTCCGTGTCGTCCCCGATGGCTCCCGGGGAGGAATTGGACCGCCTGGTCTTTGCCCTGGAACGGGCGGCAGATCGAGCCAGCGTGCGGGGCACGCCTTTGCGTTTCGATCCGGCGCCCCATGGCTACGGGTTCAGCCGCATGGATGGCGAGGGCACCTGGGTTCCCGTGGCGGACGACGGGCTACTGGCAGCGCACGTCCTGCCCCAGGACATGACCCTCGGGCCGCTGCGCCAGGAGGGCAAACTCCTGACGGGGGGGCTGACCTTCGGCAGCGACCTGCCGCTTTACACGCTGGAGGTGACCCTGCGGGGGCGCACCGTGACCCTGGCCGCCCGGCCCTCCGGGCGCTTGGACCGTGAAGCGGGGAGCCCCGGCGGATGAAACGGCCGGTAGGGTTCACCTTGCTGGAGGTGCTCGTGGCGCTGGCCATCATGGCCATCGGCGTCGCCGCCGCGATGCGCGCCATCGGCGTGGCTACTTCCGGGATGGACGCCTTGCGCGAACGGCAACTGGCCGACTGGGTGGCCCAGAATCGTTTGGCGGAAATCAGGATAGCGGGGCGCTTCCCGCCCACGGGCATCAACCAAGGTGAAACGCAGATGGGGGGGCGATACTTCGTCTGGAAGGAAGACGTGAAAGCCACGCCGAATCCCCTGTTCCGCCGGGTGGATGTGGCGGTTTACGCCAGCGGGGAGGACGACCATGCCCTGTCCCGCCTATCGGGTTTCGCGGTGAGCCCCTTGCAATGAAAAGAGCGAGTCCTACGTGTAGGCAGGTCACCGGGTTGACGCTGATTGAATTGCTGGTGGCCCTGGCGATTTTCGCGGTGCTGGGGGTGATGGGCTATCGCGCCGTGGCCGTTGCGACGACAAGCCGCGAACGGGTGTCGGCGGAATTCCAGCGCTGGCAGGACGCCAGCCGTTTTTTGCAGGCCGTGGAAAACGACCTGACCCAATTCGTGCCGCGTGCGGACTGGCGCGGCCCGGCGGTTGGGGATGCCCTGTCCCTTGTCGTCAGGCCAGGGCAGCTTGAATGGTCTTTCCTCAAGTTAGATGGCGCGTCCGGCAGTGTGCGCCGACGCGGCTACCGTCTGGATGCCGGACACCTGTCCCAGTTGCGCTGGCCGGGGACCGACAACCTCGCCTTGCCGACTGCTTATCTCATGCTGGACCAGGTTACCGCCCTCCGTTGCGTCGTGGTGGATACGGCCAACCGACGCCATGGACGTTGGCCCGATGCGGGTGCCATCGCGGCGGCCGTTGACCTGGAATTGGAGCTTGACAATGTCGGCACCCTCCGTCGCCTCATCCCGCTACGCTGACCAGGGCGGCGCAGCCGTCGTCCTAGCCATGCTGGTGCTTGCCTTGGTGGCGTCGGTCGCCGCCTTTCTCATGGCGGACTATGGCAATCAGCTTGAGTTTGCCACCGGTCGTCACGACCTGGCCCAAAGCCGGTGGCTAGCTCGGGGGGCGGTGGATTGGGCGCGAAATGTCCTTGCCGACGATGCCCGTACCAGCGCCACTGACCATTTGGGCGAGAACTGGGCGACCCGCATCGCACCGACGGCAGTGGAGGACGGCACCGTCAGCGGCTCTCTGATGGACTTGTCGGGCCGTTTCAATCTCAATGGTCTGGTGGCTGCCGGTCTGCCCGATACCGCCCAGGTAGCGGCCTACAAGCGTTTGTTGAGGCTGCTGGGGGTATCCCAGGCGGCTGCCGACAGCCTTGCCGCGGCCTTGGTGGATTGGCTGGACGCCGACGACGTGGCGGTCTCCGGGGGCGCCGAGGGGGACAGCTACGCTTCCCGGGGATTGGCTTACCGGCCGGCCAACGCCCCGCTTGCGGATGTGGATGAACTGGCGCTGGTGCAGGGTTACGATGGGGTGCTGGTGGCGCGCCTGCGACCGTTCGTG
>RXJP01000010.1 GCA_003963315.1 Rhodocyclaceae bacterium | reverse complement strand
CATCGAAGAAGTGTTGGCCGCCGGCAAGCAGGCCTTGATGCTGGTGCCGGAAATCGCTCTGACGCCCCAGCTCGAAGGCCGCGTCGCCGCCCGTTTCCCCCATGTCCGCATCGTCTCCGCCCACAGCGGCGTGGCCGACGCGGCGCGGGCGCGGGGCTTCCTCGATGCTTTGGAAGGGCGAGCCGATATCGTGTTGGGCACCCGATTGTCGGTGTTCATCCCCCTGCCGCGATTGGGGCTGATCGTGGTGGACGAGGAGCACGACGCTTCTTTCAAACAACAGGATGGTCTGCGCTATTCGGCCCGGGATGTGGCGGTATTCAGGGCCAAGCAGCGGAACGTGCCCATCGTGCTGGGTTCCGCCACCCCATCCCTGGAGACCTATCACCACGGCACCACGGGCCGTTACGGTTATCTGTTGTTGACCCAGCGTGCCGTGGCCGAAGCCATGCCCACGGTACGGGTGGTGGATACCCGCCGCCAGAAGTTGCAGGACGGCATGAGCGCCGAACTGCTGGAGGCCATCTCCCGCCGCCTGGAGCGGGGCGAACAGAGTTTGGTCTTCCTCAACCGACGCGGTTATGCCCCGGTGCTGGCCTGCGCCGCCTGCGGCTGGATTTCCCGTTGCCGCCGCTGTGCCGCCAACCTGGTGGTGCATCTGGCGGACAAGCGTTTGCGTTGTCACCATTGCGGCCTGGAAACGGGCATTCCCAAGGCGTGCCCCGACTGCGGCAATCTGGACATCCAGCCCTTCGGCCGCGGTACCCAACGTCTCGAAGAATCCCTCCAACTGCGTTTTCCCGAGGCGCGGGTGCTGCGCATCGACCGGGACTCGGCCAACAGCCCGAAGAAATGGCAGGCCCTGCTGGCAGCCATCCACGGCGGTGAAGCCGACATCCTGATCGGTACCCAGATGCTGGCCAAGGGCCACGACTTTCCCAAGCTCACGCTGGTGGGGGCGGTGGGCGCCGATGCGGCGCTGTTCGCCGCCGACTTCCGCGCCCCGGAGCGTCTTTTCGCGCAACTGATGCAGGTGGGCGGCCGCAGCGGCCGGGCCGAACTGCCCGGGGAAGTGCTGATCCAGACGGAATATCCCGACCACGATCTCTACCGGGCGCTGATGGATCATGACTACGCCCGCTTCGCCAAGGCGCAACTGGTGGAACGGGAGGATGCGGGCTTCCCGCCCTTCGCTCACCAGGCCCTGCTGCGGGCCGAGGCGCGTACTGTGGAACAATCCTTGGCCTTTCTCGCCGAGGCACGTACCCTGGCCGAGCCCCTGGCCGGCGCCCAGATCAGCCTCTACGATCCGGTGCCTATGCGCATGTATCGTTTGATGAGCCTGGAACGGGCGCAGCTTTTGGTGGAATCCCCCAGCCGGCCAGCGCTGCAAAACTTCCTCACCGCCTGGAACGAAGGCCTGTATTCCCTCAAGATGCCCAGGGATTTGCGTTGGCATCTGGACGTGGACCCCCTCGAACTGTGAACTAGGCCACACTCGCCGACCATCGTCGGCTGTATGCCGGCAGTCCCGTGACCCAGTTCTCCATTGTCATGGGTTTGGCCCTTGTATAACTCCGCGTTTGCCGCGCCACCACGTTGTGGCGATCGAGGAGTTTGCTTTGCCCCACCAGGACACCCCCATTGTCGATGTCATTGCCTCCGGCGTACACGACACCAAGAACGTATTGTTCGATGCCTTGATGCGCATCGGCGTGGCCGCCCACGAAGTATCGGGCAATCGTCGCGACGAAGCCCTGGACCTGCTCAAGGACGCCGGCGCTGCCGTGGAGAAGGCCACCAACCGCCTGTCCACCCTGCTTTCGGCCTATCGACTGGCCCGCCATGAAAACCCGGTGGTGTTGATGCCGGTGCTGGTGGGCGACCTGGTGGAGTACGCCGCATTGCGTTCTCCCCCCTCCGCCCAGGACCAGTCACGGGTGCATGTCGTCCGCAGCGAAGTCTGTCCCGATACCTGGCTGTTGGACCGGGAGCTGGTGGCGGATTGCCTGGTGAACGCCACCCTCAACGCCCTGCGTTTCGCCGTCTCCCGGATTCGCATCTCCGCCGCGGTGGAGAACGGCTGGTTGGTGATCAAGGTGGAGGACGACGGCCCCGGCTTCAGCCCCGAACTGACTTCCCATCCCGCCCGCATGCAGAGCGGCGTCGGCCTTTTTGTCGCCCGTCGCGTCGCCGCCCTGCATCGCCAGCATGGCCGCCATGGTCGCCTCATCCTGGAAAACGGCGGCGCTTACGGCGGCGCCGTGTTCACCCTGATGCTGCCCTGACGTCAAGGAAAGTCCCTAGCCCATGAGCCATTTCTTTTCGGAATTCAGCCGCGGTGACAACGGTAATCCCTACAAGAGCCTGCGCTTCCTGGTGGTGGAAGACCAGGCGGCGGCGCGGCAGACCCTGCGCATGTGCATCCAGTCCATGGGCGGTTTCAGCGTGGACATGGCGCAAAGCCATGGCGAGGCCATGAGCCGCCTACGCAATCGCATGCCCGATGTGATTATTTGCGATTACATCTTGGGCAATAGCCGCACCGGCCAGCAACTGCTCGAGGAATTGCGACGGGAAGGGGAGTTGCCGCACGACGTGGTGTTCATCATGGTCACCGCCGAACGGGGCTACGAGCAGGTGATCTCCGCCGTGGAGCTGGTGCCCGACGACTACATCATCAAGCCCTTCGCGCCGGAATTGCTGCGCACCCGCCTGGAAAAGGTGATCCGCAAAAAGCAGGTGTTCTCCCGCTACTACCTGCACCGCAACAGCGCTGACTGGGATGGCGCCCTGGAAGAATTGGACCGGTTGGCCCAATCCCCCGCCGCAGCCCATCATCGTTACGATGTGATGCGCCAGCGCGCCGACACCCTGATGCGTGCCGAGCGCCATGGGGACGCGGCCGAGGCCTATGAAGCCATCCTCGAAGAGCATCCCTTTCCCTGGGCCAAGGCGGGTTATGCTCGGGTGCTGCAAAGAAGCAACCGGCTAGCCGAGGCCCGCGCACTGGTGGACAGCGTGATCGCCCAGGTGCCGCGCTACTTCGAGGCCTACGACTTGAAGGCGGAGATATGCACTGAGATGGGCGAGCATGGCGAAGCTGTCGCCGCCCTGCAAACGGCTTCAGCATTGACGCCCCACAACTGGAGCCGCAAACGCGCCCTGGCGGTGGCAGCCAGCCGGAATGGCGACGTGGCCACGGTGGCCCGGGTGATGGCGGAAGTGATGGCCCAGGGCGACCTGGCCGGGGAAGGCCTGGAGGCTGTGGTGGAAATGACCCGCTGCGCCGTCGAGGTGCGCAATCATGCCCTGGCCGCGCAACTGTTGGCGGCGATCAAGCCCGAGCAGTTGGACAAGGCCGGCGAGGAAATCCGGTTGAGCCTGGAATGCCTGACGGTCTTGGCCGAAGGGTCCGCCGGCGGGCCGCGCTTCGATCGTATCCGGGCCAGGTTGGTCAAGATGCAACTATTCTCCGTGGACGGCGCCATTGATGTGGTGCGTGCCGCGCTGCTTCATGCCGACCGGCAATTGGCCAATATGACCGCAGCCAAGGTATTGGCCGGCCCCGAGGCACGGCGTTCGTTCAAGGCCTTGCTCGCCGTCTATTGCCAGCATGGTTTGGAAGAGGGCTTCCGCGACCTGCAAAGGGAAGTAGCCTCCCAAAGGCTCATGAGCCGCACACGGCACTAAGTTGTGCCGCTCCCTCGCTGTTCCCAGGGGGAACAGGCCGTGAACCAGGCCAGGCTGGCGGTTTGCAGCACCAACATAACAGCCCAGGCCAAGCGTAGGGACTCCGCTCGGGTCATGCCGTCAGCCTGGCCGCTGTCAACCAGCACGCCGAAACCCCATTGCAGACCGAAGCCGCAGACGAAGACGGCGAGGTTGAGACAGGTATTGGCGCGGCCGGCCAAGGAGCGGGGAAAACGCAAAGCATGGGCCGCGTAGGCCAGGTTGGCGCAAGCGTAGACCAGGCCGAACAAGGTCCACATCAAGGTGCTGTAGCCAACGCCCAGAATCAGCAGCAAAGACACCAGCAAGGCCGCCGTATTGCCCCAGACGATCAGGTGCACCGGTGTCACGCCCTGTCGACCGAGGCGAGTGATGTGGCGGGCGATCCAGGCGTAGCCCGCCATCAGCGCGATGTTGAGCAGCAGCAGGTGCAAGGCGGCTTGCTGCCGGGTATTCCCCTCTGTACCCATGAGCCAAGGGACGGCCCACAGACTTTGGATGGAAATGAAGCCACCTATCATCAGGCCGGTATGGGGTGCGAAGCGCCAGAAGCTGCGGCTGGTGAGGATGCTGCACACCCCCTGCAATTGATGGGCAAAGGTTTCCGTCGAGACGTGGTGCTCCTGATCAGGGGTGCGGCGAATGGCCCAGGCCGCCACCAGGGTTGCAGCGGCGAGTCCCCAGAAGATGTTGCGCCAGCCCACCAGGGGCAGCAGCAGGCCGAAAGGGGTGCTGGCGGTGAGGGCGCCGAGACCGCCGGCCACCATGATGGATGAATTGAGGGAGGCTTGTCGTTCAGCCGGGAACCACAGCGAGAATGCCGTGAATGCGGCCATCAGAGACGCCGATACGCCGAGGCCGATCAATCCGCGGGCTAGCGCCAACTGGGGTAGGGTGTGCCCCAGGGCGAAGGCGGCACAACCGGCAGCGCAGATCAGTAGCAGCAGGGATTCGACCCGGCGCGGTCCGAAGCGGTCCAGGGCCATGCCCAGCGGGAGTTGCACCAGGGCAAAGGCGATCAGGTAGGCGCTGGTGAGCAATCCCAGGTCGGCGGCGGAGAGCCCCAGTTCCTGGGAGAGATCCGGTGCGATGACGGCATTGACGGTGCGCAGCAAGTAGGAAATGAAATAGCCCAGGGCGTAGGGCAGGAATACCTGCCGCCAGACTTGTCCCTTGTTCATGGCCATAGCCAGGCGGCGCCGCGGACGCCGGAGGAGTCGCCGTGGCGATGCTTCAGCAGGCGGGTCGCCACGGTGTCGGAAAAGATATGCTCACCCCATTGGCGGGGTACGTTGTTGTAGAGCCGATCCAGATTAGAGAGGCCGCCGCCGAGAACCACCACCTCCGGGTCGAGGATGTTGATGACCACCGCCAGGGCCCGGGCGAGGCGCGCTTCGTAGCGTTGCAGCGTGGCCTCGCAGTCGGCATCTCCGGCTTCGGCACGGCGGGCGATGGTTGCTGCATCGAGATGTTCACCGCTTGCACGCCGGTGGTCGTCCGCCAGGCCAGGGCCGGAGAGAAAGGCCTCGACACAGCCTCGGCGACCGCAGTAGCAATCGGGCAGGAAGGGTTCGTTGCCGGGCAGCGGGTTGTGGCCCCATTCGCCGGCGATGCCGTTGGCGCCGGCGAGTAATTTGCCGTCCGCCACGATGCCGCCGCCCACCCCGGTGCCAAGGATGACGCCGAATACCGTGGCCGCTCCGGCGCCGGCGCCGTCGGCCGCTTCGGACAAGGCGAAACAGTTGGCGTCGTTGGCGATACGCACCTCGCGCTGGAGCAGGGCTTGCAGGTCCCGGCGCAAGGGTTTGCCGATCAGGCAGGTGGAATTGGCATTCTTGATCAGTCCCGCGGCGGTTTCGCTGCCGGGAATGCCGATGCCCAAGGTGCCCCGCTGATGCAGGTTGTTTTCCACTGCCTCGACCAGGGCGGCGACGGCCATCACCGTCGCCATGTAGTCCCCCTGGGGGGTGGCGATCCGCTTGCGCAGGATTTCTCCTCCCCCGGCATCGAGGGCAGCAATCTCAATCTTGGTGCCGCCCAAATCGATGCCCAGCCTTAGGGCTGGGGGCATCAGCACCCTCCTTGGGCGATGGTTTCCAAGGCGGCGCTGTAGCAGGCGGGAATTTCCTCAGCCGACGAGACGCTCATCTTCATATCCCGCGCCAAGCCGTCCTTGAGGCCGTAAACCCAGCCGTGGACGGTGACTTCCTGTTTTCGGGCCCAGGCATCGCGCAGCACGGTGGTCTGCGCTACGTTGATCACCTGTTCCACCACGTTCAACTCGCACAGGCGGTCGACGCGTTGGTCTTCAGGGGTGGCCGCAAGGATCCAGGCGTGCTTGTCGCGCACGTCCTGAATGTGGCGCAGCCAGTTGTCGATCAGGCCCAGCTTCATGTCCTCCAGGGCGGCGCGCACACCACCGCAGCCGTAGTGGCCTACCACCATGACGTGGCGCACCTTGAGCACGTCGATGGCGAATTGCAGGACCGACAGGCAGTTGAGGTCGGTATGCACCACCACGTTGGCGACGTTGCGATGGACGAATACTTCGCCCGGCAGCAGGCCGGTGATTTCATTGGCAGGCACTCGGGAATCGGCGCAACCGATCCACAGGTATTCCGGGCTTTGCAGCTTGGCCAGCTTGGGGAAGAAATCCGGATCTTCGGCCCGGATGCGCTCGGCCCATTCACGGTTGTTCTTGAAGAGGTGGGAAAGATCTGAATTGCTCATGCGGGGGATTACCTTGTGGTTCTTGGAATAGGCTCAGGCGTAGTTGCCGACGAAGGGATTGCTTTCCCGCTCTCGGCCGAAGGTGGAATTGGGGCCATGGCCGGGGATGAACTCGACGTTGTCGCCCAGAGGGAAAAGCTTGTTGCGGATGGAACTGGCGAGGGTGTCGAAGTCGCCGTAGGGCTTGCCCTGGAAATCGAAGTCGGTACGGCCTACCGAACCGGCGAAGATTACGTCGCCTACCACCGCCAGCCCTTTGCCGCGGTGGAAGAAAACGATGTGGCCCGGGGTATGGCCGGGACAATGGAAGACTTCCAAGCTTTCCTTGCCGAAAGTGACGGTATCGCCTTCCTTCAGCCAGCGCGTCGGCGTGAAGGCGGGATAAACCGGAAAGCCATAGCTGGCGCACTGGTTCGGCAGGTTGTCGATGAGGAATTTTTCATCCTCGTGGGGGCCTTCAATGGGGACGCCAAGCCGTTGGGCCAGCTCACCGGCGGCGGAGGCATGGTCGAGGTGTCCATGGGTGAGCAGGACGCGTTCGACGGTGATGTTGTTCTTCTCCACCACGGCGAGGATGCGCTCAATGTCGCCGCCGGGGTCGATTACCACCGCGTGTCCGGTGGTTTCATCCAGCAGCAGGGAACAATTCTGCTGAAAAGGGGTGACGGGAATGACAGCGTATTTCATGGGACGAGTTTCCACCAGGCGAAGACTGCGCCGCCGATCAGGGCGAGCAGGAAAACGATGCGGCCCCAGGGGAAGGGTTTGTCCGCGTAGGGATCAGCCAGGGCGCCCACGTTGCTGAAGGCGCCGGCGGGCAGTTGGGCGAGGCCGGTGAGGGCGGTGCCGAAGGGGATGTTGATGCGGGCGCGGGTGTTGATGGCCCAACCGTTGGCGTCCAGCAGCGGGCCAAGGTTGCGCGCCCGCAGCTTGAAGGCGGCCACCACCATGGCTGGACCCGATACCGCCAGCATCAGGCCGGCCAGGGCCAGGGGCATTTGCCACCAGTGCAGGCCGAGCAGGCCGGTGACCACGGAAGCCAGGGCGGTGCCCACGGCGCCGACGGCGAGGCCGATGGCGGCGAAGATACCGGCGAACTTGCCCACGTCGAAGGCCTGTTGGGCAACGGGCTTGGGCGCTTCGATCTTCTTGCCGGCATTGGCGGCGGCCTCCGCCAGCTTGCTCTCCACCCCTGCGGCCTTGTTGGCGGCGACCTTTTGCAATTGCTCCGCCACCAGTCGTGCCAGGCGCTTGTAGGGCGACCAGAACGCTTGGCGCAGGCTGATGGGGTGGTCCACGATGCGGGTGATGGTGGCATCCCAGTCACGCCCTTGGCGGTCGTAGAACACGCCATTGCGGCCGGCCATGAGCTGGTCGGAATCGCCGGCGGTGAAGGCGGCGGCAATGGCTTTTTTTTCCGGGCCGTTCTCGCCTTTGCGCACGCAGTCGCAATACACCAGGCACATGCGGGAGAGGCCGGCCAGGGCGGCATGTTTGGCCGGGTCGCTGACGGCGACGCAAAGCTCGGCGCTACGACCATCCAGGTAGAGCGTGCCCACCTGGAACGTGGCTTTGGCTTGGCGCGTGTAGAAGTCGCGGAAGGCGACGAAGTTGTTGGCCAGGGGCAGCAGATCGCGCACGTAGCGGGCCAAGCGTTCCAGGTCGCGGGCAGTGGCCAGTTCAGGTGCGGCGTCGGCGGTATCCGCGGGATTGGCAGCCAGCCAGGCGGCATAGGGTGCCAGCTTGTCTTGCAACTCGTTCCATTGGGCCAGGGTCAATTCACTGCGGCGACCGAGCAAAGGACGCACGGCATGTTCGGCGAATGCCGCCATAGGCTCTACCCAAGCGGGATTGAGGCTCTCACCCAAAGGCAGTGGGCGGTTGGCGTCTATACGGGCCAGGGGCAGCGCTGCGACGGCTTCGCTTCCGGCTTGTAGTGTTCCACCGGCCAGGGCGCGGAAGGTGTCGGCGTCGGCGTTGAGGGCATCCGCCGCGCGGTTGTCGAAGGCGGCGAGGCGGCAGCGGGCGAAATAGTCGTCAATCTTCGCGCGCACCGCTTCAGTGGCCGCATGGGCCGTGGCGGTGTCGGACCCCAGGGCCTGGGCGGCATTGCCGCCGCTTTCCCACGCTGCCTGGAGACGGGCGCGGCAGCGGGTTTCGGCCTCGCCGGCTTCCTCCACGGTGAGCAGGGCGTCGGCCCCATCCTTGCCGAGGTCAATGAGTTGCTGTCGGGCGGCTTCAGCAAGGGCGTCATCGCCGATGGCGGCCTGGGGAACGCCAGGGAGTTGCCGCGCCAGTACCGTGTTGTCCTTGAGGCGGGTTGCCGCCCATTGCACAGCGGCAATCAGCTCAGCGGCCCGGATATGGCCGTCCCCGTCAGTGTCGATCAGGGCCAAGGTGCGGGCGTCGAATTCGATGCCGCTGGTGGGGCAGGACAAGGCGACCCACAGTTTTTGATCCAGTTGGTCCAGGGCCAGTAAATCGGCGGCGGTGTCGAGGCGGACTTGGTCAAAGCCCCCGGCGCGGAAGAAGCGCCAAAGATAAGGTGTGGCGGTCATGGGCTAGGAAGGATAGGAGGAAAAGCAATGCTAAACGAAGGCGGGACCAGAAAGGTATTGCATGCGTGGCGAAGCCAACTTATATTAATAAGTCCAATAAAAACAAAATATTACATTTTACGCATACGGCAAAGGGGCCAGCAATGCAGAAAAAGGCGCTTTCATACCGGACATTACTGATCGCGGCATTTACGGGCTGCGTTGCTTTGCGTGCCGCGGCTCAGACGCCGACTCAGGATATCAAGGCGTTGGTTGAGCAGGGGAAACCGGCGGAGGCGTATGCCTTGGGTAGCCAAAATCCCGACTTTTTCGGCACCCCGGATTTCGATTTCTTTTTCGGCATCGCTGCCATTGACGCCGGCCATGCCGACGAAGGCGTGCTTGCTCTGGAGCGGTATCTGCTGCTTTTCCCAGCCAATGCGAGAGCCCGGCTGGAGCTGGCCCGGGGGTATTTCGTATTGGGCGAGGATGGGCGGGCAAAGGAAGAATTTGAAAACGTAAAGGCGCTGAATCCGCCGGCCGAAGTTGTTGGCACTATCGATAGATATTTGGAAGCGCTGCAACAGCGAGCCGCCCGTTACGAAACCACGATACGGGGATACGTCGAAGGCGGCGTGGGTACGGATTCAAATGTGAATGGCGGCGTTTCCGGCGCCTCGATCAGTTTGCCGATTTTCGGTCCGGTTACTGTCGGCACGGCTGGTGTCCAAAAGGGTGACATCGTACAAATGTTGGCCGCCGGCGCACAAGTCACCCATCCTGTGGCGCAGGGGGTGATGGTATTTGGCGCAGCTGATTGGGACCAGAAGGCTTACATCACGCAAAGCACCCTGAACCAAGACAACTTCAACCTGATGGGTGGAGTGAACTGGATGCAAGGGCAGCACCAGTTTAGATTAACGGCCGGGTTGTCGGACCTGGAGTTGAATCACGGGCCTTTTCGGGCGGGCAATACGCTTGGCGGCGAATGGTCTTATCAATTGGATGACTTGCAATCCTTTCAGGTCGGATTGCAACAGGCCGGCCTTACCTATGCCGGTGCGAACAGCGTGCGCAATGCCGACATGAATTCCGCTGCAGGCGCCTACCGCAGAGTTATCCCGATGGCTTGGCAGCCGGTCGTCACCTTGAGCGGTAGCTATGTGACAGAGGACAACCGTAAGCAACGCCAGGATTTGAGCCGTGATATCTACGGCCTGCGTGCAGCCGTCACTGCTACGCCGTCCGCTGCCTGGACGCTCTCACTGGCCTATTCCTACCAAGAAAGCCCCTATCGGCAACCGGACCCGTTGCTGCTGGTCCGTCGTCAGGATAGTTTCCAGAGCGTGGAATTCTCCGCAAGCTATCAACTCAATCGCAATCTATCCTTGCGCGGCGAACTGAGCTGGATGGACAACGCTTCGAATATCGCGCTTTACGCCTATCAACGGGAAGCAGTCGCCGTGAAACTGCGTTATGACTTCAAATGACGACCGGCTTCAGGAGAATGCCATGACCTTTCCAATACTCCGAGTTTTATTCCTGGCGGTCGCCCTTGCCTTGCCTCTTTTTGCTCAGGCGGCGGCGGGGAGGGTGCTTGTTGCTGTTGGCGACGTTACGGCCCAACGCGGCAGTACTTTAATGAAACTCGATCGCGATTCCTTGCTGGAAAGCGGCGATGTGGTGCGTACCGGAGATGCTTCGAACGTGCAGCTTCGATTTACCGATGGTGCCTTGGTGGCGCTGAGGGCGAACAGCCAGTTCGCCATTGACCAGTACCGCTTCGTACCTACCGAGCCAGGCGGAGCCGAGGAAAAAGGATTCTTCAGCCTACTCAAGGGCGGTATGCGCACCATCTCCGGGCTGATCGGTAAGAAGAACCGCGACGCCTATGCGGTGGGGACACCCACCGCCACCATCGGCATTCGCGGCACCCATTACAACCTGATGGTGTGCCAGGGCAATTGTCGCAACAACGATGGCAGCCTAGCCAAGGACGGCACCTACGGCACGGTTTATCACGGGGTTATCAATGTATCCAATCAGAATGGTTCGGGTGACTTCAGCCGCGATCAGAGCTTCTTTGTCGCGGATGCCCATTCAGGAATTAACAGATTGATAGCACCACCGGGCTTCCTGCAGGACAAGCTGGATGGACAAGGAAAGTCGAAAAGGAATGGCGGTACGGACAATACCCAGCAGTCGCAGCAGACTGGTCAGCAACAAGGGCACGAGAATATCAGCGGTCCCTCTCAGAGTTCGTCGTCAGGCCCTTACACGAATGGCAATAACCTGCCTCAGGTGTTGACCACGGAAAACAAGAGTTCAGATGGGAACCCCAGTGTCTTATCGGGTGTTGGATCGTTCAATATGGGGGATGGTGTGGCGCCGACAGCTACATCCGCTTTGGCCGTTATCTCGGCGACAAGCACTACACTCGGGGGGCAGCACACGGTGGAATGCGACTCGGATTCTTGCTCGGCCCCAACCGGATATACGACGATTCAACGGGACAGTCAGGGTTTCAAGAGTGTCCACTATGGCGGCTATGTTGATCGTAATTTGGCGACCACAGCGGAACGAGGGGCTGATGGCGGTGTCATCGAGTGGGGGCGCTGGACGGGGGGGCCGACGGCGGCGGGAGGCTGGTTCAATAACCTGACCTTCGGCCCGAATCAAGGCTTCCACTACCTCGTGGGGAGTCCGGCCGTGTCGTTGCCCGGATCGGGAACCTTTACGTTTGCCTTGATCGGCGCGACCCAGCCGACGTTCAGCGATGGCATCGGCGGTGGTTTGGGGGCGGGTTCCGTGACGGGAGGCAGTGCGACGGTGAACTTTCTGGCACATACCTTGAACGCGAATCTGAACCTCAGCTTCACTGGGGGGAATTATGTGCTGAACACCAGCACCACGGTTTCCTCCGCCTACGTAACCGGCAGTGCCATGTTGTCCAAGACATCGGGGGCTGTGGATGTCTGTGGAGGCAGCACTTGTTCAGGGTTTATCGGAGGCTTCTTTGCTGGCCCTGGCGCTACCCATCTGGGATTGGGTTATGACATCACGGCGAATGCCGGCGGTGTGTTTTATATCAACGGTGTGGCGGTATACAAGCGATGAGAAACGCCACGTCCAAACAGGCGCAGTGTCCTGCTCAAGCTTCTTGAGCCATGTTAATGCGTGGCTGCGATTGGGACCGCACATTTCTCTCGAAGGCTGTAGACCACTACAGCAGGCGGGGCGACTTGGGTCAGTGAATATTGAACAGCGCATGTCCACGTCTAAATATAGGCAGGGGACGCCTGCCGGTTTGACGAGGCTGCTGATGGACGGCGCGATACAGCATGCGCCGCAGCCGGGGCGGCAATCCATGACCGTAGGCTCAGCGGCCGTCAATGACGCGTTGAGGATGGCGGCGCAGCTGACCGAAATCATCGCTGCTCAGCACATCGTTTAGGTAACCGAAATTGCGTTCTATGGCCGCGGTGTACGGACAGTCGCCGCCGAAATGGGCGGCCATGAAACGGTCGGCGTGGTCGTACTCCTCGGTCAGGCGCTTGCGCAGCAGACCGGTGTAGAAGGCCGGCGTTTTGCGCAACAGCGTTTCTTGGTCGGGATAGGGATTGCCGGGGCCGGTCAGTCCGATGGCGGAAAATTCCACGAACAGGAAGTCGCGGCATTTTTCCAGATAGCAGCGGTCGGCCATCTGGCTCATCAAGTCGGCCGCGCCGAGCAATCCAGCCAGAGCTTTTTGCCACGGCAACCATTCCGGTTTCATCTTGTAATCGAGCCGGGTGATCATGATGAGTTCGGCGTCGAGGATGCGGTGGGCAAGCACCGTATCCACCAGATAATGTTCGACGAAATGCACGCCTCGCCGCTCATGAATGGGGGTGAGGGAGGCGCCTTGCAAATCTGCTTCGTCGGGTTTCCTCAGCAATCCAATATCGTGGAAAAGCGCAAGCAGTACGCCAAGAAGTGCGCATTCGGCGTTGATGGCTTCCTGCGCAGTCCTGGCCACGGTCCGGCAGTGGCCGTCCAGCAGGCGGGTCATGGCCAAAGCCGCATCTAGGGCATGGCGCATGTCGTGATAGAAGGTGTCGCAGCGCAGCAAACCGGGGAATTCGCCACGGAAGGCCAGGGATACATCATTGACTGCCCGGGCGAGCAGGGCACGGCCGCCGGCGACGCCGTAATCAGCCCCGAAACGTTGGTAGAGGATCGCGTCCATGGCCTCCAGTACCGCCCGTGGACTCTCCAAATCCACCGCGCCCGTAGGGTCGGTGGAGTGCAGATGGACATGGGCGGGCAGGGAAGACATAGGCTAAGCGATCAGTATATTTATTTGCGACCGTATCGTGCGGTGAAGCTGGTTTTGGCGATGCGGTTGGCGTTGATCATATACCCCACCATGGCTGCGGGCGCGCTTTCCGGCACGTCCAGTTTTTCCACGCCAAGGGCATGGACCGTGAAGATGTAGCGATGGGGTTTATCCCCTACCGGCGGGCAGGGGCCGCCCCATCCCGGCTGACCGAAGTCGGTGCGGGTCTGTAGGACTCCTTGAGGCATTTTCCCGGCGGCAGGATCGCCGGCCCCCTGGGGCAAGGCGCTGACATCGGCGGGAATGTTGATGGCCACCCAGTGCCACCAGCCGCTCCCGGTAGGGGCATCGGGGTCATATACCGTCAGCGCAAAACTTTTTGTGCCGCGGGGTGCGCCCTTCCATACCAAGGCGGGGGAGACATTGTCCCCTTCGCAACCGAAGCCCTTGAATACGTACTTGTTGCCGATGGGGGCTTTGGGGCCAACGTCCGGACTGTCCAGAACGAAGTTTTCCGCGTGGGCGAAAAGTGGAAAGACCAACAGGGCCAAGACCAGGAACTTGGTTTTCATAGGCGGTGGCTCCGATGAAGATGATGGGTCATTTTATGTCGAGATGGAAGGTGATGCCGCTGTACTTTTCCACATAGGGTCCTGTTTCATGTTCTTGGCGCCTTGGCTACACCTGCCGATAGACCTCGGCGCCTGATTTGACGAACTCGACGGACTTGACCTCCATACCCTTTTCCAAGGCCTCCTG
>RXJP01000023.1 GCA_003963315.1 Rhodocyclaceae bacterium | reverse complement strand
GGCCACCTCGTCCGCCAGGTTGCAAATCTGGGCTTCCAGGGAAGGGCGCAACTTGTCGATGAAGCGTTGTCCCAAGGGCCCCAGCAGCTTGGCATTTCTGGGGGAACAGTGCTTCAGGATGCCTTCCCGGGTTTCGTACATCAGGTTGAGGCCGTCAAAAGCGCCGTAGCGTTCCTCCAACCGGTCCACCGTGCGCAGGGATTGCAGATTGTGTTCGAACCCGCCAAAGCCCTGCATACACTCGTTCAGGGCATCCTGGCCGGCGTGGCCGAAGGGGGTGTGGCCAAGATCGTGGGCGAGGGCGATGGCTTCGGTCAGATCGTCATTGAGCCCCAGAGCTCTTGCCACGGTGCGGGCGAGCTGGGCCACTTCGATGGAGTGGGTGAGGCGGGTGCGGAACAGGTCCCCCTCGTGGTTAACGAAGACCTGGGTCTTATATTCGAGGCGACGGAATGCGGTGGAGTGAATGATGCGATCCCGATCGCGTTGGAATTCGCTGCGGGATTTGGGGCGCGGCTCCGGGAGCGATCTGCCCAGGCTGTTCGACTCGCTGGCTGCGAAGGGCGCCATCTGCCGCATGACTTCAAGCCGCCTTGCAACAGGCATCAATGGCGGCAAAGATGTCGTCTTTGCCTGTGTCTCCCCAGGTGACGGCTTTACCCAATCCCTTGAGGAGGACCAGCCTTAATTTGCCGGCCAATACCTTTTTGTCGTGGCCCATCAGGTCCAGATACTTTTCCGTACCGAGAGCGGGGCCGACTACCGGCAATTTTGCTGCGGCGAAGAGTGTGCGAATGCGGTCCACATCGGCCTGGGACAACCATCCCAGGCGGCGGGAAAGTTCTGCCGCCATCACCGTGCCTGCCGCTACTGCTTCGCCATGCAGCCATTGACCATAACCCAGGCCGGCTTCTATGGCATGGCCGAAGGTATGGCCCAGATTGAGCAAGGCCCGACCGCCGACTTTGGCGGTTTCCCGTTCGTCGCCGGCAACTACTTCAGCCTTGTTGGCGCAGGACCGTTCGATCGCTTCCGACAGGGCCTCGGCATCGCAAGCCATGAGGCGTCCGATATTCGCTTCAATCCATTCCAGGAAGGGCAGGTCACGAATCAGGCCGTATTTGATCACCTCGGCCATGCCGGCGGACAATTCCCGAGGAGGCAGGGTCGTTAGCGTCTCCGTATCGGCCAGAACCAATTGGGGCTGCCAAAATGCTCCAATCATGTTTTTGCCGCGGGGATGGTTGATGCCTGTTTTGCCGCCCACCGACGAGTCCACTTGCGACAGTAGCGTTGTGGGAATCTGTATGAAAGGGATGCCGCGTTGGTAAGTGGCCGCCGCATATCCGGCCATATCCCCTACGACCCCACCCCCCAGTGCAATGACCGTCGTCGTGCGATCACAGCGGTTGGCCAACAGGGCGTCATAGATTAGGGCGAGCGTTTCCTGGTTCTTGTGGGCTTCGCCATCGGGGAGTATCACCTCGGCCACCTTCACGGCCCTTTGATCCAACCCTTGCTTCAGTCGATCAAGGAACAAGGGAGCGACCGTGGTGTTGGTCACGATCATGACCTGAGGGCTTGGCAGACGGCTCACGATTAGGTCTGGCTTGGCCAAAAGGCCGCTGCCGATCAGAATAGGATAACTGCGCTCGCCGAGCGCAACAGTGAGTTCTCGCATGAATCAGGCGTCCAGTGCTTGCAGGATGTGGCGCACTACTTGGGAGGCTTGAGTATGGCCTACTTCCACCACCAAGTGGGCCGTTTCTCGATAAAGCGGATCCCGCAAAGCATACAGCTCCCTGAGCTTCGCTTGGCGGTCATCCACTTGCAGCAAGGGCCGACCCCGGTCGGTGCGGGTACGTTCGTAAAGGATGTCGGGTTGGGCGCAAAGGTAAACCACGCTGCCCCGCTCATGGAGGTGCTGCCGGTTGGCCGGGTCCATGACCGCCCCGCCACCGGTAGCCAAGACCAATGGCGCGGATTGGGTGAGGTCGTCAATGACCTTGGATTCCCTTTTGCGGAACCCGGCTTCGCCTTCTATTTCGAATATGGTCGGAATCGAGACGCCGGTACGGGCTTCTATTTCGTGGTCCGCATCAACAAAGGGCATCTTCAGGCGCTTTGCCAACATACGCCCGACCGTCGTCTTGCCAGCCCCCATGAGACCGACCAGGAAGATTGAATTCAAATGACGACACCAGCTTATTGCTGAAGAACCAAATCCTCGCTGACTACCCGGGGTGTGATGAATACGAGCAATTCGCTCCTGGATTTGACCGTGTGTTTGTTCTTAAACAAGAAGCCAACGTAGGGGAGATCACCAAAAAATGGAATGCGATCCTCATTGTTAGTCTCATCTTGCTTATACATTCCGCCAATCACCACCGTTCCTCCATTTTCAATGACAACCTTGGTGGTAATGTTTCGTTTGTTGATGCCAGGGGAAGAGGCTCCGGAAATCGTCGTAGGTTCGTCGTTGGATACGTTCAAATCCAACTGAATTCTTCCATCTTGTTGGATTTGAGGGGTAACGTCCAATGTTAGAGCCGCGTTCACGAAACTAGTGGTCGTGGCCCCTGAGGCACCTGCGGACGACTGATAAGGAATCGCTTGCCCATTAATCAGAGTCGCTTTTTGCGTGTCTCTGGTCAGAATTTTGGGGCTCGCAATTTTCTTGATCTTTGTGTCGCTTTCAGATGCCGCTAGCTGAAGATTTACGATTCGGGTCTGCGCTGCATTAAACAAACTAATCCCCGTAAGGGTGCTTGTACCACTTAATGAATACCCCGGATTAAACGATACTGTTTGTCCTCCAGAGGGAAGGTTGCCTATCGTGTATTTGGCAGATGCAGAAAGCTTCACGCCAAGATCGGTGGTGAAGTCATCTTGAGCTTGCACGATACGGGCCTCAATAAGTACCTGTCTCATCGGCCGGTCAAGTGCAACTATGCGATCCCGTATTTTGTTTAATCGTGTTTTGCTTTCTTCCACGAAGATCGTATTCGTGGCATCGTCGAAAGTAATTGTTCCACGCTCGCTGATGAGCGAGTTCGTATTTCGCGTAGTGGTATTGCCTGTTTGCTGCTGCTGTGGTGCTGCTGCACCTTGCGCGGCGGCACCGTTGGGGCCAGCATTCGACGTTAAGCGTTGAACTACATCACTGGCCGTTCGATACTTAATTTTAAAGGTTTCTTGTTGGATTGGTTCGCTGTTGGCGAGAGTGGCGGTTCTATCACGCTCGTCTTTATCATATTTGGCAAGGTCGTCAGCTTTCCCCACGACTACGATATTCCCATAGCGTCGAAAACCCAGGCCATACATTCGAGAGATTATGTCAATCGCGACGTCGGCCGGAGTGTTTTCCATTTTCAAGCTTTGAATTTCTCCTGCCACTCCGGGCATGATCATAAAATTGAGTCCGGTTATATCCTGAAACAAGCCAATCATTTGGCTGACAGGAACTGGCTGGGAGAAGTTAAAGCTTACGACCTTCCCTTTGACATCCTTAGAGGAAGCCAGACTATTCGGGTCCTCCACGATTCTCCGTACTTCCACATAGATTTGATTATCTAGTTGCCGTACGTTGTAATCCCAGTCGCCGCGATTTGTGAAAGTGATCTGGGTTCCTTGGCCGTTTCTCCGGCTGGAAACAGATTCGACTACCGTTCCAAAATCACGTACATCCAAACGTTTAACCAGTTTGTCAGGCAACATGTTCCCTGGCATGGAAAGAACGAGGTCGTTGCCTTGTTGTTTGACATCCAGAAGAGCATTTGCATCAGATGTGGAGATTTTTACTACCGCAAGATCTGTATTCTCAACGCGGAAGTCAATATCCTGAATGAGTGAGGTGTTGGACAGGGTCGCTGGACTCGAGGGTGTGGATGCTGGCTGTGTTCCTTGGCTGATCCTTTCTTTAGGCCGCATTCCCTCGGAATTGACGCCGGTAGTGGGTAAGGTAATAAATATGTTATTGCCTTCGGTTTGAAGGGTGTACTGAGTAGAAGACAGTAGATTGAATACCAGGCGCGTTCTATTCCCGGCCTGGATGATATTGATGCTTCTCAGTGCCCCTATTCCAACTGCTACGTTATTGCTTGGCGTTGAGTTTTCCGTATCAAGAAAATCAAAAGCGACGCGCGGAGGGCTAGCAATCGCAAACGCAGACGGCAGTGCTGTGACAGGTTGGCGCAGCGTCAGTTTCACGAGCACATCTCCCGACGCTTGGGAAAACTCCACCTTTTCAATGGAGTTTTCAGACGCGACAGCATTCATTGAAAGCGCAGCGGTGAATAAAAACAGTACGCTGGATGAGGCTAGTTTCAGTTTGCAAAAAAGTGCGCGGCTATTCATTTTTTGTCTCCTTGGCTGGGCATCGCTACCCGGCTTTCCTTTTCAACCCAAACGCCTTTTTCAAGCACTGTTTCTTTCACTGTAACTTCACCGTCATTTAGGTCGCTTGCAAGTTTGATGGAGGTGACCCTGCCAAAATTTTGCCCAACATAATCTCCCACTCTCACGCGTCGTGGTGCTTCTCTATCAATGGTCATGATGGCTGTCACTTCCTTACCGATGAGCATGGTGCCAACTAAACGAATTGCTTCGAGCGGAACCCGTGTCATAGGATAAGCGTCAGGATTAAGAGGCTTTGGCCCCCCATTGCGCGCAATCTGTGCGCTTTTGGCTTCTTCCGCGAAAAGCTTCTCAGTGTTGAATGGAGGAATGAGCTCTCCGGGTTCGTAAGTAATGACAGGCATCGCCTTGATTTCGGGCAAGGGGGGTACTTTTCCCCTCATGTCTTTTGTGGATTCGGTCATCCACAAACGTACATCTTCCGGTTCTCCCCCGCCGCAACTTGCGAGTAGTAATGAAATCAAAAAATAAAAGATGACGCGCAGGTTGGCGTTCATTTTGCCCCCCCGGGTTTGCCGGCAGTCTTTTGAGCCTTTCTTTGGCTGGCGAGTTCTTCAGCATCAAGGTAGCGATAAGTGACAATGGTCCCATCCAGCCCAAGAGCAGTCGGGGATTTTGGTTTGAGTTTGATATTGTTGAGCGTCACAATTCGAGGCAGTCGTGCCAGATCACCGGCAAATTGGGCCAAATCGTTATAGCTGCCGTTCATCAGGATGCTGATTGGAAGCTCCGCATAAAATTCTTTTCTGGCTTCTGCGCCAGGCTTGAAGAGTTCTATTTTCAAGCCCCGGGTTAGCGCCGCTTGACTGATGTCGACAATCATCGCGTCCATTTCCGCTTTGTTGGGTAACTGCTTGAGCAGTTCTCCAAACGAGGTATCTATTTCTTCTTTTTGCTTTCTATAAGCATCGAGATTGACGGCTTGCCGTTTCTTATCCAGCCATTCTTCTTTGAGCTGACTTTCGCGATTTTTTTTGCTCTCCAAGTCATCGAACTGGGGGCTCCAGCCAAGAAACCAAGCCACGCACAACAGGCCGGCAAAGACCCCGGCAAGTATTACCAGTCTCGGCCCTAGAGGCCATAGACCAGGGTCCTTCGGATCCAGGGTTTTGAAGTCATCGGCAAGCTGCTGAAAATTGATAGCAGGCAGCTTGATTTTCGGGGCGGCAATTTTTTTCACAGATTACCGACCTCCCGGTTGTGTTTTGTTGGCACCTTTATCACTTGGGGTCGATGGTGCCGTACGTTCAATGCCCATGCGCATTTGAAACGAATAAATAGCTCTACCATTGGGTGCCATGGCAGATCGAATTTCAATCGGAGCAACCTGCTGGAATAGAGGGGACTCTTCCAGATTTCGGATGAGCGTAGACACGCGGGCTTCTGAAATTGATTCTCCGGTCAAATCGAACTTGTCCCCGTTTTGGTTGAAGCTCGTGATTCGAATGCCGTCCGGTACTCTTCGGACTAGTTGATCAAAAATGTTCACGGTCTCGGCGCGATTGCCTTGGAGTGTTTCAATCACCTGCTTGCGTTTCAGAAGGGCGTCGGTTTCTTCCTTCAACTTTGAAATTTCGGCAATTTGTTGCTTAAGACCGTCGATCTCTTTTTCGAGGAAGGCGTTTTTGCTTTCCTGAACAGAGATGTACCTGTTGATTACGGTAAAGCCTAAAAACCATACTGCTCCGGCAATAACTACAACCAGGCCGACAAAAGCGTAGAACTGCTGTCGCCTGGCCTTGCGTTTTTCCTCCCGATGGGGAAGCAGGTTAATCCGGATCATTGATCGAATCTCCGCATCGCCAGACCGCAGGCCACCATTAGTGCGGGAGCGTCTTCCAGGAGGCTTTTCGCTCGGACTTTTGCCGCAGTTTCCATGTGGACGAAGGGGTTGGCCACCAGGCACTCGACCTCGGTATGACCGAAGACCGCTTCGCTGACGCCAGGGATCACCGAGGAGCCTCCGGACAGTACGATATGGTCCACCTGGGTATAGGGCGTCGCACTGAAGAAGAATTGCATGGCACGACCGACTTCCTGCCCCAGGTTGTCCATGAAGGGCGCCAGAATCTCGCCGGGGTAGTTGTCGGGCAGGGTGTTGTTGCGTTTGGCGGCTTCCGCCTCCTCTAGGGACATACCGTAGGCACGCATGATGTCCTGCGTCAGCAGATGGCCGCCGAAAGCCTGTTCCCGGTTGTACACCACTTGGTCGTTGCGCATCATGGACACGTTCATGACGTTGGCGCCAATATCGATCAAGGCGATGATCTTGTCCTTGCCCCCATCCGGCAACTGCTGTTTGACCAATTCGAAGGCCGTTTGGGCAGCATAGGACTCCACGTCCATCACCAAGGGTTTGAGGCCCGCGCCCTCTGCGCAGGCAACCCGGTCTTCCACCATTTCCTTGCGGCTGGCGGCGAGCATGACTTCCACTTCATCGGGGCTGGAGGGAGCGGGGCCGATCACCTGGAAATCCAGATTGACTTCTTCCAGGGCGAAGGGGATGTACTGGTTGGCTTCCGACTCCACCTGAACTTCCATGTCCTGTTCCCGCAGGTTGGCCGGGAGGATGATTTTCTTGGTGATGACGGCTGCAGCGGGTAGCGCCATGGCGACAAAGCGCGTTGTGGCTCCCATACGCTTCCAGGCCTTGCCAATGGCGTCCGCGACGCCTTCGATATTGACGATTTTTCCGTCCACCACCGCGTCCCGGGGCAACGGCTCAATGGCGTAACGCTCAACCGTATAACGTCCTTTCCCTTTTTCCTGGGCGGACAGCTCGAGCATCTTTACAGAAGACGAGCTGATATCCAGCCCGATCAAAGGGCGGTTGCTGGGATTAAAGATCGAGAGGTCGATCTGCAAGGAGGTTTTCCTTTAATAATTAAGGCGTTACAGTCAATAACGATAATTTACATCAGATGCTAGCAGCAACTATATCGACTGTAAAGTCATTTTATTTAGCGAAGTCGCCTGTGTCACGGATAGGCGCTGGGGGTGACGGAAGGGGGCAACGTATAATCGCGCCCACTTTTCTGCCCGGATTTCCTCATGACTGTCCCCCCCTTTTTGCGTTGGGCGCTTTATGCCTTCCTGGCCTTCACCGGGTTGCTCATGGTGTGTGCGGCCATGATCGGGATTGTGGTCGTATTGGCGTATCCCCAACTGCCGTCCCTGGATGTTCTGACGGATTATCGGCCCAAAATTCCCCTCAGAATTTACTCCGCTGACGGCAAGCTGATCGGCGAATTCGGTGAAGAGCGGCGCAATGTGGTGCAGATCAAGGATGTGCCGCCGCTGATGATCCATGCCATCCTGGCGGCGGAAGACGAGCGTTTCTATCAGCACCCAGGCATTGACACCATGGGCGTGATGCGCGCCGCCCTATCCAATCTGGTGAACGGCGGCAAGCGCCAAGGGTCGTCCACCATCACCATGCAGGTGGCGCGGAACTTCTTCCTCTCCAGTGAAAAGACCTATACCCGCAAAATCTACGAAGCGCTGCTGGCCTTCAAGATTGAGCACAGCCTGTCCAAGGACGAAATCCTTCAGTTGTATATCAACCAGATTTATCTGGGGCAGCGGGCCTACGGTTTTTCTTCGGCTGCCCAGATCTACTTCGGCAAGGCCCTGAAGGAGTTGACGCCCGCCGAAGCCGCCATGCTGGCAGGGCTGCCCAAGGCGCCTTCGGCCTACAACCCGGTAGCCAATCCCAAGCGTGCCCGCCTGCGCCAGCTCTACGTTTTGCGTCGCATGAACGAGTTGAGCTTTCTTGACGAGAAACAATACAAAGCGGCCCAGTCGGAATCCCTTCGGGTCAAGCAGGATGCCAACGACTTCGGCGTTCACGCTGAATACGTAGCGGAAATGGCGCGGCAGATCGCTTTTGAGCGATTCCAGGAACAAGCCTACTCCGGCGGCTACCAGGTGGTCACCACCATCCAGTCGGCCGATCAGCAGGCTGCGTACCAGTCCCTGCGCAAGGGCGTGCTCGATTACGACCGCCGCCATGGCTACCGCGGCGCCGAGGCCTACGTGGACATGAAGGGCATCAAGACCGAGCAGGACGACGAGCTGGAAGACCTGATCTCCGATTTCGAGGATGCCGATACCCTGCTCCCCGCCATCGTGTTGGAAGCCGGCCCCAGCCGGTTGCGGGCGTATTTGCGTGGCGGCGAAATCGTCACCCTGAGTGGCGACGCCCTCAAGTTCCCGGCACGGATGATGGATGACAAGGCACCGCCGAATAAACGCCTTCGTACCGGCGCGGTGATTCGCCTGATGAAGGACGAAAAGAATCAATGGCAAGTGGCCCAGTTGCCGGAAGTGGAATCCGCCTTCGTTTCCGCCAATCCGGTGGACGGCGCCGTGCGCGCCTTGGTGGGGGGCTTCGACTTCAACCGCAATAAGTTCAACCACGTCACCCAGGCTTGGCGCCAACCCGGCTCCAGCTTCAAGCCTTTTATCTACTCAGCAGCCATTGAAAAGGGCTACACCCCGGCCTCGGTGGTGCCTGACGAACCCATCGTCATTCCCGGCGGCGAAACCGGCAGCCAGGATTGGGCGCCGAAGAACTATGACGGCAAGTACGAAGGCCCCATGACCCTGCGCACCGCCATTGCCAAGTCGAAGAACATGGTGTCGATCCGCCTGCTGCGTTCCATCGGTACCCAGTACGCCCAGGAATACATCACCCGCTTTGGTTTTGACGCCGACAAGCATCCGCCCTACCTGACCATGGCCTTGGGCGCCGGTTCCGTCACGCCCTGGCAACAGGCTGCGGCCTATTCCATCTTCGCCAATGGCGGCTACCGCATCCAGCCCTTCGTGGTGAAGCAGATCCTCGACGGTAAGGGCAATGTGGTGGCCCAGTTCGATCCCCCCGTGGCGGGTGACGAGTCCCTGCGCGCTATCGATGCCCGCAATGCCTACATCATGGACAGCCTGCTCCATGAAGTGACCAAGCGCGGCACCGCAGCCCGGGCGCCGGTGATCCTCAAACGCTACGACATTGCCGGCAAAACAGGCACCACCAATGATTCCATCGATGCCTGGTTCTGCGGCTACCACCCCACCCTGGTGGGGGTGGCCTGGATCGGCTTCGACAAACCGCGCTCCCTGGGCGGCGGCGAAACCGGCGGCGGCGCGGCATTGCCCATCTGGACCGGCTATATGGAAAAGGCCCTCAAGGGCGTACCGGAGTCCTGGATGGAGGCGCCGGAGGGGCTGACGCCCATTACCGCCACCGATCCGGAAAGCCGCAAGCCGGTGCAGGAATTGATTTACAAGGAAACCCTGCCCGCACCCGGCGACGAAGCCCCTGCCTCCGGTGAGCGGCCCCAGGTGCCCATCGCCCCGGTGCAGGATGCCAAGCCCAAACCCGTGGAAAAGACCTTGGGCAAACCTGCCGATAAACCAGTCGACAAGCCGGCCGACAAAAAGAACTGAGAGAACTCAGCCCCGCCTATTTCAGGCTGACCGCAGCCCCGGCTTGTTCGCCCATGCAGCGGGCCAGGGCATCCAGCAGGTCGTCGCCGTTGCGGGTATCCACCCAGCGGCCGTTCTCGGGGCGGAAGTGAAAGCCGCCGGAACGGGCCGCTAGCCAGATTTCCCTGGCCGCGCCGTGGCGGTTGACAATAATTTTGCTGCCGTTGTCGAACTCCAGTTCCATCACGCCGCCGGGCTTCAATTCGAAATCGAAGTCCGGGCCGTCGCTGCCCTGTAGTCGCTCCAGCGCTTGTTCAATGCGCTCCAGCATGGCATCCGCCAGTTCTGTGAATTCCTGTTCGTTCATCGCGTGCTACCATCCTTCGCCGCTATCGGCCTGCTGAATCGGGCCGATTAATGGCCCCGTAAAATGAGGCTTCGACCACCTTTGGAAAATTCCAAGATGCGCCAAAAAAACCAAGTGCTTCGTCTTCTGGGCCTGGCCAGTCTGTTCCTCTTCGGCCTGTCCGGCTGCGGCATCAAAGGGCCGCTCTACTTGCCGGCCCCCGATAATGCTGCGCCACCCGCCGCCAAAGCCAAAGCCCCTGCCGCTGGCACCAAGGCCGGCGATGATAACAAACAGGAATCCAGTAAATGAGCCTCACCCAGATTCGTGGCAATGCCCTTCATGTGGAAGGTGTTTCCCTTGCCGCCATCGCCCAGCAATTCGGCACGCCCTGCTACGTCTATTCCCGCGCCGCCCTTACCGCCGCCTACCAGGATTACGCCGCTGCCCTGCAAGGGCGTAACGCCCTGGTTTGCTATGCCGTGAAGGCCAATTCCAATCTTGCCGTATTGAACGTCTTTGCCCGCCTGGGTGCCGGCTTCGACATCGTTTCCGGCGGTGAGCTGGCCCGCGTGCTGGCCGCCGGCGGCGATCCGGCCAAGGTCGTGTTTTCCGGTGTCGGCAAGCGCCGCGACGAAATGGAAATGGCCCTCCAGGCCGGCATCCACTGCTTTAACGTGGAATCCCCCGCCGAGCTGGACCAGCTCAACGCTTTGGCCGGCAGTCTGGGCAAGAAGGCCCCCATTTCCCTGCGGGTCAATCCCAATGTGGATCCCAAGACCCACCCCTACATTTCCACCGGCCTGCGCACCGCCAAGTTCGGCGTCGCCTACGAAGAAGCCCTGGCCAACTATCGCCGCGCCGCCGCGCTACCCCATCTCCAGATCAAAGGTATCGACTGCCATATCGGCTCCCAACTGCTCGATCCTGCGCCCGCCGGCGAAGCTGCGGAAAAAGTGTTGGCCCTGGTGGACGCCCTGGGCAAGGAAGGTATTGCCATCGAACATATCGACCTGGGCGGCGGCAAGGGCATCCGCTACCGTGACGAAACCCAGCTCAGTGCCGCCGATTATCTGGCGCCAGTGCTGAAGGTCATGGCCGGCCGCAAGGAAAAGCTGGTGTTTGAACCGGGCCGCTCCCTGGTGGGCAATGCCGGGCTGCTGCTGACCAAGGTGGAAGTGCTCAAACATGGCGAGGAAAAGGATTTCGCCGTGGTGGATGCAGCCATGAACGACCTGGCCCGTCCCGCCCTGTACGACGCCTTCCACGACATCGTGCCGGTGGCGCCGCGGACGGGTGACACCCGCTGCTACGAGATCGTCGGCCCCATCTGCGAATCCGGCGATTTCCTCGGCCACGACCGCGACCTGGCCCTGGTCGAAGGCGACCTGCTGGCCATCCTCTCCGCCGGCGCCTATGGCATGACCATGAGTTCCAACTACAACACCCGGCCCCGCGCCGCTGAAGTCATGGTGGACGGCGACACTGTGCACCTGGTGCGCCAGCGGGAAACCGTGGCGGAACTGTTCGCCGGGGAATCCATTCTGCGATAAGCGCAGACTTCGTCTCCTACCGGCCGACGGTCCTCCAGTGATCGTCGGCCCCGCGAGTTTTTAGCGGGGACCCAGGGGCGCCCGCAAAAACGTGGATTCCCGTTTTCGCGGGAATGACGTGGTTTTACGGGTGGTCGCTGGGGAAAACGGGCCGCTGATCCGGATCCCCTACTTGCCCATCCCCTGCATGTGTTCCTTATGCATGTCCTCCATGCGCTGCTTCATGGCATCGTGCATTTGTCCATGGGGGTCAGTGGCAGCGGGAGCGGGGTTCCCCGCCGTCATGTCCCGTACCTCGGCCTTCACGGTCACGGTTTGTTTCTTGCCGTCCTTGCCCTTCACCTTCAACAAGATGGGTACCGTGTCGCCTGGCTTCAGGTCCTTCTTCAAGTCCATCAGCATCACGTGGTAGCTGCCTGGCGCCAACTGCACCGTGCCGCCGGCGGGTACTTCAAGCACACGCAAGGCGCGCATCTTCATGATGCCGTTTTCCTGCTTCATCTCATGCACTTCGGTAACGCCTGCCGCCGCACTGGATGCCCCCACCACGGTCACCCCGTTCTTGGAAGAAAGCTCCATGAATGCCCCCGTGGCGGGTTGCCCCGGCACCGTGGAGCGCACCCAGGGCGTCTTCACTTCCAGATCGGCGGCGGCCAGGGCAGCCATGGTGGTAAGGGAAAAAACCGCGGCCAGCAGTGTGCGCAAGCATTGTGTTGTGTTCATGGCAGTGTTTCCTAGCAAGGGGTTTGGAAAGGGGTAAACAGTGACATTATCCGCCAGCGACAAAAAAATGCCCCGAACAGCACGGGGCTGGGCGGGGCGGGAGGTATTGCAATCGCAAGCGGATTCTAGGCGGCGCGCGGCGCGCCGGCCATTAGGCAAATTGCCGCGCGACAATTTGTCGCAGATAGTCAAAGCCAGGTAAGGGGCTAGGGGGTGGGCAGTAGAATCCGGGCTTCCCTGGGCCGCCTCCGATCTGCAAAAACGCCGTGGACCTTTCCTCCTCCGCCCTGCAACTCCAACGTCTGCTGCAACTGCGCTGGGTGGAGGTGTGCGGCCAAGCCCTTGCCGTTGTCGTCGCCCTGTCCGCCCTGGGCCTGCCCCTGCGCACCGAGGCCCACTTCGCCGTCTGTCTGTTGCTGGTGGCGGCCAATCTGTTCAGCTACTGGCGACTCTCCCGGCCCTGGCCGGTGAGCAACGGCGAACTCTTCGCCCAGCTTTGCCTCGATGTGGCCGGCCTTGTCGCCCAACTGTACCTGGCCGGCGGTTCCAGCAATCCCTTCGTTTCCCTGTTGCTGGTTCCGCTCACCGTGGCCGCAACACTGCTGCCCCTGGGATGGATCTGGGCGATGGCTGCCGTTACTGTCGTGGCGTACTCCACCTTGCTGCTGTGGAACATTCCCTTACCCACGCCCCGTAGCGAACTGGCGGGCCTCAACGACTTCATCTGCACCGTTACCGGCATCGACCGCAGCCTGCTCTCCCATGACAACGGCTTTTCCTTGCATATTATCGGGATGTGGGTGAACTTCATCTTGAGCGCCCTCATCATCACCGTCTTTATTTCCCGCCTCGCCGCCTTGTTGCGCCAGCGCGACCGTGCCCTGGCCCGGGCGCGGGAGCAGACCTTGCACCACGAACAAATCCTCGCCCTGGGCACCCTTGCCGCCGGCGCCGCCCACCAGTTGGGCACACCCCTCGCCACCATGGCCGTGGTGCTGGGCGATCTGCAACTGGACCACGGCAGCAACCCCGCCTTGGCGGAGGAACTGGGTTTGCTGCGGCAACAGGTAGACCATTGCAAAAACATCCTCGCCCAACTCGTCCGCCAGGTCGATCAGGCCGATAGCCCCAGCCCCCGACCCCTGGCAATCCTGACGGAAACACTTTTGGACGAATGGACGCTGCTGCGGCCCGGTATCGCCCTGGATCTGGCGCAGGACGACGATATCGGCGCCGACAGCCCGCAAGTCATGGTCGACGCCACCTTGCACCAAGCCCTGCTCAACCTGCTGGATAACGCCGCTGACGCCCATCGGCAGAGTGGTACGACGGAGCACCTGCGTTTGCAAGTCCGCCGTCAGGGCAGGGCCTGTATTCTGGAAATCCTCGACCGTGGCCCTGGCATCCGCGCCGACGTCGCCCAACGGTTGGGCGAGCCTTTCATCAGCACCAAGGGCGGCGAAGCGAGTAGCGGCGCGGCGGTGGTAGGCGGCATGGGCATCGGCTTCTTCCTTTCCAATGCCACCCTGGAGCGCCTCGGTGGCCGCGTGGAGCTCTTTAACCGGGAAGGCGGCGGCGCCTGCACCCGCATCATCTTGCCCTGCATGCCATGAGCCCGGCGCAAAACGACAATCCGAACAACCTGCCCGTCCTGCTCCTGGTGGACGACGACGACACCTTCCGTGCCGTCATGGCCCGGGCCATGACGCGCCGTGGCTATGCCGTGCTGGAAGCCGCCGATGCCGCCACCGCCCTGGCCCTGGCGAAGGCCGAAGGTCCTGAGTATGTCCTGCTCGATCTGAAGCTCGCCAACGACTCCGGCCTGCCTTTGATCGAACAGCTCCTGGCCCTGGATGCGGAAACCTGCATCGTCGTCCTCACCGGCTATGCCAGCATCGCCACCGCCGTGGAAGCCATCAAACTGGGGGCGATCCACTATCTGGCCAAACCAGCGGATGCCGACCAGGTGGTGGCTGCCTTCCACCAACGGGCAGGCGATGCCGCCGTTCCCCTGGCCGTTGATCCCCTGTCGGTGGATCGCTTGGAATGGGAGCATATCCAGCGGGTATTGGCAGAACATGACGGTAACATCTCCGCTACGGCCCGGGCATTGAAGATGCATAGGCGCACCTTGCAGCGCAAACTCGGCAAGCGCCCGGTGCGGGCCTGAGTCCCGCATGCCACCGCGCTTGTGGTGGAAAAGGCCTCTGCTAGACTGAATCCGCCGGCCTTACTTCCACATCCCATCGACGCGGGCCGCAACAACAGCATGGCACAACCCGACAAGGAGACTTCCATGAATATGTGCGTGAAAACCCTTGCCCGTTGCCTGGGTGCCGCCGGCCTTGCCTTGGCGGGACTTGCCGCCTGCCAAAGCATGGGTGGATACGATAAGGGCATTAGTTTCTT
>RXJP01000058.1:11609-58113 GCA_003963315.1 Rhodocyclaceae bacterium | reverse complement strand
CCCTGCCGTGTGAAGGCAGTGCTCTACCGCTGAGCTAACCACCCCTTTGCGAAGAGGCGCGCATTTAATCACAAAGGGGCTGGGGGGTCAATTAAACGCGGGTAAAATTCCTGCCTTTCCCGATTCGGTAACCCCGCAGCCATGACCGTCCGTACCCGTTTTGCCCCCAGCCCCACCGGCTATCTGCACATCGGCGGCGCCCGTACCGCGCTGTTTTCCTGGGCCTATGCCCGTCGCCATGGCGGTCAGTTCATCCTGCGTATCGAAGATACCGATGTGGCCCGTTCCACCCCGGAGGCGGTGCAGGCGATTCTGGACGGCATGAAATGGCTGGGCCTGGAACACGACGAAGGCCCGTTCTACCAGATGCAGCGCATGGATCGTTACAAGGCGGTGATCGCACAGATGCTGGCAGCCGGTACCGCCTACTACTGCTATACCTCCCGCGAAGAACTGGACGCCCTGCGCGCCGAGCAGGAAGCGCGCAAGGAAAAGCCCCGTTACGATGGCCGCTGGCGTCCCGAGCCGGGCAAAACCCTGCCCCCGGTGCCGACCGGCATCGAGCCGGTGGTGCGCTTCAAGAACCCGACGGACGGCGCGGTGGCCTGGGATGATGCGGTCAAGGGACGGATCGAGTTCGCCAACAGCGAGTTGGACGACCTCATCATCGCCCGCCCCGATGGCACGCCCACCTACAACTTCTGCGTGGTGGTGGACGACTGGGACATGGGCATCACCCACGTCATCCGCGGCGACGACCACGTGAACAACACGCCCCGCCAGATCAACATCCTCAAGGCCCTGGGCGCGCCCCTGCCGGTGTACGGGCATCTTTCCATGATCCTGGGCGACGATGGCCAGAAACTGTCCAAGCGCCGCAACGCTGTGGCGGTGACGGACTACGACGATGCCGGCTACCTGCGCGACGCCATCGTCAACTATCTGGCCCGCCTTGGTTGGAGCCATGGCGACGACGAGATGTTCAGCCGCGAGCAGTTCGTGGAATGGTTCGACCTGGACCACATCACATCCTCCGCTGCCCAGTTCAACACCGAGAAACTCAACTGGCTCAACCAGCAATACCTCAAGACGGCGGATGCGGTCTATCTGGCCGACGAGGTCGCCAAGCGCCTCGCCAAGCGGGGCGTGACCGTGAGCAACGACGCCCATCTGCAGAACGTGGTGGCCCTCTACAAGGAGCGGGCGGTGAACCTCAACGAACTGGCCGATGCGGTGGAGCCGGTGCTGGTGGAACTGCACCCCACTGATGAGATGAAAGCCACTCATTTCACCGAAACGGGCCTCAGCGCCTTGCGCGACTTGCGCGACCGTTTGGTGGCCGTAAGCTGGGAGAAAGCCGCACTGAGCGCCTGTATCAAGGAAACCTGTGCCGCCCTAGGCGTGAAAATGCCCGCCGTGGCCATTCCTCTGAGGGTGGCGGTGCTGGGGCTGCCCCAGTCGCCGGCCATCGATGCGGTACTCGAGGTTATGGGGCGCGAGTCGGTGTTGGCCCGGCTGAATCGCTTCCTTTGATACGGCAGTACCAACAAAAAGGCCACGGCAATCGCCGTGGCCTTTTTGTTGGCGGGAAGATTAACGCGGCACGATCTGGCCGTTGATGACCTTGACCCGGTCGCCAGCCTGCCACCCGGTTTCGTGGTCGCTGACGAAGGTGCGGCTGGTGCCGTCTTCGAAGCGCACCGTGGTCTGGTAGCTCACGGTCTGGCGTTGGTTCTTCTCGATCTTGTTGCCCAGCACCGCACCGCCGATCACACCGGCGATGGTGGCGATATCGCGGCCGGTACCCTGGCCGACGCCATTGCCGAGGGCGCCGCCCACCACGCCGCCGGCCACGGCGCCAAGGCCGGAACCGTCGCCTTCCTTGACCACGGAGCGGACGGACTCGATGGTGCCGCAGTCATAGCAGACGGCGGGCCTTGAACTGTAGGTCTGGCCGTTGTCGGCGCTGCGCACCGTTTCCTCGTCCCGGTTGCGGGGGCGGGAGGAATAGCTGCGTTCATTGGATCGCACCACGGTTTTCACTGCCGGTTTGGCCGGTGTAGCGGCCGCCTGGGGGGCTGCCGGGGCGATTGCTGCGGGCGCGATGACGGTGGCTTGCGGCGTGACCACTGGCGCGGTTGAGGCCGTGGGCGGGACGGCAGGCGTTTCATGGCGGGGCAGCAAGCCGGTGACGTAGGCCGTGCCGGCCAGCGCAAAAACGGTGACGGCGCTGGCGGCGACCCAGAGCATGGGATGCAAGCCGTGGCGGGGTGCGGGGTTGGTGCTTAGGGTGTCGCTCATGACGTTTCTCCTCGGGTGAGTCATGAGCACATTAACGCCTCATGCCTCCCAGGGAGGACGGCGGCAACAGACCGTTACAAACCGCTGGAATTCATTCGTATGTTTCAACAGGAACGGGAGTGGCCCTGCGTTGCGCCCGCAGCAGGAAGCGGGCGGGGTCCAGGGCATCCGCCAGGTCCCGCTCCAGGGGCAGGGGCTCGCCGGCCAGGCGGGAAGCCAGCAGCTCAGCGGCCAGGGGCGCCCAGACCATGCCGCGGGAACCCAGACCCACCAGGCAGTGCAGGCCCGGGTGGCGGGGTACCTCGAGCAGTTGGGCTTCCCGGCGCAAGGGGTCGGCCAGGAAGGCGCCCTCGTCCGGCAGGGGGCCGACCATGGGCAGGCGGTCTATGGTGGCGGTACGGAAGCCTACCCGCCCCGCCATGCGTCCGGGATCGAAGGCTGTCGTATCCACCCCGGGCAGCAGCGCCTTGAGATGGTCGAGATTGGCCAGATGGCTGTCGGCCCGAGGGAGCGGATCGTCCTGGTCGAAATCGTAGGTGGCGCCGAAGCAATGCCGGCCCGCCACCGCCGGCGTGAGGTAGCCGTTGCCGCACAGGGGCAGCTTGAGATCGGGCAGGGTGCCGGCGTCGAGCAGGCTGATCTGGCCCCGGATGCGGGCCAGGGGTAGGCCGGGCATGAACAGCATGGTATCGAAGGCGCTGGCGAACACGATAGTGGGCGCTTCGGCGATGACCGCGCCATCGGCGTCCAGGGCCTGCCATTGGTCCCCTTGGCGGCGCAACGAGGCTACGGCGCAGTTGTAGCGGGCGGTGAGCTGCGCCGGCCAGCGGGCCAGCAAGGCCTGGCACAAGGTGGGGGGCGAGAGCCAACCGCCGTCCGGGAAATACCAGCCGCCGGTGGCCAGGGTTGCGCCGGCCAGGGCGCCGGCTTCGGCGGCATCCACGTAGCGCACATAGTCGGCGGGGAAGCCCAGGGACTCCACCGTGTGGCGCTGGTCCTCTTCCTGGCTGTGGTCCCGGGCCAGTTGCAGCAGCCCCCTTGGGGACCAGAGCAGGCCCGTTTCCTCCGTCTCCAGGGTGCGCAGCAGGCGTGTGGCGTAGAGGGTGCAGGCCCGGGTGATGCGGGCCATGAAGTTGTCGTCCTTGGCCAGGGCGGGATGCATGAGGCCCACCGGGTTGCCCGAGGTGGCCATGGCGGCGGCGGGGTGGCTTTCCAGCACCTGCACCTGCCATCCCCGGGCCGCCAGGCGTTCCGCCGCGGCGCAGCCGGCGATGCCGGCGCCGATGACGATGACGGAAGACGACGGGGCCAGGGATGCCGCGCCCCCTCTGCGGGGCATCGTGTGGCGTCGTTCCGCGGGAAGGTGTCCGGTCAGCATTTCCCGCCGTCGGCCGAAGCCGGGCGGTTTTTCCAGTGCCCAGCCATGGTGGCTCAAGGCCCGCTGTACGTTGGCGGCCAGACACCAGGTGGCCAGGGTGGCCCGGGGGGCGCAGTGGCGGGTGAGGGTGCGCAGCAGGCCCGGCGTCCAGAGTTCCGGGTTCTTGGCGGGGGCGAAACCGTCCAGATAGAGGGCGTCGGCCTGGACGGCAATCTTGGGCGCCAGTTTGAGCAGGTCGCCGAAGTAGAGGGTCAAGGTGACCCGGCCCTCATTGAGCAGGATGCGGTGGCAGCCCGGTGTCAGGGGCGGCCAGTTGCGCAGCAGCTCGGCGGAACGTTCGGCCAGTTCCGGCCAGCGCTGGTGCAACTGGGCCAGGTCGGCGGCCTGGAAGGGATGCTTTTCCGCCGAGACGAAGTGCAGGCGGCGACAGCGTTGCGGGTCCTCACGCCAAGCCTGCCAGGTGGCGAGGAAATTGAGACCGAGGCCGAAGCCGGTTTCCAGGATGACGAAGCTTTCCCTTTCCCGCCAACGCTGCGGCAGGCCGTTGCCCCCCAGGAACACATGGCGCGCCTGTCCCAAGCCGCCATCGGTGGCGTGGTACACATCGCCGAAGAAAGGCGACATGGGCACCCCTTGCTCATTGAATTCGGGCCGGGCGGGAAGGATGGCGGTGGCGGGTTGGGTCATGGGGCCAGAAATGCAAAAGGCCCTGCATGGGGATGCAGGGCCTTTGTTCGCAATGGGCTCAGTCTTCGCGGCGCATCTGCGGGAACAGGATCACGTCGCGGATGGCGGGGCTGTCGGTCAGCAACATCACCAGCCGGTCGATGCCGATGCCGCAGCCGCCGGTGGGGGGCAGGCCGAATTCCAGGGCGCGGATGTAGTCGGCGTCGTAGAACATGGCTTCCTCGTCGCCGGCGTCCTTGGCTTTGACCTGGTCCATGAAGCGCTTGGCCTGGTCTTCCGGATCGTTCAGTTCGGAGAAGCCGTTGGCGATTTCGCGGCCGACGATGAACAGTTCGAAGCGTTCGGTGATGTCCGGGCTGGCGTCGGAGGCCCGGGCCAGGGGACTCACTTCCACCGGGTAGTCGACGATGAAGGTGGGTTCCCACAGTTCGGCTTCGGCCACTTCTTCGAACATCAGCAGTTGCAGGGCGCCCAGCTTGGTGTCGCCGCGCAGGTCCACCTTCATGGCGGTGAGTTTTTCCCGCAGCCAGGCATCGTCGTTGAGTTGCTCGAAGCTGTAGCCGGGGTGGAATTTGCGGATGGCCTCCACCATGGTGAGGCGATGGAAGGGCTTGGACAGATCCAGCTCGCGGCCCTGGTACTGGAATACCTCGGTGCCAAGGGCTTCCCGCGCCGAATGGCGCAACAGGCCTTCGGTGAAGTCCATCAGGGTCTGGTAGTTGGCGTAGGCCTCGTAGAACTCCATCATGGTGAACTCGGGGTTGTGCCGGGGGCTCAAGCCTTCATTGCGGAAGTTGCGGTTGATCTCGAACACCTTTTCGAAGCCGCCGACCACCAGGCGCTTGAGGTAGAGCTCGGGGGCGATGCGCAGGAACATCTCCAGGTCCAGGGCGTTGTGGTGGGTGACGAAGGGCTTGGCCGAGGCGCCGCCGGGAATGGGATGCATCATGGGCGTTTCCACTTCCATGAAGCCGGCGTGGGTCATGTAGTGGCGGATGCTGGAGACGATCTTGCTGCGGGCGACGAAGGTAAAGCGCGATTCTTCGCTGGTGATGAGGTCCAGGTAGCGTTGCCGGTACTTGGTTTCCACGTCGGTGAGGCCGTGGAATTTTTCCGGCAGGGGACGGATGCACTTGGACAGCAGGCGGATGGATGCGGCCTGCACCGACAGTTCGCCGGTCTTGGTCTTCATCATGGTGCCGACCACGCCGACGATGTCGCCCAGGTCCCACTTCTTGAAGTCGGTATAAGTGTCGTCGCCCACGCCGTCCTTGCTGACGAAGATCTGGATGCGGCCGGACATGTCCTGGATGGTGATGAAACTGGCCTTGCCCATGACACGCTTGAGCATGATGCGGCCGGCCACCTTGACTTCGATGGGGGTGGCTTCCAGCTCTTCTTTGGTTTTTTCGCCGTAGAGGTCATCCAGTTTTTCCGCCAGGTTCTCCCGGGTGAAATCGTTGGGATAGGCCTTGCCCGTTTCGCGCCAGGCTTTCAGTTTCTCGCGGCGCTCGGCGATGATGTGGTTCTCGTCCTGGGCGGGGGCGGAAGGAGCGGCGTTCTGTTCGGTTTGGCTCATGGCGACGGGACTTTCGGCAGATTGGAGCAATAAAGCCCGCTATTGTCGCCGATTCGGCCCTGATTGAACAAGGTTCCAGGGCAAAAGCGGACTGGGGAGCGGTGTGCCTTGGGTATAATCGCGCCCCTTTGGCCCGCGATGCTTGCGTCGCGTCTCCGGCCGCCGTTTCCTTCGAAAGCCCCCCCGTGTCTTCCTCCGCCCTCGATACCGAAATCGCCCGTCGCCGCACCTTCGCCATCATTTCCCACCCGGACGCGGGTAAGACCACCTTGACCGAAAAGCTGCTCTGGTTCGGTGGCGCGATCCAGGTGGCGGGGGAAGTGCGGGCGCGCAAGGCCAGCCGTCATGCCACCTCGGACTGGATGGAGCTGGAAAAACAACGGGGCATCTCGGTCACCTCGTCGGTGATGCAGTTCCCCTACCGCGACTTCATCGTGAACCTGCTGGACACCCCGGGCCACGAGGACTTTTCCGAAGACACCTACCGCACCCTCACCGCCGTGGACTCCGCCGTGATGGTGATCGATTCGGTCAAGGGCGTGGAAGAGCGCACCATCAAGCTGCTGGATGTGTGCCGCCTGCGCGATACGCCCATCCTCACCTTCATCAACAAGCTGGACCGGGAAGGCCGCGAGCCCATCGACCTGCTGGACGAAATCGAGTCCGTGCTCAACATCCAGTGCGCCCCCATGACCTGGCCCATCGGTATGGGCAAGCGCTTTCGCGGCGTCTACCACCTGCATAACGACACCATCCAGTTCTTCGATCCCCAGGCCGAGAAGGGTACCTCGGAGATCATCGATGGTCTCGACAATCCCCGCCTGGACGAGCTGATCGGCAGCCAAGCGGAAGAGCTGCGCAATGACATCGAACTGGTGCGCGGCGCCTCCCATCCCTTCGACCAGGTGGCTTATCTGGAAGGCCGGCAGACGCCGGTGTTCTTCGGTTCAGGGGTGAACAATTTCGGCGTGCAGAGCGTGCTTGACGCCATCGTGGACCTGTCCCCCGAGCCCCTGGCCCGAGCGGCGGAAACCCGCATCGTCCAGCCCCATGAGCCCAAGTTCAGCGCCTTCGTCTTCAAGATCCAAGCCAATATGGACCCCAAGCACCGGGACCGCATCGCCTTCCTGCGCATCTGCTCCGGCCGCTTCGAGCGGGGCATGAAGATCAAACAGGTGGCCGGCGGCAAGGTCATGGCCGTTAACAACGCCATCACCTTCATGGCCCAGGACCGCAGCATCATGGACGAGGCCTATTCCGGCGACATCATCGGCATTCCCAACCACGGCACCATCCGCCTCGGCGAGACCTTCACCGAGGGCGAGGACCTGCGCTTTACCGGCATTCCCTCCTTCGCACCGGAACTGTTCCAGCGCGCCGTGCTGAAGAACCCCCTCAAGCTCAAGCAGTTGCAAAAGGGCTTGCAGCAGTTGGCCGAGGAGGGCGCGACCCAGTTGTTCCGTCCTGTGGGCACCAACGACCTGATCCTGGGCGCCGTGGGCGCCCTCCAGTTCGACGTGGTGGCCCACCGCCTGGAGTTTGAATACAGCGTGGACGCGGTGTTCGAATCCGTCTCGGTGTCCACCGCCCGCTGGCTCACCGGCAGCCCGGACCAGTTGCGCGCCATCGCCGACAAATACCCCATGAACGTGGCCCTGGACGGCGGCGGCGATTATGTTTACCTGGCATCCAGCCGGGTGAACCTGCAACTGACCCAGGAACGTTTCCCCGACATCAAGTTCCACGAAACCCGCGAAGTGCATTGAGGACGCATCAATTCGTCATCAATCCGCCATGAACCAAGAGACGTCCGTCCTCAAGCCCTACGCCGATGCCGCCGAGGTGGAGGCCATTGTCGCCGCCACCCGCCATTGGCTGGAAACGGCGGTCATCGGCCTCAATCTCTGCCCCTTCGCCAAGGCGGTGCACGTCAAGAAACAGGTGCACTATGCCGTGACCATGGCGGAAAGCGCCGACGACCTGCTGGCGGAGCTGGCCCATGAATTCCGCTTGCTGGCACAGACCGATGCCAAGGAGTTGGACACGACCCTGTTGATCCACCCCAAGGCCATGACGGCCTTCATCGACTACCACTTCTTCCTGCAGGAAGCGGACGCCCTGTTACGCAACGAAGGCTACGAAGGCATCTTCCAGATCGCCAGCCTCCATCCCCAGTACGAATTCGCCGGCAGCGAGCCGGAGGACATCGAGAACTACACCAACCGTTCCCCCTATCCCACCCTGCATCTGCTGCGGGAAGAGAGCATAGACCGCGCTGTGGCGGCCTTCCCCAACGCCGAGGATATTTACGAGCGCAATATGGAAACCCTGCGCCGCCTGGGCCACGAAGGGTGGCGACAGTTGCTGGCGGCGGAGCCGGACAAGCAATAAACCTCAGCCGAGGTTTTCCGCTTCCACTGACGCCAGCCAATCCAGCGCCGGGCGGCACTGCTCCGCATCGTGGTCGATGGCATTCTTCCATTTACGCCGGATTTCCTGGGTGAGGGCATTGAGTTGCCACATGGCCTCCCGGGCGACGATCTCGATTTCCGCCAGCGTTGCGCCGTCCTGTTCGATGTCCGCATCGTAGGTGGTCCAGTAGTCCAGGTCGATTCCCACATCGGCCAGGGCATGGGCCAGGCGTTCCACGCGGCCGTCGATGAAGTGCAGCAAAGCGGGCTGCTGGGGCTGGGCCCGTACCGAACGCCAGTGGTTGATGGCCACGGCCAGTCTAATCAGACTGGAAAAAATGGTTTCGGTATTGCCTGTGGGGCCAGACGAGGGCCGCGGGATGGCCGCTAACAAGGTTTCCAGATGGGCGGTATATCGGGGCTGGAGCTTATCGGCGTTCATGCGCAGCACCACTTCCAGATGGCGTTTCAGGGGAAGCTCGCTGGGCTGGGCCAGCAAGGTGGCGCCCAGTTCGGCCACCGCCAGAATCTGTCCCAATTCGCCCAATTGGGATGCGGCCAGGCCTTTGGGGTAGCCGCTGCCGTCCATACGTTCATGGTGCTGTAATACCGCGAGGGCGATATTGGGATTGATACCGGAAGTCCTTTCCAATATCAGGTAGGCAATGATCGGATGGCTGTACAGGTGGTGGCGCAGGGCTTCCGTCAGGCCCTGGTGGGTATCGAAAATGGCGGGGTCGATATGGAGCAGGCCGATATCGTGGAACAGTCCCGCCGCCGCCGCGTCGCTCATGGCGGCCGGGGTGCAGGTGGCATCCATGGATTTCAACAGGGCGGCCAACAGGGCGACTTGGAGGGAGTGACGGAATATTTCCGGGCGTTGCTCCCTGGCTACCGTCAGCTTGAAAGCGAGGGGGGCGGGAAGGGGAATGGCGGCAATGGCGTCGAGCAGGGCGTCGTCTCCGCCTGGGGGAATCAGGGCGCCGAAAGTGATGTCTTCCGCCAGCAAATCCTTGGTTTGTCCCCGCAGCGAGGCCGATGAGAGCGCGTCTTCCACGGTGAGGCATTCGTCCAGCATGGGAAACAGATGGTGGTTGCCCAGCTTATCCAGCAGGTCCTGGCTTACAGCCACCCCGGCCTCCACCAGCTTGACGCCGGTTTTGGAAAAAATCGGCGCATGGGCGACCACCTTGCGCCGCTCGCCCAAGGCGGTGACGTGTTGGAGATAGTGGATGTCCTGAGCGTTGTCGACCATGGCGTTCCTCCCGACCTTTGCGAACCCCCATCCGCAGATGGTTCATTCTAGTTTTTGTTTCCTCCCCCAGTGCATGGCGGTTTTGAGGTGCGTCAAACCGTTGCGGATTTCGACGGCATCGCTGTCCCGTGTAAAACGTCCTTGCTAGGGGGAAGGCGAACCCGCTAGAGTCCTCTTTCGGGCGGCATCGGGGCCGCCCTTCCGAAACGAATCGTTGGTAGGAGCCATAAAATGAAAACACCCCTGATCGTCGCTGTACTTCCCTTCCTGGTCGCTACTCACGCCTTTGCCGCCAATGATGCCGCCCGCAAGGAAGCGGCGGCTCGCTATGCCGAAGATAAGAAGCTGTGCGCGGAAGAGTCCACCTCCAGCGTGCGCATGCAGTGCCTGCGCGATGCCAAGGCTGAGTACAACAAAGCCTTGAAGTCGGCTGCCACAAAAACATCCAGCTCCGGCGCCTGCCCGGATTGCGGCAAGGTTGTTGCAGTCAGGGTGGAGGAAAAAGCAGGTGAAGGCAGTGCCCTGGGCGTGATCGCCGGCGGTGTTGCCGGCGCCGTGTTGGGCAATCAGGTGGGACAGGGCACCGGCCGGGATATCGCCACCATCGCCGGCGCTGCGGGCGGCGCTTATGCCGGCCACAAGATCGAGGAAAAGGTGAAGTCCTCCAAGGTGTGGAAGGTATCCGTCCGCTTCGATAGCGGCGATGAGAAGACTTACAGCTTTGAAAAGGATCCCGGTTTCGCTGCCGGCGATCTGGTCAAGGCCGGCAGCGGCAGTATCGTCCGTCGCTGAGGCGCTCAAGAAACCCGGTGGATGAACAAATCCGCCAGTTGGCCGCGCAGCCACTGGTTGCCCGGGTCGCTGTGGTAGCGCTCGTGCCAGCATTGTTTGACGTCGAACTCCGGCAACTGGATCGGCGGTTTCACCAAGCGTAGTGCGTGGTCGGCCGACAATTGGCTGGCCACGCTGTGGGGCACGATGGCCATCAGGTCGGTACTGGCGACGATGGCCGGCAGCACCAGGAAGTTCTGCACCCGCAGCATGATGCGGTCCTGCAATCCCATCTTCAATAGTGTTTGTTCAACGATGCCGTGGCCGGTGCCGAAGGGCAGCACTACGGCGTGGGAGGCTTGGGCGAACTGCTGCGCGCCGAGGCGTTTGCCGATCACCGGATGGTCGGGACGGACGATGCCGATGTAGTGCTCGCGGAACAGCCGCTGCTGGTAGAAGCCGGTACGGAAGTCCGGCAGATTGCCCACCGCCAGATCTACCTCACCGCTTTCCAGGGCCGCCTGGGGATTGCGGTCGGGCATGGGCAGGGTGGTCAGTTTGACCCCCGGTGCCAGGGCGCGCAGTCGCGCCAGCAGCTTGGGCAGGAAGAAGGCCTCTCCCAAATCCGTCAGGTACAGCGTGAAGCTGCGGGTCGACGTGGCCGGGTCGAAGCTTGTCGGCGCCTGCAAGGTGCTGCGCAGGGTGGCCAGGGCCTGGCGGATAGGCAGGGCGATGCGCTCGGCGTGGGGGGTGGGCTCCATGCCGTGGCTGGTGCGCACGAACAGCCGGTCGCCGGTGATGCGCCGCAGGCGGTTGATGGCATTGCTCACCGTGGGTTGGGCCTGGTCCAGCCGATCGGCGGCACGGGAAATACTGCGTTCCGCCAGCACCGTATCGAACACGACGAGCAGGTTGAGATCCAGCTTGCTGATATTTTCCATAAGAATAAAGGTATTCACCAGAATTTCTGGAAGCAATCATAGTTTGAATCTAAAGTTTCCTCCACAACAACAGAGAGGAGACCCGCGATGCTTGAAGGCTGCAAATTCTGGCCGGAGGAATATGCCCGGCGTTACCGCGAGGCCGGGTACTGGGAAGGCCTGACCCTGTGGGACATGATGGCCCGCACCGTGGCCCGGTTGCCGGACAAGACGGCCCTGGTGGCCGGCGAGGTGCGGCAGACCTACCGCGATCTTGACCGCATCACTGCCCGCCTGGCGTCCGCTTTGTTGGACCGGGGCATTCGTCCCCTGGACCGGGTGCTGCTGCAATTGCCCAACATCCCCGAGTTCGTGCACTACTACCTGGCCCTGGTGCGCATCGGCGCCGTGCCGGTGCTGGCCCTGCGCGCCCATCGCCATACCGAGGTGCGGCATTTCATCCGCGCCTCCGGCGCCGTGGCCTATGTGATTCCCGATACGGTCAATAAATTCGATTACCGCGCCATGGCGGTGGAAATGCAACAGGAGTTTCCCGACCTGCGCAGCGTGATCGTGGTGGGGGAACCGGCGGCGGGACAGGCGGCCCACGCCGACCTGATGGCCGAGCCCCGCAGCGATGGTGAGATCGCCCGGCGCCTGTCCGGCGTCGTCGTGGAGGCGGAAGAGGTGGCCACCATGCTGCTTTCCGGCGGCACCACGTCGCTGTCCAAGCTGATTCCCCGCACCCACCAGGACTATGTGCTCAACGCCCGTCTTTGCGGCGCGGCGGCGGGTTTCGATGAGGCCTCCGTATTCATGGCCATCCTGCCCCTGGGCCACAACTACAACCTGGCCTCGCCGGGCATGCTCGGCGCTTTTTACTACGGCGGCACCGTGGTGCTGGCGCCTTCCACCGACACCGCGGAGATCTTCGCCCTGGTGGAAAAGGAAAAAGTCACCGTGATCGCTGCGGTGGTGCCCCTGATTGCCACCTGGCTCAATTCCACCGATCCGGATCGCTACGACTTTTCTTCCCTCAAGGTGGTGCAGAACGGTGGCGCCCGCCTCGCGCCGGAACTGCGCCAACGCCTGCGCGACCGTTTCGGCTGCATTCCCCAGGAGATCTACGGCACCGCCGAAGGGCTCATCAACATGACCCGATTGGATGCGCCGGACGACCTGCTGCTGCACAGCTCCGGCCGCCCGGTGTGCGACGCCGATGAGATCAAGGTGGTGGACGACCTGGGTAAGGAAGTGGCCGACGGCGAAACCGGCGAACTGCTCACCCGCGGCCCCTATACCATCCGCGCCTACTACAACGCGGCGGAGAAGAACGCCGAGGCGTTCACCGAGGACGGCTTTTATCGCATGGGCGACATCGTGCGTAAAACCGGCCGCGACATCTACACCGAAGGCAGGCGCAAGGATTTGATCAACCGCGGGGGCGAGAAGATCAGTTGCGAGGAAGTGGAGAACCTGATCTTCGCCCACCCCGCGGTCAAGGCAGTCACCCTGGTGGCCATGCCCGATCCGCTGTTCGGTGAACGGGCTTGCGCCTTCGTCATTCCCAAGGAAAACCAGAGCCTGGATTTCGAGGGGCTGGTGGCCTTCCTCAAACAGCAGCACATCGCCAGTTTCAAACTGCCAGAGCGGCTGGAAGTGGTGGCCGAGTTCCCCCTGAGTCCGGTGGGCAAGATACTCAAACGCCAATTGCGCGATGTGATTGCCGCCAAGCTCGAACAGGAACGCACCCAGCGGGAACGTTTCTGGGATCGATGAACACCGTCCTGCATAACAACACTGGATCGACAACGAGGAGAACACCATGAGAATCGCCATCATTGGCGCCGGCCCGGCCGGCCTGTACTTTGCCGCCCTGATGAAGAAGCACGACCCCAGCCACGACATCGTGCTCTACGAACGCAGCCCGCGGCACGCCACCTGGGGCTTCGGCGTCGTCTTCTCCGACCGCGCCCTGGAATTCCTCCGCGCCGACGACGAAGATCTCTACCAATACCTCACCCCCCACATGGAGACCTGGCCCAACCTCACCATCGTCCACAACGACACCCGTATCCCCATCACCGGCAACGGCTTCGCCGCCATCGGCCGCCTCGACCTGCTCACCCGGCTCTACGCCTATGTCGAGAAACTCGGCATCCGCATCGAATTCGAGACCGAAGTCACCACGCTGGACCAAGTCAAGGACGCCGACCTCGTGGTGGGCGCCAACGGCGCCTTCTCCTGGATCCGTAGCGAAAACGAAGCCAAATTCGGCACCACCATCGACTGGCGGCCCAACAAATTCATCTGGTACGGCACCAGCAAACCCTTCGACAGCCTCTCCCTCACCTTCCGCGACACCCCCGCCGGCGTCTTCTGCGCCCACCACTACCGCTACAGCCCGGACATGAGCACCTTCCTCGTCGAAGTGGAAGAAGCCACCTGGCAGCGGGCCGGCTTCGACCACCTGAGCCCCGAAGACACCCTGCGCCACTGCGAACAGGTCTTCGCCCAGGACCTGGACGGCCATCCCATCCTCTCCAACAACTCCTACTGGCGGCAATTCCCCGCCATCTGGAACGAACGCTGGAGCTTCGACAACGTCGTCCTCATGGGCGACGCCCTGCGCACCGCCCACTTCTCCATCGGCTCCGGCACCCGCCTCGCCATGGAAGACGCCGTCGCCCTGTTCAAAGCCTTCAAGGAACAGGGGAATGACATCCCGGCTGCCCTGGCCCTGTACCAGGAGAAGCGGCTGCCGCCCATGAAGAAGATCTGGGACGCCGCCAACGTCAGCCTGCGCTGGTACGAAACCATGGATGAAAGGATGAAGCAGGACCCCTATGAGTTCGCCTACAGCTACATGACCCGCACCGGGCGGGTGGACCATGCCGAGGTGAGGCGGCGCGATCCCTCCCTCGCTGCGGCTTATGAGCGGCTACATCCCGAGGTCGTCGGCGCGGCCTGATCCTCACGGGAAATGTGGCTGGAGGAAGCCCCGCTCACATTTCCCGCAGCATATGTCACACAAGGAGGGCCTGGCCTCGGCTACCATGGCGCAGGTCCTTTGCCCTGTGTGTCCATGGATAACGCCCTGACCGCCGAAAACCAGCATCTGCGCCAGCAGCTCCAGTCCCTGCTGGCGGAGGCGCGGCAGAACGAGGAAAAACTGCGGCGTTTCGACTTGATCGAACGGCGTTTGATCGGCACCCATTCCCTGGCGGAAGTGATCCAGCTCCTGCTCAGGGATTTCCGCGACGTCTTCAAACTGGACAGCCTAACCCTGCTGCTGATCGATCCCGAATACGAAATCGCCCGGCTGCTGGAGCAGGAGAGCCGGGACGGCGCGGCCCTGCCGGGTTTGCGCTTATTGGAAAGCGGGGCGGAATTGGCGGGCCTGTATCCCCAGGGGAGGCCCTATCTCGGCTCCACGGGGGGCGCTGCTCTCGGGCGGACGTGTGCGCCGGAGGCCGGTATTGCCTCGGTGGCATTGCTGCCCCTGACCCGCCAGGATGCCTTGATCGGCGGCTTGCACCTGGGCAGCGCCAATGCCGAGCGCTTCAGCGCCGACAGCAGTACCGACTTCCTCGAACGGCTGACCGCCATCGCCAGCATCTGTCTGGAGAATGCCCTCAACCATGAGCGGCTCAAATCGGTAGGCCTGACCGATGCCCTGACCGGCATCAACAACCGCCGCTATTTCGAATGCCGTTGCCTGGAGGAGGTGGCCCTGGCGCGGCGCACCGGCGCTTCCCTGGCCTGCATGTTCTTTGACCTGGACCACTTCAAGCGCATCAACGATACCCTTGGCCACCAGGCCGGGGACGAGGTGCTGCGCAAGGCGGCCAATGTCATCAAACTGCTGCTGCGTTCCTGCGACATCGTCGCCCGCTACGGCGGCGAGGAATTCGTGGCGCTGCTGCCCCAAACCACGTTGATGCACGCAAGGGAAATCGCCGAGCGTATCCGCGCCAACATTGCCGCCCATTGCTTCGAGGCGCTGCCCGGCGAGTCCTTGATCGTTACCGCATCCATCGGTGTGTCGGTGCTGGCGGCGGAAGGAGGCGATGCGCCCCTGGCGGACCAGGCTGCGCGCATGATCGCCGCGGCGGACCAGGCCGTGTATCAGGCCAAGCACGGCGGCCGCAATCGGGTGGTCACCGCCTAGCGGAATTTTCCCGCGTTAATTTCTTACCGATGGCTTGGGCGTGAAGGTCTGGCAGGGCATGCCCGACGCGCCCTGCACTTCCCTTTCTGGCGCGTTGCGGCTCTTGAAGGCCAGGGCGCGGCAGCCGTAGGGAAAGTTGGGGTCGTGGGTGATGAAGTAGTGGGCGCAACGGGGGCAGCGGGGCGCGGTTTCTGACACGGTCAAAGTAGCTGTCGGAATGTAGTGAAGCCTATTTTACTGACAGGTAGCTATGGGACGAGCTTGGTCTGTATCGATTCCATGGTGGCCGGAAATTGCCAGCTAATTTCTCGATCGCCTAATGCCTAATGATCGGCCTTGTTCTTTTGCAAGCGCCGGTAAAGGGTGGCTCTGCTGATGCCTAATGACTTTGCGGCTTGGTTGGCATTGCCCTGGGCCTGGCGCAGGGCCTCGTCGATGGCCTTGTCTTCCAAGGTTTTGAGCAGTCCCTGATCCGGTGCGGGTTGTCTGCCTAGTTGCAAGGTGGCGGGGAAGTGGGTCTGATCCAGGGATACATTCGCTGGAGCTACGGCATGGGCGTAAGTCAGGGCATGTTTCAGTTCCCGGACATTGCCACGCCAGTCGTGTTGTTCCAGTAGGCTGGAAATTTCCAATGACAGGGAGCGTTGACCTGCGGAGATTTCGTCCAAAAGAGCTTGTGCCAGGGACAAGAGGCGGGACCTTTCTCTTAAGGGAGGCAGCGTCATGATGAAACCGTTGATCCGGTAATACAGGTCTTCACGGAACAGGCCAGCACGGATGGCCTGTGGAATATCCTGGTGGGTGGCACAGATCAACTGGAAGTTCACCTTCCTCGCCTTATCCGCGCCCAAACGGCAGACCTCCCGGGTCTCCAGCACACGCAGTAGTCTCGCCTGCAAATGATGGGGCATGTCCCCGATTTCATCAAGGAACAGGGTGCCGCCATCGGCCATTTCGATTTTTCCCTGCGCTCCCTCGCGTCGAGCGCCCGTATAAGCGCCGCCTACGTAGCCGAACAGTTCCCCTTCGATCAGGTTTTCCGGAATGGCCGCACAATTGATCGCGATCATCGGCCCCTTGCTCCCCCGGCTTTGCTGATGCAATGCGTTTGCGATTACTTCCTTGCCGGTGCCGGTTTCCCCTTGTATGAGCAGGGCCAGCCCGCTTGCCATGGTGCGCAGCGCCGTATCCATCTGCCGATTGATTTCGGGTTCGCCGAATTCCGGCTGTCGCACGGGCGTAGCCCTGTATGGCGTCTGGGTGTCCTTGTCTACGGCCATGGATATGCCACCTGTCGGCTCCTGGCGCATCGCATAGAGGCAAAGGCCGGAACGGAGGTGGATCGGCTGTGGTTGGGGTTCCCTGCCCAGCAAAATCACATACTGGCCGAAGTCGCCATCGAAAATGTCTTCGAAATACAGCCCTGGCACTTTGCTACGAAGCCCTATGAAGCGGCATGCATTTTCATTGAGCGCAAGCAGTTCGCCGTCGGGGCCGAAGGAAAGCATCAGGTCGGGATGGCTGTTGGGATACGTCTGATGCCAGGACAGATTGATAGTGAGGAAAAAGGGGACTTGTCGGAACAGTTCCCGCTCAATGGCCTGTGCGCATTGACTGACGAGGGAGAGGGCGCCCAGGTCTGGCTGCGGGGTATCCCGCGTGATGTCCACGACGCCGACCACGGTGCCCGACGGCGCCATGATCGGTGCCGCCGCACAGTGAAAAACATGGTTCGCGGCAAAGAAATGCTCGGGGCCGAACACCCGGACCGCCTTCCTTTCGGCCAGGGCACAAGCCATGGCCGAGGTACCGATGCTTCTTTCCGATAAGTCCACCCCCTGGCGGAAGGCTTTCCGCATCGGACTCGCGCGGTGCATGAAAGAGCCATGGACCGAGAGTGCGTAGCCCTGAGCATCGGTCATCAGTACCGCGTAGCCAGCGCCGGAAACGGCTTTTGCCAGGCTATCCAGGGGCGTTGCCGCAGCCCGTAGCAAAGACTCGTTGCCATCCATCAGATCCCTCAACTGGCCACGTGCGATAGGTTCGAATTCCACCATGTCCATCTCACGCCGGTCGGCAGCAAGGCAACGGTTCCATGAATGGTAGATGGCTTGATCGACAATTCCATCAGGCTCGACACCATCCTCGAAATAGGCGCGTCTTGCGGCGGCAAGCTTTTGCAGCGACAGGGGAATCAACCGACTCATTCGTCTCTCCTCAGGAATTTTTATTTTAGGTTTCGTCTATTCTAGTCGCCTTGATCCCGCTCGGTGCTATCGTGATCAGCCAAAAAAGAAGGCTGCGCGCAGGCAGCCTGTGAGGTAAGCACACACGAGGAGGCGTGCGTGAAGAATAGCTAGAACGGGTACTGTATGCCCTGGTTCATCACGCTGACCCATTGTGTCTGCGTGAATTCCTCGAAGCTCGCAGGACCGCCGAAGCGTCCGTGGTTACCGGAAGCACCCATGCCGCCAAAAGGCACTTGGAACTCGTTGTTCACCGTCTGGTCGTTGATGTGCACCATGCCGGCCTTGAGTCGGGAGGCCACGCTTATCGCACGGGGAATGGAACGGCTGTGTACCGCTGCCGCCAATCCGTAAGGCGAACTGTTCACCAGGGCGATGGCTTCCTCTTCGGTATCAAAGATTGTGACGGGCGCGACCGGGCCGAAGATTTCTTCAGTGAAGGCAGGCATCTCGGGAGTCACTTTGTCCAGTACCGTGGCAGAGAAGAACAAACCCTTCTGTCGACCACCGGTTAGCAGTTTTGCACCCATGGATACCGATTGGCGGACAATGTTTTCCACCTTGACCGCCTGCCGTTCATTGATCAACGGGCCCAGGTGTACCGGGCCGGTGGCAGGATCGCCCACGACCAGCTTGGCAGCCCGCTCGGCCAGCATGCTTGCATAGCGTTCGGCAACACCTCGTTGGACCAGGTGGCGTCCGGTCTGCATGCAGATTTGCCCCTGGTGCAGGAAAGACCCCCAGGCACCACACGAACTTGCGCTATCCAGGTCAGCGTCATCCAGGACAATGAGGGCGTTGTTGCCGCCCAGTTCCAGGGCTGCTTTTTTGAGCATGCGGCCGCAGGTTTCGCCAATCTGCCGGCCTACTGGGGTGGAACCTGTGAAGGAGATCATGCCCACGTCCGAATGGCGCACTAGGGCATCGCCGATGGCGGGACCGCCCGGTAATACGTGCAGCACGCCTTTGGGCAGCCCAGCATCCTCGAATATCTCCGCCAGCAGTAGCCCGCCGCAAATGGCGCTCTGTATGTCGGGTTTGAGAATCACCGCATTGCCCATGGCCAAGGCCGGCAATACCGAGCGCAGGCCAAGCAGGATGGGGAAATTCCACGGCGCGATCACGCCAATTACGCCGATGGGAACCCGCTGCCAGTAATTCGTGCGGCCGGGCATGGACGACGGGAAAATTTCGCCGAAGGGCTGCATAGGCATGGCCGCCGCCATATTGGCCTGCTCATAAGTAGCATGCAGCTCCCATTCGGCCTTGGGTCGGATGGAGCCGCATTCGCGCATGTTCCACTCGTTGATGAGGGCGGCGCGTTCCTTGAGCAGACGGGCCACGTTGCGGAGGATTTCTGCGCGTTGGTCGAAGGGAGTTGCCGCCCATTGTTTCTGGGCATCCCTAGCCAACGCCACGGCGGTGCCGACATCTTCGACGCTGGCTGTCGCCAGGGTGGCGAGCGTTTTGCCGGTGGCTGGTTCGTGTACGGCAATCGATTCACCGCCACCCTGCACCCAATTTCCTTGGAAAATTTTGCCTTCCCAGCGGGAAGTGGTCATCACAGTCATTATCGATACCTCGTGTCAGGCGTGGCCGGGATGGGCCGCGTTGATCTGGTCGCTGATATAACTGGCCAGGGCGTATACGGTTTCAGACGGGTTGTAGCCGATGGATGTCGGCAGCAGGCTGGCATCTGCGACATAGAGGTTCTTTACATCGTGGGTCTCGCCCTTGGGATTGACCACCGTGCGCTTCGGATCGGCGCCCATGCGGCAAGTGCCTTGAGGATGGAAGGAGGTGTAGCGGTAACGGGCCGGTTCGTTCTTCAGGCCGTCGATCACTGCGTCGATTTGACTTTCGCTTTCAATTGCCTGGCGTTGAGATGAGGGAATCCAGACCTTTTTGGCGCCCGAGGCGAAGAGGATGCGAGCGTTGGTCTTGAGCCCTTTTTTCATGGCCTCGAAGTCATGATCATCTACCGTGTAGTTGATCGACTTGGCGCCATCCTTCCACACCACTTCGCCCACGTTCTTGTCGTGGATCAGAGTGATGAGGCGAATGGTATTGCGGTAGCGGCTCATATAGGCTACGTAGGGCTTACCGGTGCCCGGCTCTACCTGGAAACTGGCTTCCACTGGGTCCTGCACGGCATTGAGCAGCAGGTAGCCGCCTTCCTCGGGCAGGGTGTACTTGTCCATGTAGAGGGAGTGAGTGGCACCGTGGAAGTCGTCCACTTCCTTGTCGAACTCGGCGGTCAAGGACATGGTCGGGTGGCAGGCGAAGTTCTTGCCCACCTGACCGCTGGAATTGGCGAGGCCGCTCTTCATCAGCAGGATAGGGGTCTGCACCGGGCCGGCGGCGAGGATCACGATGGGTGCGTCGACACGTACATCGGCCTTTTTTTGGCCGTTGGCGGGATCGATCACTTCGGCCAGGATACCGTTGGCCTTGCCGTTGTCGGTCAGCACTTTTACCGCACGGGTGTCGGAATAGATGGTCGCTCCCTTGGCCACGGCCCAGGGCAGGTAGGTGACGAGCATGGACTGTTTGCGGTCCGTCTTGCAGCCGGCGAAACAGAAGCCGGTCAGGCCGCAGTTCTTCACGTTGCGTTTGGCGATGCCCGGTGGCAGGCCCAGCTTCCTGATGCCCGCGTTGATCAGGTCGGCGCCGACGCTGGTTTCGTGGGGTGCGTTCTGGCGGATTTGCAGGTTTTTTTCCACCTTCTCGAAATAGGGGGTCATCACTTTGGTGGTGAGATTGGTCAGACCGAATTCCTTGCCCCACAGCTTCAGGTAATAGTCGGGGGTACGGAAGCACAGGGCGGCGTTCACCACCGTGGAGCCGCCGACGCAAGCGCCTTGCAGGATGGCGATGTCGCCGTAGCTGTTGTTCTGACCGCCGTGGTCCTGGTAGAGCGTACCCATACCCACTGCCATCATTTCGCTGAATTTCTCGGAAGGTACGTAGGGGCCGGCTTCCAGCACCACCACCTTCTTGCCCTTGGACGCCAGCTCGTAGGCGGCGATGGCACCGCCGGCACCTGAGCCGACGATCACCGCGTCGGCCGTCAATTGAATGTTGCTGTCCGTGATGTCGGTGGCTTGGGTAACTTTGAGACCATGGGACGCACCATGGGCCTGGATTTGGATGTTCTTGGTCATGTCTTTTCTCTCCGCGGGAATCAGTGCTTGGGCATGGGGGCGTTGCCTTGGGGCTTGAGGCCCCAGCGATCACTCACAGGACCGTCATAGCCGAGCGGAGCCCAAGTGGGTGGGTTGGCGAAGTAGCCGAGTCCCACCAGCTTTTTCAGGCCCACGGCCAAGGCGCGCTGGGGTACTTCTTTGGAGTCGGCCCAGGTGTCCATGAAGTGGGCTGCATCGGCATCGGACAGTTCGACGAAAGGTTTGCCGAAATTCGCTACCGGGCCCTGGTTGAAGTAGGCGATGCCGCCCTTGAGTCCTTGCAGGATGTGGGGCTCCATGGTGGCAAGCAGGGCCGCATCCACGGTTTGAAGTACGGGAATATCCCTCAGCGGCACCAGCTTGCTGCCCTCTGTCGGCAACATGATTTCCATGACGCGCCGGAACACGGAGTATTCGCTTTCGGACATGAACTTGATGCCGGCCGGCAGGGCGGCGAAGGCGTCCCGGGGATTGAGCAGGCCGGAGGCCATCGCTCCGGCCAGGCCGGCGGCAATGCTGCTGAACTTGAGGAAATCACGGCGGCCCATATGCTGAATTTGAATTAAGGCAACGAGGGTGTTGGGTTTCAACTGCATGTTTGTCTCCTGGCTAATATGAAACGCCGAGATTTGTCCCGGCATTTCCGTTCAATGCGTATGTCCCGGATTGAATCAGAAGACCTTAACGATGCGTAGATTCAGACGGGAGGACTCTTTAAAGCCGTTATCTACCTTGGCGGACTGACCAGCTTGCACTTGTATTTGCACGGTGGGTGCGACGAAAGTGGCATAGGTCGCTAGCCAACGGCCATTGTCCATGCTGTCCTTCTGGGCGACGCCGTTGATCTTGGTTTCACCACCAAAATCGTGGTAATAGGACAAGGCTAGGTGGCTGGTGGCGGAGAGTACATAACGCAGATGGGCCTGGAGGCTTTGGCTGGCATCCTGGGTTAATTTCGCACCAGCGTATTTGTCGTTGTCTCCATAGACAGCATATTCGCCGATTACGTCCAGAATGAATTGGTCGGAAAGGGCTGCCACATAACCTGCATGGAAAATGCCTTTCCAGCGATTCTGGCCAACATTGACCGGGCCTTTGTTCTGGTCATAGTTGCCCATGGGCAGGGAGGCGAAAGCGGAAACGCCGAACCATTTTTTTTGTTCAGGGTTGTTAACCAGCCATAAAGTACCGCCTACCAAGGGATCTCCAACACCGCTGGCTGACAAAGCAGGGGCGCCGATAGCGCTACCGTCCTTAAGTTTGACGCTGCCGAAGGGGATGATGATTTGGGGATCCGCTACATAGTCCCCGATTTTCGTGAAGTGCACCCAGCGGGCCAAGCCGATGTCGGTATCAAGGCGAACGGTACCCGGTAACTGCTTGCCATTGGAATAATACTTGTCGCGTTCCGTGTGTTGGTAATACATGATGCCCAGGTCGACACCAGCGGGCAGGGCGGCGTAGTCACCCGGGTCAGTGGCTATTTCCGCTCCATAGGCGATACAGCCGGTACCGATGAGCACGGCGGTCAGGAAAGTCGTGATTGTTTTCTGGAAAAGGCCAAACAGGGGCTGCATGCGCATTGCTAAAGTCTCCTCATGATTGTTGGTCTGAAAAACGGGAAGAGTGATTTCCCGTTATTCCCAATGGCAAGGAGCGTTCCTGTTCGATAAAAATTATTTAAGTATTAATAATCATGGGGTTGAAATGTGGAGCTGGAGGTGAGGCGCGCGAGATCGCGCTCAGGGTGAGACTGGCGATCTCAAAATAAGATTACTGAAAACAGGGGGCATGACATGTGCAAACGCTCGAGACAAGGCCCGAACGTGTGTTCCCAGGGCGTCATCCGTTGTTTTGTGGTGCAGCTAAAACGTTTTGCGGCGGAGCTGGGACAATGCCGCCACTACGGTGGATAGCAGCAGCGCCGCGCCGGCGTTATGGCTCACGGCTACCGGCAAGGGCAGGCTGCCCAGCACATTGCCGATGCCCAGGCCGATTTGCAGCAACAGGGCAAGTCCCATGGCGGCGCCCACGCCTTTCAGCGCGGGGTGGCGGCGCAGGGCCAGGGCGAGCCCGCCCACCACCAGGAAAACCAGCATGGCGCCGAGCCGGTGGGCGAGGTGGATGGCGGTCATGGCGCTGGTGGTGAGCAGACTGCCGTCGGGGTTGTGGCCCAACTCCCGGTGCAATTGGAAGGCCTGGACAAAATCGGCATCGGGCAGCCATTCGCCGCCGCGGCAGGTGGGGAAATCGGGGCACATCAGGGCGGCGTAGTTGCTGCTGACCCAGCCGCCCAGGGCGATCTGGGTCAGCACCAGGATCAGGGCCAGCAGGACCCAGGGCCTGAGATAGGCGGGGCCGCTGCCGGTGACGGCCATGTTGCGGCGGCAGAACAACCACAGCAGCAGGGCCAGGGTGCTCATGCCGCCGAGTAGGTGGGCGGTGACGATGGCGGGCTTGAGCAGTAGGGTGACGGTCCACATGCCGAGCAGGGCCTGGAACACCACAGTGCCCATCAACAGGGTTGGCACCAGGGGCGAGTAGCGCTGGCGGTTATGCCGCTGCCAGGCGGCGACGCCGATGGCAAGGATAAGCAGGCCCAGGGTGCCGGCGGCATAGCGGTGGATCATTTCCTTCCAGGCCTTGTGGGCCTCCACCGGTTTGTCGGGAAAGGCCTGGGCCGCCGCCGCATGGGCCTGTTCGCTCTGGGGCACGGTGAGGTGGCCGTAGCAGCCGGGCCAATCCGGGCAACCCAGGCCGGCATCGGAAAGGCGGACGTAGGCGCCTAGCGCCACGACGCAAAAGGCCAGCAGCAGGGCGATGCCGATCAGCAGGGTGTCGCGGCGGATCATCAGAACAGTCTGTCGGCGAAGAGGGCGGCGAAGAGGGCGGTGAGGTAGAAGATGGACCAACGGAAGGACGCCCGGGCGGCATCGTCGGAGTAGTTGCGCCACAACTTCCAGGACACCACCAGGTAATACAGGTTGAGCAGGCTGACCAGGGCCAGGTATACCGGGCCGGTGGTGCCCAGGGTGTAGGGCAGGTAGCTCACCGCCGCCAGCATCACGGTGTACAGCAGGATGTGGAAGCAGGTGAGGGGCACGCCGTGGGTGACCGGCAGCATGGGCAGGCCGGCGGCGGCGTATTCGTCGCGCCGGTAGCAAGCCAGGGCCCAGAAGTGGGGGGGCGTCCACAGGAAGATGATGAGGAACAGGGCCAGGGCGGAGGCGCTGACTTCGCCGGTCATGGCGGCCCAGCCGAGGATGGGCGGCATGGCGCCGGAGGCGCCGCCGATGACGATATTCATGGGCGTGGCCGGTTTCAGCACCACGGTGTAGATAATGGCGTAGCCGAGGAAGGTGGCCAGGGTCAGCCACATGGTCAACGTGTTCACCGTGCCGCCCAGCAGCCACAGCCCAAGGCCGCCGGTAATGCAGGCCAGGGTCAGCGTCTCCATCGGCGAGATGATGCCTTGGGGCAGTGGCCGGGCGCGGGTGCGGGCCATGCGGGCGTCGATGGTGCGTTCCACCAGGCAGTTGATGGCGGCAGCGGCGCCAGCCACCAGGGCGATGCCGAGGCTGGCGAAGATGAAACGGCTTAAGGAAGGCCAGCCCGGCACGGCCAGCAGCATGCCTATCATGGCGGTGAACACGATGAGGCTGTTCACCCTCAGTTTGCACTGGTCGAGGAAGGCCCGCAGCTTGAGGAGCAAGGGGGCGGAGGCGGCGGAATCAAATGCGGTGCGGTTCATGGTGAGTCTCCTCTCGCGCTAGCTGAAGCGCAGCAGTCTTTCCATATCCTTCAAGATGCCCTTGGGCGGGGCATCGGCAGGGTAGCGCATGACCAAGCGGCCATCGGGGTCCATCAGATAGATGCGGTGGCCGGGACTGGCCATGTCGAATTCCTTGTAGCCTTCCCGCGGGATACCGGCGATGATCAGATCCGGCTGTAACTGGGTCAGGCGTTGGCTGTCCTTGCGCAGGATATCGATGTCGTCCCCGAGCAGGAGACGGGATACCCGGGACATTTGCTTATAGAGGGCGACGTGGATGCGGCGGGATTCGTCCAGCAATTGCAGGCAGGCCGCATCGCAAGCGCCAGCACCGGCAACCACCAGGTGCCACTGTCCCTGCAAGGCCTTGGCCGATAGTTTTTCGCCGCTGCTGGTGGTGAAAGCAAAGGGCAAGGCATGGGGCGGATCCAGCAGTTCACCATTGGGGCGGGCCATCGGTGGCTGCCAGCCGCCGAAATAGAGGGCGGTGGCCAGCACCACGGGTAGCAGCATCAGGCCCACCACCAAGAACAGCATACGATAACCCTTGTTCATTTTCTGCGCCATGCGAGCACGAACCAGATCATGAAGGCGGAGAAGGTAAAGCCGTACCACTGCAAGGCGTAGGACCAGTGCTTTTCCCAGCGCTCGTCGGGACGCGGCCAGTCGCGCTGGAAGCCGGCGGGCGATGTGGCATCAAGTTGGATCACCACCGGCTGTAGCGGATAGGGAGCCAAGTTTTTGAAGCGTTCCATATCCAGGTTCTGCCACAGTCCTTGCCATTGGGTGGAAGGGGCTTCCTTGCCCAGGGTGAAGAAGCGGTTCCCCGGTATGACGGCCATGCCCGATAACTCAATGTCTCCGTCGGGTGTCGCGATGATAGGAAGTTCCTGGTGGTGGGCGGAAGCAGGTAGCCAACCACGGTTGACCAGCACACGCACCTCCGAACCGGCCAAGCGGAAGGGGGTGATGACGTGATAGCCGGCCATTTCTTGATAGACCCGGTTATCCACCAAAAACTGGCGGTCCGTCTCAAAGCGTCCGCGCATCGTGACCGGTGCGTAATTCAAGGCTTCGATGTCCGCTTGGTCGGTGATCAAACGGTTGGGAAGGGAGATGGGGCCAGCGTGGGCCTGTTGCTCCAGCCGGGCCTGGGCAGCTTGCTTGCGTTCCGCCTTACCCTGTTGCCATTGCCCCAGGTGAATGAAGAGGGCTGACGCCGCCAGCATCAACAAAGTCCCCCACCAAGTAGGGGTAAATCTTTTCCCCTTGAACAATATCCATGAAGCGGCGCAGAATCGGGCCAATCCTTTTCGGAGCTCGCTCATGGTATTCAAAGTGTTGGTGGTGCTCATGCTGTTCGCCGTGATCGGCAGTCTGTTTTCAAGCCTGGTGTTTCTCTATAAGGACAAGGGGGAGGGCTCCCGGGTGGTGAAAGCCCTCACTGTGCGCATCTCCCTGTCCATCCTGCTCTTTGTCGGCCTTTTGCTCAGTCTGCACTTCGGCTTGGTGTCATAACCAATACACGAGCACGAACAGCAGCAGCCAGACCACATCGACGAAGTGCCAGTACCAGGCCACCGCCTCGAAGGCGAAGTGGCGCTTGGCGTCGAAGTGGCCGGACATGGAACGCAGCAGCACCACGGTGAGCATGATGGCGCCCAGGGTGACGTGGAAACCGTGGAAACCGGTAAGCATGAAGAAGGTGGCGCCATAAACGCCGGAACCCAGGGTCAGCCCCAGTTCGGTGTAGGCGTGGTGGTATTCAAAGGCTTGCAAGCCGAGGAAGATGGCGCCCAACAACACGGTGAGAAAGAGGCCGAACTTCAGTTGGAAGCGGTTGTCCTTGAGCAGACCCCAGTGAGCCCAGGTCAAGGTGGCGCCGGAAGACAGCAGCAGGGCGGTGTTGATGGTGGGAATACCCCAGGCGCTGACGGGAGTGAAGGCGGTGCCCTTGGGGCCGACGCCAACCACGTTCCAGGCGCCCTCGGCAAAACCCGGCCACAGGGTGATGCCGGCATGGGCGGCTTCCAGGCTGCCGAGGATGGGCACCGAGATGTTGCGGGTGTAGAACAGGGCGCCGAAGAAGGCGGCGAAGAACATCACTTCAGAGCCGATGAACCAGACCATGCCGTGACGGAAAGAGCGGTCTTCCCAATCGGAATAGGCGCCGGTCTGGTTTTCATAGATCACTGCGCCGAACCATTTGAACAGCACGAAGATGATGATGGCCGCGCCGCTCAGCATGAACAGCGGGCCGACGCCGAAATGGTTGATCTTGAGGATGAAGCCCAGGGCCAGGGTCAGCATGCCGGCGGAAAGCACCGGCGGCCAGATGCTGGGTTGGGGAACGAAATAGTGTTGGCCTTCGTTGGTCGAGGCGTGAGTGGAACTCATTGTGGTCCTCCCTTGGGGTTGGCAGGTGCCGGGAAGAAGGCATACGCCAGCGTCAGTTCCCGGATGTTGGGGTCGATGTCGGAATCAATAAAAAAGGTTAACGGTAGTTCCTTCGATTCGCCGGGCCCCAGGGCCTGTTGGCGAAAGCAAAAGCACTCGATTTTTTTCAGGTGGGCAGCCGCCTGTCCAGGGGAAATGCTGGGTACGGCCTGGCCGGTGACGGCCTCGCCGGACGCATTGCGCACCAGGAAGCGGGTAGTACGAAGCTCCCCGGGATGGACGCTCACCGAGGTTTCCAGGGGACGGATTTCCCAGGGCAGGCCCGGCATCAGGGTGGACATGAACTGCACCGTCACGGAACGGTCCAGATCCACTTTGCCCGGGGTGGCATCCTTCTCCTCACCGGCATTCACGGAGCTTTTGCCGTTGATGCCGAATTGGCGGCAGAGGGTGTCGTAAAGGGGCACCAGAGCGAAACCGAAGGCGGCGCTTCCCGCTGTCAAACCCAGTAACTGCAACACCAGGCGGCGATGGCCGCGCTGGGGTTGCTGGGGCGTAGGTTGGGGAGCGTCGCTCATGGCGTCAGCGCTGGATCAGGAAGCCGAGACCGTAGATCAGCACCACGGCTCCGCCGATGATCCAAGCCACCCGCACCGCCTTGCGGCGGCGCCGGGCCAGCTCTTCCTCGGTAAAGGGCTGCAGTGCGGTCATGGCGATCTCAGGCGACCTTGGGCTGGACTTCCCAGCTGTGGTGGGGCGGAGGCGACGGCAGTTCCCATTCCAGGCCTTCCGCGCCTTCCCATACTTTGGCGTGGGCCTTCTCACCGCCCTTGATGCACTTCCAGATGTTCCAGGCGAAGATCAACTGGGAGAAGCCGAGGATGAAGGCGCCCACGGTGGAGATGGCGTTGAACTCGGCAAACTGGAGCGCGTAGTCGGGAATCCGGCGCGGCATACCGGCCAGCCCGAGGAAGAACTGGGGCATGAAGGTGAGATTGAAGCTGATCACAGTGAGCCAGAAGTGCAGCTTGCCCAGCTTCTCGCTGTACATGTGGCCGGTCCATTTCGGCAGCCAGTAGTACACGCCGGTCATCACGCCCATGATGCCGCCGGTGAAGAGGGCGTAGTGGAAGTGGGCGACGACGAAGTAGCTGTGGTGGTACTGGGCATCCGCCGCCACGTCCGCCAGCACCAGGCCTGTGAGGCCGGCGATGCCGAACAGGACGATGAAACCCAAGGCGAACAGCATCGGAGTCTCAAAGGTCATGGCGCCGCGCCACATAGTGGCCACCCAGCAGAAGAACAGCACCGCCAGAGGCAAGGAGATGGACATGGTGCTGTACATGAAATACAGCAGGGCCGGAACGGGCATGCCCGCGGTGAAGAAGTGGTGCGCCCAGACCACCAGGGACAGCACACCGATGGCGATGAAGGAGTACACCTGGGCCTTGTAGCCGTAGGTGGGCTTGCGGGTGAAGGTGGACAGCACGTGGGGGATGAGGCCCCACACGGGCAACAGCAGGATGTACACCTCGGGGTGGCCGAAGAACCAGAACAGATGCTGGAACAGGATCGGATCCCCGCCGCCGGCGGCGATGAAGAAGTGGGTGTCGAAGTGGCGGTCCATCAGCAGCATGGTCACGGCACCGGCCAGCACGGGCAGGGTGATCACCAGCAGGAAGGCGGTGATCAACCAGCCCCAGACGAACAGGGGCAGCTTCATCATGGTCATGCCGGGGGCCCGCATGTTGAAGATGGTGACGATGATGTTGATGGAGCCCATGATGGAGCTGATGCCCAGGATATGCACCGCGAAGATGGCGAAGTCCACGCCGATGCCGCCCTGGATGGAGAGCGGTGCGTAGAAGGTCCATCCAGTGGCCAGGGCGCCGTCGCCGACGCCGAAGAACTCCAGGATGAAGGGCAGCGTCAGCAGCGTAGCGGCGGGTGGCAGCAGCCAGAAGCCCCAGTTGTTAAGCCGGGGCAGGGCCATGTCCGGCGCGCCGATCATGAGTGGGATCTGCCAGTTGGCAAAGCCCGTGGCGGCGGGCATCAGCGCGCCGAAGATCATGATCAGGGCGTGGTTGCCGATCAATTGGTTGAAGAACTCCGGCTTGAGGAACTGCAGGCCGGGCTGGAACAGTTCGGCCCGAACCAGCAGGATCATCAGGCCGCCGAGGAAGAACATCAGCAGCGAGAAGGTCATGTACATCGTGCCGATGTCTTTGTGGTTGGTGGTGGTCAGCCAGCGCATGATGCCGCTGGGGTGATGGTCACCGTGACCGTGGCCGTCGTGGGCGATTGTTGCGGTATTCATGTCTGTCTCCTAGCGAAGGGCCTTGATCTGGGCGGGCTGGATCATGTCACCTTGCGTATTGCCGAAGCTATTGCGCTCGAAGGTGATGACCGCGGCCAGGTCCACATCGGACAGGGTGTTCTTGAAGGCTTGCATGGCGGTGCCGGGCTTGCCGTTCATGACGCGGAACACATGGGTGTCGGGTAGCAGCTTGCCATCGGCGGAAAGCAGGGGCGTGTTGACCACCTTGCTGCCGGCCAGGGCCGGGAAGGCGGGCGGCAGGCCTTGGCCGTTGGGCTGGTGGCAGGCGGCGCATACGGTGTTATAGACCTTGGCGCCCTGGGCCATCAACTCGTCCTTGGTCCAGGCGCGATCGGAGCTGGTGGCTGCCGCCGCTTGCTCGGCTTTTTTCTTTTCCACCCAGGCAGCGTATTCGGGTTCGGCCAGCGCCTGCACCACTACCGGCATGAAGCCGTGGTCCTTGCCGCACAGCTCGGCGCACTGGCCGCGATAGATGCCGGGCTTGTCGATCTTGACCCAGGTCTCCCGCAGGAAACCGGGCACCGCGTCGCGCTTGACACCGAACTGGGGGACCCACCAAGTGTGGATCACGTCAGTGGAGGTAATGACCACCCGCACCTTCTTGCCCACCGGCAGCACCACGGGGTTATCCACTTCCAGCAGATAGTTTTCACCCTTGTCCGCCTTGTTCTCGATTTGGTCGCGGGGCGTGGTCAGGGTGGAGATGTACTTGATGCCGGAATCGGGATATTCGTACTGCCATTTCCACTGCATGCCCGTGACCTTGAGCACCATGTCGGCCTTGGTCTGGGTGTCTTCCATGTCTATCACGGCGTGGAAGGCGGGAATGCCCATGAGAATGAAGTCAATGAAGAGCAGGATGGCGAAGGGCACCAGCACCCAGAACCATTGCAGCTTGCCGGTGGGGCCGCTGAACTTCGCCGGTTGGGCGCCAACGCTCTTGCGATGCTTGATCATGGAATAGATCATGATCGCGAACACCACGACGAACAGCACCGTGATGATCAGCATGAATTCGTTGTGCATGTGCAGGGTATCCCGGGCCAAGGGCGTCGCTGGTTCCGGGAAATTGAACTTGTAATCTGCCAGTGCGGGAAGCACGGGCAGGAACAGTCCTGCGGCTAACAAGCCGATGCGACGCAAGAGCGACGGACGGCGTTCAGTGGTGAGGGAAGGGACTTGATTTGCTTGATGCTTGGTGTTGCTGGACAACAGCCAACTGGACACCCCAAGAAATGGGCGCCGGGACTCTTTGGGATTCATGCAATCCTCCGAAGCGTTGATGGGTATTACGCATTGCGAGGATGGCTCTAGCGGCCACTTTGCGGCCCGCAGTTGCGGACACTTGGATGAGTGGCTAGCGCCCTTATCCATATTCTTTCAAATTTAACGCATTTATCGCCTAGCCGGAAGACCTGACAACAAAATTACAGAAAAAGCATCTCTGTTTGCTGTTTGATTTGTCGGCGTTTCGTCAGAAACGGGCGTGGAGGATACCGCTCTTCCCCGGGGTAGGAGCGGCATTACGGAGGGGCGGCAGCGATGGTGGCTTACGACAGGAATTCAGGTGCCCAGGTAGGCTTCCAGCACCTTCGGATTTCGCAGCAGATTGTCGCCGGAGTCCGTCAGCACGATGTGGCCGGTTTCGATCACATAGCCATGACGGGCGATCTTCAGCGCCTGTTTGACGTTTTGTTCCACCAGCATCACTGACAAACCGCCCTGGTTGATCTGGACCAGGGTGCGGAAAATCTCCTGCACCATCAATGGCGCCAGGCCCATGGAGGGTTCATCCAGCAGCAACAGACGCGGCTTGGCCATCAGGGCGCGACCGATGGCCAGCATCTGCTGTTCGCCGCCGGACAGGTTGCCGGCGAACTGGCCGGCCCGGTCCTTAAGGCGGGGGAAGAGGTGATAGACCTCTTCAAGGGAGGCGGAGATGCGGGCCTTGTCGGTACGGGTATAGGCGCCGAGTTGCAGGTTCTCCGCCACGGTAAGGGTGGTGAGGATAGCGCGGCCTTCCGCCACCTGCACCAACCCCCGGGCTACGCGCTGGTGGGGCGGAAGGTGGGTGATGTCCTCGCCTTCGAATTCGATCCTGCCCCGGCCCGGCTTGAGCAGGCCCGACAGGGCCAGCAGGGTGGTGCTCTTGCCGGCGCCGTTGGCACCGACCAGGGCGGTGATCTCGCCGCTGTCGAGATGGAAGGTGAGGCCCTTGACGGCTTCGATGTGGCCGTAGGAAACAGCCAGGTCGTGGACGCGGAGGATGACGCTCATAGCGGGATTCCCAAGTCTTGGGGCCGGGCCGAAACCGCAACCCCCCCGGCCCCCCTTATCAGGGGGGAGATATTCACCTGTCGTTGCAGGAGGCCCCTCCCCTGATAAGGGGAGGACGGGAGGGGTTGCGGTTTTGTGCTTGTCCTCATGCCGCCTCCTCCTTCCCCAAGTAGGCTTCGATCACCTCCGGATTGCTGCGCACCTCCTCCGGCGTGCCCTCGGCGATGATGCGGCCGAAATTGAGCACCGCGATGCGGTCGCAGAGGCCCATGACGAAGCGCATGTCGTGTTCGATCATGAACACGCCGTAGCCCCGGTCGCGGATGTTGCGGATTTCTTCCATCAGAGCGGTTTTTTCCGAGGGATTCATCCCGGCCACGGGTTCGTCCAGCAGCAGCAGCTTGGGCTCGGTGGCCAGGGCTCGGGCGAATTCCAGCTTGCGCTGGTCGCCGTAGGAGAGGTTGTCGGCCACCAACTCGGCCTTGTGAGCCAGGCCTACCCAGGTGAGCAGTTCGAAGGCCCGTTCCCGGGCGCGGCGCTCTGCCGCCTTATACGCCGGGGTGTTGAAGAATAGGCCCAGGCCGCCGTAGGCCAGGTGGTCGTGCATGCCCACCATCACGTTTTCCAGGATGCTCATCTCCTTGAAGATGCGGATGTTCTGGAAGGTGCGGGCAACGCCGCGATGGGTGATCTTGTGGGGGGGCAGGCCCACCAAACTTTCGCCCTGGAATTCGATGGCGCCGGCGCTCGGCGGCAGCAGTCCTGTAACCAGGTTGAATACCGTCGTCTTGCCGGCGCCGTTGGGACCGATTAGACCGTAGATGCTGCCGGCAGGGACTTCGAAGCTCACGTCGTGGAGCACATGGAGGCCGCCGAAGCTTTTGCCGACATTGCGAATGGAAAGCAGCTTGCTCATGCTTGGCCTCCCTTGCGGAAGAAGGCGCGAATGCGGCGAGGTTCCCAAATTCCCTTCGGCAGGAATAGCACCACTAGCACCAGCACGGCGCCATTCACCAAGGAGCGGAAGTCGTGCAGAAAGCGCAGCAGTTCCGGCAGCAGGGTCAGGATGCCGGCGCCAAGGGCCGGGCCCACCAAGCTGCCGGTGCCGCCCAGCACCGCCATAGTGAGGATGTCCACCGCCGGTTCGAAGCCGTATTCCCGGGGGCTGATGAAAAAGGTGAAGTGGGCGTTCAATGCGCCCGCGATGCCGGCAATGAAGCCGCCAAGGACGAAGGCCAGCAGCTTGTAGCGGTTCACGTTGATGCCCATCAGGCGGGCGGCGATTTCGTCTTCCTTGATGGCTTCGAAGGCGCGGCCCACCTTGGAGCGGCGCAGGCGCGCCAAGCCATAGAAGGCCAATAGCAATAGCAAGGCGATGTGCCAGCCTTCGGTGGCGAGGGGAATGCCGTTGAGACCCTCCGGACCGCCGGTGATGTCCAGATTGAGCACGGTGATGCGGACCACTTCGCCGAAGGCCAGGGTAGCCATGGCTAGATAGACGCCGGACAGGCGCAGCACCGGCGCGCCGATGACGAGGGCCACCAATGCGGGGGCGATGCCGCCGGCCAACAACACGGTGGGGAAGGCCCAGCCCGCGTTCAGGGTGAGCAAGGCCGATACGTAGGCGCCTATGCCCATGAAGGCCGCATTGGCCAGGGAGAGCAGACCGCAGGAGAGGGTCAGCCAGATGGACAGGGCCAACAGCATGTGCACACCGACGGTGAACACCAGGGTGCTGTAGGTGGACCAGAAGTCGTTAAACCATTCCATAGTTTCTTGTCGGCGTGATTGCGGTTATGCGTCATTCCCGCGGAAGCGGGAATCCAGTTTTTGCCAGCATCCATGGATTCCCGCTTCCGCGGGAATGACGATGGTTTTAGACATCACGCCTTCCTCTCCAGCACGCGGCCGAACAACCCCGAGGGCCGCACCAACAGGATCAGGAAGAGCAGGCCGAAGGCCACGGCGTCGCCCATCTGGCTCGACAGATAGGCTTTGCTGATGACTTCGGCGAAGCCGAGGAAGAGTCCGCCGATCAGGGCGCCACGGATGTCCCCCATGCCGCCGAGGATGATGACGGCGATGCCCTTGTGCAGGATGGGCTGGCCCATCTGCGGCGTGATGGCGTTGAAGTCCAGTCCGATCAGGACACCGGCGATGCCGCCCAAGGCCGCAGCGACGAAGGAGGTGACATGGAACAGCCCTTCCACGTTGATGCCCATCAGGTAGGCCGCTTTGGGCGATTCGGCAATGGCGCGCAAGGCGCGGCCGAGTTGGGTACGCTTGAGGGTGATGAACAATACCGCCATGAGAAGGAAGGCGATGGCGACGATGGCGATTTCCAGGACACGGACGTGCACCGCGCCCACCATGAAGTCGGCGGCGGGCAAGGTTTCTTCAGGGAAGCGGCGGATTTCAGCGCCGAACAGGCCCTGGCTGGAACTGGTGACCATGATGGCGACGCCGATGGTGGCGATCATGGGAATCAGGTGGGGGGCATTGCGTACCCGCAGCGGTTTGAGAATCAGCACATCCACCAACAGGCCGAGTCCGCCGCTGGCCAGCGCGGCCCCGAGCATGGCGGCCCAAAGGGGGGCGTCCAGTTGTGTCACCAGGGCCAGGGCGACATAGCTGCCCACCATGAACACCGCGCCATGGGAAAGGTTGATGACCGCCAGCACCCCGAACACCAAAGTGAAGCCCAGGGCGAACAGCGCATAGACGCTGCCCAGGGTCAGGGCATTGAGAAGTTGTTGTTCGAGCATGGGGGCTCCGAATGCAAACGGGGCGGAAGGAGTCCGCCCCGTTTGCAGGTCGCGTAATGGATTACTTGCCGGTGTACAGCGTGAACTTGCCGCCTTGCACTTGGTAGATGAAGGGTTTCTGGTCGGCATCCCAGCCGCCGGGCTTACCGTCCTTGGTCTTGGCCGGGCGGAACTTGAAGGGGCCCGTGGCGCCTTCGATGCTCACCTTGGGCAGGGCATTTTTCAGGGCTTCCCGGTCGGCTGCGAGATCACCGCTGAGTTTCACGTCCTTGAGGGCTGCCGCCGCCACATACATGGCGTCATAGGCCTGGGCGGCGAACTGGTTGGGTTCGCCACCGTACTTCTTCTGGTAGGCCGCGACGAAGTTCTTGTTGGCGGGCGCCGGGTTGGCGTTGGACCAGGGGCTGCCGACGAAAGTGCCTTCACCCGCCAGTTTGGAAATCTCGAACAGTTTGGGCGAGTTGAAGCCGTTGCCGCCGATGAAGGGCGCCTTGATACCCAGGCCGCGGGCCTGGAGCATGATGTTGGCAGCTTCCTCGGCCAGGCAGGAACAGACCACCGCGTCGGGATTGGTGCCCTTGATCTTGGTCAGTTGCGCCTTGAAGTCCACATCGCCCTTGACGTAGGTTTCGGTGGTGGTGACGGGAATCTTCTGCTCTTCCAGCACCTTCTTGAACACGTCGTAGCCGCTCTTGGTAAAGGCGTCGTCGTTACCGTAGATCACGGCAACCTGTTTCACCTTGTAGTGCTTGACGGCAGTCGCCACGGTGACGGGCAGCACGTCGGATTCCATCACCGAGTTGCGGAAGATGTAGGGGCCGATGTCGGTAATCCCGTTGGCGGTGTTGGAGGTGCCGAAGGCCACGGTCTTGGCGGCGTTGGCCACGGGACCGGCAGCGAACATGGAGTTGGACAAGGTGGGACCGAAGATCATCAGCACCTTGTCCTGGAAGATCAGCTTCTTGAAGACGTTGATGCCTTCTTCCTTCTTGCCTTGTTCGTCTTCAATGACCAGTTGGATCTTGTTGCCGTTGACGCCGCCCTTGGCGTTGATTTCGTCAGCGGCCAACTGGAAGCCGTTGCGGATGGGGACGCCATACTGCGCGGCGCCACCGGTGAGGGCTTCGGTGACGCCGATCTTGATGTCGGCGGCCATGACAGGCAGGCTGGCAACGGTGGAAAAGAGTGCGGTCAGGAGCAGCGCGGTACGGGTGAGCTTCATGATTTCTCCTTCGGGCTATTAAACGCCTTGTTTCAAGCTGGCTTGGATAAAGGGGTCGAGATCGCCGTCGAGCACCTTCTGGGTGTTCGAGATTTCCACATTGGTACGCAAATCCTTAATGCGGCTCTGGTCCAACACGTAGCTGCGGATCTGGTGGCCCCAGCCCACGTCGGTCTTGGTGGCTTCCAGCTTGTCGGCCTCGGCCTGGCGCTTGCGCAGTTCCAGTTCGTAGAGGCGAGACTTCAGCATGGCCATGGCTTCGGCACGATTGCGGTGCTGGGAACGGTCATTCTGACACTGCACGACGATGCCGGTGGGGACGTGGGTGATGCGGATCGCCGAATCGGTCTTGTTGATGTGCTGGCCACCAGCGCCGGAGGCGCGGAAGGTATCCACCCGCAGGTCCGCCGGGTTGATGTCCACCTCGATGGAATCGTCGATCTCGGGATAGACGTAAAGACTGGCGAAGCTGGTATGGCGTCCGCCGGAGGAATCGAAGGGGCTCTTGCGCACCAGCCGGTGCACGCCGGTTTCGGTGCGGAGGAAGCCGTAGGCGTAGTCGCCTTCCACCTTGATGGAGGCGCTGCGGATGCCGGCCACGTCGCCGTCGGTCTGTTCCAACAGCTCGGTCTTGAAGCCCTTGCGCTCGCAATACTTGAGGTACTGGCGCAACAGCATGCCGGCCCAGTCGCAGGCCTCGGTGCCGCCGGCGCCAGCCTGGATGTCGATGAAACAGTTGTTGGGATCGGCAGGGTTGGCGAACATGCGGCGGAACTCCAGGCCTGCCACTTCGCTTTCCACGTTTTCCAAATCGGCTTCCACGGCAAGCAAAGTGTCGTCGTCGCCTTCTTCCTTGGCCATGTCGAACAGCTCACGGGCGTCGGTGAGCTGCTGCCGCACGTTTTGCAGCGTAACCACCACCGCTTCCAGGGATTTCTTTTCCTTGCCCAGGGCCTGGGCTTTTTCCTGATCGTTCCACAGGGCCGGGTCTTCCATTTCCCGGTTGAGTTCGGTCAGCTTTTCTTCTTTGACATCGAAGTCAAAGATACCTCCGCAGTTCGTCACCGCGCTGGGCCAGCCCGGTGAGATGGTTTTCGATGGCGTTGATGCGTTCTGCTTCCATTTTTCTTCTGGCCTACCATAGTAAAGGCGGAATTATACCGGCTGGGCCGTGGTCACAGGGACTCGAGGAAGACTTCGGCACAATTCTGGTGCGAACCTTTCCGGCGGTCGGAATGCATGCACCGCTGTGGCGCGGCGAGATGACGGATTCCGCTCGCCGTGCGGCTTTGCCAAGGGGCATGGATATTGCCTTAGTAAGAGAAGTTTCGCTCAATGGACCTGTTGAAATTCATCGATGCTCATGACCAATCTTATTGATGATCAGGCACCCCTGGCCCGCTCCTGGATGGCGGCTGAGCTGCGCGTCAACCCGGCCCGGGTGCTGCAAACCCTGGTGAATAACCTGGACGGTATGGTCTTCCGCTGCCGCATGGACGAGCATTGGACCATGCTCTTTCTCAGCAGTGGCTGCCTGCAGTTGACCGGCTATTCGCCGGAGGTCCTGGTGTTGAACCAGGAGATCACCTACGCCGAGATTACCCATCCCGATGATAGGGCCAGGGTGCGGGAGAAAATCATGGCGGCAGTGGCGGAACATCGCCGCTACCGGGTGGAATACCGCATTACCCGGGCCGACGGCACCGTGTGCTGGGTTGCCGAGCGAGGCGCCCAGGTCACCGACGAAACCGGCGATATCGTGTTGGAAGGTTTTGTCGAAGACATCACCGAACAGATCCAGGCCCAGCACGACTTGGCTTCGGCGGAGGCCCGCTACCGCAGCATCTTCGAGCACTCCAGCGAAGGCATCTTCCAAACCACCGCCGACGGCCACTACCTCAACGCCAATCCGGCCCTGGCCCGTATCTACGGCTATGACACGGCCGAGGAACTGGTCGCCGCCCTGCAGAACATCGGCTCACAGCTCTATGTGGACGGCGCCAGCCGCGAACGCTTCAAGCAGATCATGGCGGAGAAGGGCTATGTCCAGGGCTTCGAGGCCCAGGTGCGCCGCCACGACGGCACCATCATCTGGATTTCCGAAAATGCCCGAGCGGTCACCGGGCCCGATGGCGCCTTCCTCTACTACGAAGGCACGGTGCAGGACATCACCGAAACCAAGAATTACCAGGAGCAGCTTGAACACCAGGCCAGCCACGATTTGCTCACCGGCCTGCCGAACCGTACCCTGTTCGCCGACCGTCTCAACCAGGCGATCCGCCAGGCGGACCGCAACGGGTTTTTCGCCGCGGTGGCTTTCATCGACCTGGACAATTTCAAATACATCAATGACAGCCTGGGCCACAAGGCTGGCGACGAACTGCTGGTGGAAATCGCCAGCCGCCTGCGCGGCGCCCTGCGTGGCGGCGACACGGTGGCCCGTTACGGCGGCGACGAATTCGTCCTGATCCTCAACAACCACTATCAGGTCAATTCCGTGGTCAAGGTGATCAACCGGGTGCTGGAGGAAATCCAGCGCCCCATGACCCTGGAAGGCCAGGAGCTGTGCGTCACGTGCAGTATCGGCCTCAGCCTCTATCCCACTGACGGCGGTGATCCCCAGGCCTTGATCCAGCATGCCGATGCGGCCATGTACCTGGCCAAGCAGAACGGCCGCAACAACTACCAGTTCTTCACGCCCCGCCTCAACGAACTGGCGGTGGAGCGCGTAACCCTCGAAGGCAGCCTGCGCCGGGCACTGGAAAAGGATGAACTCAAGGTCTTCTACCAGCCCAAGGTGGACTGCAATGGTCGCCCCCTCGGCGTGGAAGCTTTGCTGCGTTGGTTCAGCGATGAACATGGGGCCGTTTCACCCACGCGTTTCATCGGCCTGGCGGAAGATACCGGCCTGATAGAACCCATCACCGAATTCGTCCTGCGCACCGCCTGCAAGCAGGCCATGGCCTGGCGTGCCATGGGTTATCCCCCCATGCAGATGGCGGTGAATCTTTCTGCCCGTTCCCTCAAGCAGCCGGATTTGGTGGATAGGGTCATGGCGATTCTGGAGGAAACCGGCCTGCCGCCGGAGCAACTGGAACTGGAACTTACCGAGAGCATGCTGATCGACGACGTGGATCAGTCCATCAATGTGCTGTCCGCCTTCAAGGCCCGGGGTATCCGCCTCGCCATCGATGACTTCGGTACCGGCTATTCATCCCTCAGTTATTTGCAACGCTTCCCGGTGGACATCCTCAAAATCGACCGCACCTTCGTGCGCAATCTCGAGCTACATCCTTCGGAAACCGACATCACCAAACTCATCATCCTGCTCGGCCACAGCCTCGGACTCAAGGTGGTGGCGGAAGGGGTGGAAACCGAGAACCAGCGGGAGCACCTGGAAGCCTTGCATTGCGACGAATTCCAAGGCTACTACTTCGCCAAACCCATGGGCCCCGGCGAACTGACCAAGCATTTCCTGGCCCAGCAGTTCGCCGAGGGCTGAGCAATCACCTGCTGTTTGCGCTGAGCCTATCGAAACCCTGGGTCAGCGCAGCAAGCCCCGCAGCATCTCCAGCATTTGGTCGATTTCCTCACGACTCACGTTCAGCGCCGGCATGAAGCGGATCAGATTGGGCCGCGGCGAATTCAGCAGCAAGCCCTCCGGCTCCAAGCGTCGGGCCGCCTCCACCAGGGCCGGGCCGCGTTCGTCAGCCAGGACCAAGGCCCGCAACAGACCGCTGCCCCGTTCCCCTTCGTGGCCCATTTCCTCGGCCAGATATTGCAGTTGGCGTGACAGGTACTCGCCGTTGGCTTTCACCTGGGGCAGGAAGCCCGGCGCCAACACGGTGTCCAATACCGCCAGGCCCACCGCTGTCATCAACGGGTTGCCGTTGTAGGTGCCGCCCTGGTCGCCGGCCTCGAAGCAACATACCGCTTCCGTCGCCAGCAGGGCCGACAAGGGCACACCGCCGCCGATGCCCTTGCCCAGGGTCATGATGTCCGGCGCGATGCCCGCCTGCTCATAGGCGAACAGGGTGCCGGTGCGGCCCATGCCGGTCTGCACCTCGTCCACGATGAGCAGGATGCCCTCGGCCGTTGTGAGTTCCCGTAATGCCTTGAGGAAAGCGGAATTGGCCGGGATCACGCCGGCTTCGCCCTGTACCGGCTCCAGCATCACCGCCGCCGTCTGCGGCCCGATCAAGGCCTCCACCGATTCCAGGTCGTTCATCCGCGCCTTGGGGAAGCCCGGCACCTGGGGCGCGAAGATGCGGTCCCAGCCCGGCTTGCCTGAGGCCGACATGGTGGCGATGGTGCGGCCGTGGAAGCTGTGCTCGAGGGTGATGATCTCGTAGGCGCCTTCACGGAATTTCTGTCCCCACTTGCGCGCCAGCTTGATCGCGCCCTCATTGGCCTCCGCCCCGGTGTTGGCGAAGAACACCCGGTCGAAGCAGGAGTTTTCCGTCAGCTTCTGCGCCAGCCGGGCCGAGGGCTCGTTGAAAAAGGCCGGACTGGGATTGATCAGGCGTGCCGCCTGTTGGGCCAAGGCATTCTGTATTTGCGGCGGGCAATGGCCCAGGCAGTTCACCGCCCAGCCTTGGACGAAGTCCAAATAGCGTTTGCCCCGCTGGTCGCTCAACCAGGCGCCGCTGCCCTGGACGAAAAACAGGTCGGGCCTGGCGGTCACCCACATCAGGGCGTTGGTATCGGGTAAGGCAGTTGTCATCACAAGCTCCGTAAAAGAAAAAGGCCAGGGCGGGGAACCGTGGCCTTTTACGAAAATTTCGTTGCGGGGAAATGTCAGGGGAAGTTTCAATCCCCGGTAACAGCCCATCCCGGCATGGCGCACAGCCTCCCGTGGGAGGGAAAGCGGCGTCGGCGTCGGAGTGGGACAGGGATGTTAAGCATGGGCTGAAGTGTGCCACAGGATAATGGGATTGCGTTGTGACTATCGCAGCGCTGGTTCGGCTGCTATGGTGGAATTGGACGGTCGGGCCACAATAAATTGCGGATCACGCGAAGCCGGCCTCCGGTGGGTTGCCTTGCGGCCCATCGATATTCCCCACATGAGAAGGGAGATGGTCATGTCTCTAGCCAGCCTGTCCCGTATGTTCGTGTCCGAAAGCGAGGGTTGGAGCGATCTGGTTCGTATCGAGTCGTTGCCCCGCCAACTGTTCTGGACTTATGTCGTCCCGATGTCCTTGATCCCACCGCTGATGTACGCCTTTTCCGAGCTCGTGCAGCCGGGTGCCGTGTTTCCCGCCGTAGTACCCCACCTGTCGGTGATGGAAGCTGCAACGGTGGGAATACTGTTTTTCTTCGCCGAACTGGCCATGGTGGAGTTGATGGTCAACTTCATCCAGGACCGTTGCGAAGCGGCGGGTAGCCGCAGCACCGCTGCCGGGGTGTTCACGCTGGCTGCAGTGGCGCCCACGCCCCTATGGCTATCGTCGCTTGCCCTGTTCGTACCCAGCTTGTGGGTGAATGTGGTGGCGGTGGTGGCGGCTTGGGCCGGCAGTGCCGTGTTGATACGCCATGGCGTAAGGCCCTTGCTGGGTGTTACTGACGGCATATTGGCCCACCGCATGGGCAACGCCTTGATCTTTGCCGGCGTCATGGCCTGGCTGGGATTGCTGATGGTGCTGGAGCTGTTGATCAGTTTTGTGGTGGGCTGGCGCTGATCGTCTGGTTTTCGTCAGCCCTGCGCGGGAGATTGGAGAATTCAATTCCTGCGTAAGTTCTTGGCGCGTTGCTTTCGCGAGAGCAGGGTGTCCTAATTTTTGTGTAAACGGGGTTTCTGTTACGACTGAGGATGCGCTGCTCGAACAGGTTCGAGCGTCATCAAAAGGGGCGACGTGTATCCTTGCGGGCAGGCTGGGTGGTGTGCCAGGCGTCGAAATGGGGCCGCAGCTCGTCCGGTAGTCCGTCGCGGAACGTCGTGTCGAGGGGGTAATGGGGCATCCAGGCGGAGATGGCGTCGAGCAGCGCTTTTCCTTGGCGTGCGTCCTTGGGTTTTTTCAGCACATCGCGCCCCGGTTTTTCGGCCATCCAGAGTTTGTGCAGGGCGAACCATCGCGGATCAGGGGCGACGATATGGGCGGGGGATCCGTCGCGCCCGCAGACCACCTGGTCCACCGGTGTGCCTTGCAGGAGCCATTCCTGTTCAGGTAAGGGGATGGGGGATAGGCCGATAGATTTTGGCAGGCTGTCCGTTTTCGATGGCGCGATGAGCAGTTCAACCTCATAGGCGTGTTTGTTTCTCGCCTGGAAGGTGCGTTCGGCGTTGACCGTGTAGGTGTTGTCGATGGATTTCAACAGGGCCAACAGACTCACCGGATGTTTGCCAGCCAGGGCCAACACGGTTTTCTGGTTGCCGGACCAGGCCAGATCGAAGTCCTCCGTCGCATCCATGCCTACGGCAAAACGGGCGCCGGCTTCCAACTCGTATGCGGCCAGTGCATTGGTGCCCACCACCATCAAGGCGGTGCCCAGATAAGCCCGGATGTCCGCCTCCCTCAGGATGGCGGCGGCAGGAGAGGCGATGACGCCCATGCGCAAGGCAACGAACAGCCGACCGGTTTCAAACAATCTGTCGCCCCGGCTTTGTTCCTGGGCCACCAGTTCCGCTTTGCGGGCGACGTGGTCGGCCAGTTGCCGTTCGGTGTTTGCCGAGCGCGGCCCTAGGGTCGTGTCTTTGATGGCAGATCGATAGCGCAGATAGTCGATGCCGTCGCGCGTGGTCCACGACAGTGAGTAGTCGCAATCCGATAAGCCACGTTTGGTTTCCAGCCAGGCCAAATAATACTGTCTGAGGTTCGCTGCAACCCTGAGCTGTTCATCATTGAATTTCATGGGTTTTACCCGATAACCTTTTGATCTGTAAATTTACGGGTAAATCCAATATTATTCAATGGATTGGTCGGATTTTTCGTCTGCGGACACTGGCTTGGCTGATGTCATTTCAGCCAAGCCGCAAATAGCGGCAGCAGTACCGGCAGGAGTACCGCGGTAAGCAGGCCGTTGAAGCCCATGGCCAGGGCGGAGAAAGCCCCCATCTGCTCGCTTTCCTGAAAGGCCCGGGCGGTGCCGATGCCGTGGGCGGCCAGGCCCATGGCGAATCCCTTGGCGGCCGGGTCGTGGATGCGCAGTAGCCGGTAGACGGCGCTGCCGCCCACGGCGCCGAGGATGCCGGTGGTGAGCACCATCAGGGCTGCCAGGGAGGGCAGTCCACCCAGTTGTTCGGCGATGCCCATGGCGATGGGGGTAGTCACGGATTTCGGCGCCAGGGAAATCAGCGTTACGGTGCTGGCTCCCAGCAGCTTGCCGATCACCAGGGCGGAGACGATGGCGGTGATGGAGCCGGCCAGCAGCGCCACGGCCAGGGGCAGGGCCATGGCGTGCAGGCGGCGGAGCTGGCCGTAAAGGGGAATCGCCAGGGCCACTGTGGCCGGGCCGAGGAGGAAGTGCACGAACTGGGCGCCTTCGAAATAGGTTTTATAGGGGGTGCCCGTCCATTGCAGCAAGACCACCAACATGGCCACCGCCAACAACACGGGATTGGCCGCCGGGTGGAACTTGGCCTTGCGGAATATCCAGTAAGCCGCCTGGTAGGCCAGCAGGGTAATGGTCAGGCCGAGAAGCGGCGAGGCGGATAGATAGGCCCAGATGCCGCTGACGTTCTGGCTCATGGCTGTTCTCCTTGTTCCGCTTGCGGCGCGGTGGTCTTGGTCGTCATCGCCTTGAGCACCAGGGCCGTCACCGCCATGGCGAGAAAGGTGCTGCCCAGCAGGGCGGCAGTGATGGGCAGCCATTCATCGGCCATGCGTTGGAAGTGCAGCATCACGCCGGTGCCGGCGGGAACGAACATCAATGACAGATGTTGGAGCAGCGTATTGGCCGTGGTCTTGCTGCCTTCGTCCGGCCCGCCGCGCAGGATGAGAAAAAGAAACATCAGTCCCATACCAATCACCGGCCCGGGAATGGGCAGGCCCAGGCTACGGGCGATGATTTCACCGATGAGCTGGAAGACGAGAAGTTGGGTCAGGGCGGCGAGCATGGCGACAGAACAGGAAAAACGCCCAGTGTATTACCTGATGGCGACGACGATAAGTGTTGGCAAGGTCGTTGCAGCTTGTACCTGACCGCGCGGAACAGCCTCTAAAGCCTCACCGCCGGCGCCCGGCTGGCGGCGAAGGCGCCGGCGGCGGCGGTGCAGGCCATCAGGGCGAAGGCGATGTGGAAGGCATGCTGCACTTGCAGCGGCGGCAGGAGGAGGAAGTCCGCCGGCGCGGCGTTGTGGGGCACACCGGGGAGCAGGGTGAAGATCAGCACGCCGAAGATGGTGGTGCCCAGGGCCGCACCGAGGGACCGGGACAAGGAGGCGAGGGATGTCGCCACGCCAAGGCGATCACGTCCGCCCACGGTCTGGGCGATGACCTGGGTGGAGGGCATGACGCTGCCGAAGCCCATGCCGGAGAGGCTGCCCAGCACGGCAATCAAGGTCGGCTCGGCACCGAGCCAGGCCAAGAGCCCCAGGGCCGTGGCGGAAATGCTCAGTCCGGTGGTCGGCACCCATTTGGGCAGCACGCCCATGGCCAGGGCCCGCCCGCTGAGGGTGGCGCCGACGACGATGCCGAGCGTGACCGGCAGGATCAGCAGACCGGATTTCATGGCGCCGCTATGGAGACCCAGTTGCAGGTAGATGGGCAGATAGAACACCAGGGCGAACATGCAGGAGGAGAAGCTGAGGGTGGACAGCATTACCGCGCGGATAGCCGGATGGGCCAGTAGTCGCAGATCGAGAAATGGCTGTGGAATTCGTTTCTCATGGCGATAGAGAAAGCGCGTACCGACAACAATGACGAGCACCAGGGCCGCGCTGGCCGGAGCATCCCAGGTGAAACGATGGCCCACCGAGGAAATCCAGAAAATGACGCAAGCCACCAGGATTGGGAAAACGATCAGGCCGACGCCGTCCACCTTGCCCTTGATGCGGTCACGGCTGCGCACACCGGGCAGCACCATCAGGCGCCAGAGGGCGATGGCGGCCAGGGGCAGGTTGGCCAGGAACAGCCAGCGCCAACTGTATTGGCTCACCACCAGTCCCCCCAATACCGGCCCGCTGACGCTGGCAAGGGTGAACACTGCGGCGAAATAACCCTGGAAGCGGCCCCGCTGCCGGGGCGGCACCAGTTCGCCGATCAGCGCCTGGCACAAGGTCATCAAGCCACCGCCGCCCAGGCCCTGGAGCACGCGCGCCGCCACCAGTTGGGGCAGGCTTTGGGCGAGGCCGCAGGCAAGGGAGCCGAGGGCGAACAGGGACAGGCTGTAACGCAGTATGCGGGCCAGGCCAAGACGGTCGCCGAGCCAGCCGTAGAGCGGCACCACGGCCGCTGCGGCGAGCAGGTAGGCCACCGCCACCCAGGAGGTGTCGCGCAGGCCGCCCAGTTCTGTGGCGATGACCGGCGTCGCCGTGGCCAGCAGGGTCTGGTCCACCGCGGCAAGAAACATGGGCAGGAACACCGCCGCGAAGATCGGCAGGAACTGACGCAGGTGAATCTGGGGTGTTTCCTCGTTGGGCGATGCTTCGGGAGCGTTCATTGGCAGTTGTTATGGATTTTGGGAAATGCCCCGAAGGGAAATGCTGGTCTGATTGATCCGTTTGCGTCCAATTAGTTCAGCCGAGCAGGCCGTGGCCCAGGGCGCGCACGGCAATGCCGACGCAGGCCCCCAGGGCCGCCGTGCGCCATACCGCGGCGACGCGGCTGCCGGCGGAGATCAGCACCGCCACGCCGGGAACATCGAGGGGGTTGATGAGAAAGCCGGCGCTGCCGTTGAGGGCGGCCACGGTGAAGTGGTGGTCGCGCAGCATTTCACCCACCACGCCCATCATGGCGGTGCCGCCGGCCAGGTATTTGGTGAACACCGGCAACACGAGGGCGGTGTAGATGTTGAATTGGTGCAGCAGCGGCGCCAGGGCCTGGGTCAGGGCGTCCACCGCGCCCACGGTGCGCAATACCATCACCGCCACCAGGGAAAGCACCAGCATGGGAATGGCGCCCACCGCGATCCTGAAGGCCTCGGCGCCGGCGCGGTTGATGACATCGAGAAAGCCCTTGGCCGTATCCGCCACCGGATGGTGCGGGGTGTCGTCGGTGAGATGCTCCTCCGCCGACAAGCGGCGGCCAAAGCCGTAGTAAGTGGCCGCTGCTGCCGCCAGCCCGCCGAGTAGGGAGAACAGCAGGGTCTTGCCGATGGCCAGCCCCATGGCGCCCATGGGGAACAGGGCGTTGGCCTGGGACATGGCCATCACCATGGCCAGGGTGGCGGCCAGGTGGCGGTTGGAGGTGCCGCGCTGTTCCATCATGGTCAGGGTGGCCACCGGCGCGGCGAAGCTGACGAAATTGATTTGCAGGGCGGCGAACACGCCCAAGCCGGTCAGGCCGAAAGGCTTGAAGGCGGGGGCCAGCCGCGCCACCAGCCAGTCCAGGGCGCCCCGGGCTTCCAGCAGGCGCATCAGGGACAGCATCACCACCATGATGGGCAGCAACACGAAGAGGGAAAGCTCCACGGCGGAGCGGCCGGCACGGAGGATGACGTCGATCAGGATTTCCATGGGCCGATTCTACGGTGGCAGGCGATTGTTCGATGTGCGACACAGGGAAGTCCTTGATGCAAAAGGAATGAGTGATGGAACTGCTCTTGCATGGAAAGCCGATTGCAAGGAGATTCCATGAAACTTCATCTCGACTGGTCGTCCTACGAAACCGCCGGACAGGGCGACGCCTATGCCGGCATTCCCGCCACGGGCGGCGACTTCGCCAAGGCCGTGG